>NZ_JBHWIW010000026.1:0-97442 GCF_042731955.1 Streptomyces sp. NPDC059828 | reverse complement strand
CCCCGACGGACGCCGCCCTTGCCGCCGACCTGGCGCTGCCGATCGAGGAGCTCGAGCTCACGGTCCGCTCCTACAACTGCCTCAAGCGCGAGGGCATCCACTCGGTGGGTGAGCTCGTGGCCCGTTCCGAGGCCGACCTGCTCGACATCCGCAACTTCGGTGCGAAGTCGATCGACGAGGTCAAGGCGAAGCTGGCCGGCATGGGCCTGGCCCTCAAGGACAGCCCGCCCGGATTCGACCCGACCGCCGCCGCGGACGCCTTCGGCGCCGACGACGACGCGGACGCGGGCTTCGTCGAGACCGAGCAGTACTGAGCCACTGGGTCGGTCGTACCGGCCTGGCTCTGAAGCACTGATAGCTGCCCGCAGGCGTCCGCCTGCGGGGTCCTGACACCGGTACCTGATACGGCCGGTGCAGATCTCAAGGAGAAACACGATGCCGAAGCCCACCAAGGGTGCCCGTCTGGGCGGCAGCGCCGCGCACGAGAAGCTGCTGCTCGCGAACCTCGCGAAGGCGCTGTTCGAGCACGGCCGCATCACCACGACCGAGGCGAAGGCGCGCCGTCTGCGTCCGGTCGCCGAGCGTCTGGTCACGAAGGCGAAGAAGGGCGACATCCACAACCGTCGCCTGGTGCTCCAGACGATCACGGACAAGGGCGTCGTCCACACGCTCTTCACCGAGATCGCCCCGCGCTACGCCGAGCGTCCGGGTGGCTACACCCGGATCACGAAGATCGGCAACCGTCGTGGCGACAACGCCCCGATGGCCGTGATCGAGCTCGTCGAGGGCGAGATCGCCAAGAAGGCGACCGTCGCCGAGGCCGAGGCCGCCGCCAAGCGCGCGGTCAAGGAGGCCGAGGAGACCAAGGCCGAGGAGACCAAGGCCGAGGACGCCGCTGAGGCTCCGGCCGAGGAGTCCAAGGACGCCTGAGCGTTCTGACTGAGGCCGTAGAACGGGCCCGCTCCCCTCGTGGGGGCGGGCCCGTTCCGCCCCCTGGAAACTTCTTCGCCCTGCTACCGCGGGGCCCCAGGGGGACCTCCCAGAGGATGTGACATGTGAGTGATGACGTGAAGCCCGGGTTCGTGCGGGTACGACTCGACCTGTCCTACGACGGCAGGGACTTCTCGGGCTGGGCGCGGCAGACCCGCGGCCAGCGGACCGTTCAGGGCGAGATCGAGGCCGCGATCCGTACGGTGACCCGGTCGTCGCAGACATACGAACTGACGGTCGCCGGACGCACCGACGCCGGAGTGCACGCCCGGGGCCAGGTCGCCCATGTCGATCTCCCCGGGGAACTGTGGCAGGAGCACCGCGACAAGCTGCTGCGGCGGCTGGCGGGCCGGCTGTCCCACGACGTGCGGGTGTGGAAGGCGGATGAGGCCCCGGCAGGCTTCAACGCCCGCTTCTCCGCGATCTGGCGGCGCTATGCCTACCGGGTGACCGACCACCCCGGGGGCGTGGATCCGCTGCTGCGCGGCCATGTGCTGTGGCATGACTGGCCGCTGGACATGGACGCCATGAACGCGGCGGCCGAGAGGCTGCTCGGGGAGCACGACTTCGCCGCCTACTGCAAGAAGCGGGAGGGCGCCACGACCATCCGCACCCTCCAGGAGCTGCGCTGGGAGCGGGACCCGAGCGGGATCCTCACGGCCACCGTGAAGGCCGACGCCTTCTGCCACAACATGGTGCGTTCCCTGGTGGGCGCGATGCTGTTCGTCGGAGACGGGCACCGGCCGGTGGACTGGCCGGGGAAGGTGCTGGCGGCGGGCGTACGCGACTCGGCGGTGCATGTGGTGCGTCCGCACGGTCTGACGCTGGAGGAAGTGGGCTATCCGGCCGATGAGTTGCTGGCCGCGAGGAATCGTGAGGCCCGCAACAAGAGGACGCTGCCGCTCGCCGGCCCGTCCGCGGCTGCCGGCGGCTGCTGCTGAAGCCGCGCCACACGTACTGCGGCCCCTCACCCGGAGAGTCCCGGGGGAGGGGCCGCACCCGTATCCGGGTCAGAGCGCGGCGGCGTACTTGCGCAGCCAGTCGGTGAACGACGCCCCCAGCTCCGGGTGTTCACAGGCCAGCTGCACCTGGGCGCGCAGATAGTCGCCCCGGTCGCCCGTGTCGTAGCGGCGGCCCTCGAAGACCACGCCGTGGACGGGTCCGTAGCGGTCGTCGGACGCCAGTGTGTGCAGGGCGTCGGTGAGCTGGATCTCGCCGCCCCGGCCGGGCGGGGTCTCGTGCAACACCCCGAAGATCTCGGGGTCGAGCACATAGCGGCCGATGACCGCGAGATTGCTCGGCGCGGTGCCCGGCGCGGGCTTCTCCACGAGACCGGAGAGCACGCGCACATCGCCGTCGGCGTCCCGGGTGGCGTCCCCGGGTGCCGGTGGCCGGACGATCGCGGAGCCGTAGAGGTGGATGCGGTCCTCGGGTACGGGCATCAGCGCCACGACGCTGCCGCCGCACTGCCGGCGTACCTCCACCATCCGGGCCAGCAGGGGATCCCGCGGGTCGATCAGGTCGTCGCCCAGCAGTACGGCGAAGGGCTTGTCGCCCACGTGTGCCTCGGCGCAGAGCACCGCGTGGCCGAGGCCCTTGGGGTCGCCCTGGCGTGCGTAATGGACGGTGGCGAGCGAGCTGGACGCGCGGACCAGTGCGAGCCGGTCGGTGTCGCCCTTCGCCTGGAGGAGCGACTCCAGCTCGTGAGCCCGGTCGAAGTGGTCTTCCAGGGCCCGCTTGTTACGCCCGGTGATCATCAGCACGTCGGTCAGGCCGGCCGCGGCGGCCTCCTCGACCACGTACTGGATGGCGGGCTTGTCGACGACCGGGAGCATCTCCTTGGGAGTGGCCTTGGTCGCCGGAAGGAACCGGGTGCCGAGTCCGGCTGCCGGTATGACCGCCTTGATGACAGGTGCGTTGGCGGTGTGGTGCAGGTGCATGTGCGTGTTCACGGCCGCGTGCGCGGGCCGTGGTCCCCCCATCTTTCTTGTGGTGCCCGCACATGATAGGGACCGAGAACCCCGGAATCAGGCGGTACGCCGACATCAGACGACATCGGATACGCATCAGATGGGTTTCTTATTCATGCCGATCGCTGACTGATGTTCAGTCAATACTTCTTGATGACATGTGATCGAGGGGGATCGCTTGAGGGGAACGCGCCCCCACCTCACCGAGCCGCCGCGGCCTCCGCCTGCTGCTCGCCGCGCGCCACGATCTGCCGGAAGGTGAACTCCGCGAGATCGTCACCGGGCTGGAACGCCTTGCGGTCACCCTTGGTGACGGACTTTCCGTTGAGGTAGCCCGTCGAGGTGAAGTAGGCGTACCTGCCGTAGGAGTTGCCCACGAAGCGGCACACCGGGCCGCCCTTGCAGAAGCCGCCGACCCCCGGGCCCGACAGCGGGGCGATGTTCCTGGCCGACTTCTTGACCGCGGTCTGGGCCTTGGCCTCCGTGGGGAAGACGGCCACACCGATGGTGACGGCCACCCCGTCCCTCGTGTATGTGGCGCGGATCACCTGGTCGCAGCCGTTGCCGGTGAGGGCGGCGCCCAGCGAACCCTGGGTAGCCGAGGCGCACGAGGCGGTGCGCGCGGTGGGGCCCTTGGTGTAGACCCGGTCGCCCATCGTCAGCTTCTTGCCCGGGAAGAGGGTGTCGGCGCTGAGCGGCGCCGTGTCCTTCCTCTCGTCCGAGATGAACTCCTTGGGGTTGGGTGGAGGCGGCGGCGCGACCGAGGAGAAGGACGGCTCCGTCCCCTTCTCGCCCGGCAGGTCAGGGGCAGTGGGAAGCTCACTCGCGGGCTTGCCGGAAGCCTCGGTACCGCCCTCGCCGGACGAGACGACGGCAGTGGCCACCACCGTGGCTATCGCCGCCGTGGCGAGTGCGCCGCCGCCCATCAGCAGCCACTTCCTGCGGCGTGTTCGAGCAGCGGAGGCGTCGGCCAGCGCGGCCCAGTCCGGCGACTGCGACTGCTGGTCCTGCCGCCGGTACGGCTCGAACGGTTCGAAGGCGTCGAACGACCCGGACTGATCGGACTGCCGGCGTGGCTCCTGCGGCCACTGCGGTCCCCCATAGCTCATGCCGCGCATCCTAAACCTGTTGGGCAAGTGCGTGTCCGGGAGTGACAATCCCCGCTATGGGACATCTTGAGGCCGGGCATCTGGAGTACTACCTGCCGGACGGCCGACCGCTGCTGGGCGACATCTCCTTCCGGGTGGGGGAGGGAAGTGTGGCCGCGCTGGTCGGCGCCAACGGCGCGGGCAAGACCACCTTGCTGCGGCTGCTCTCCGGGGAGCTCAAGCCGCACGGCGGCACCGTGTCATCCAGCGGCGGCCTCGGAGTGATGCCGCAGTTCGTGGGCTCGGTACGGGACGAGCGCACCGTCCGCGACCTGCTGGTCTCGGTGGCCCAGCCGAGGATCAGGGAGGCCGCGCGGGCGGTCGACCAGGCCGAGCACCTGATCATGACGGTCGACGACGAGGCCGCTCAGATGCGGTACGCGCAGGCGCTCAGCGACTGGGCCGAGGTGCAGGGGTACGAGGCCGAGACGGTCTGGGACATGTGCACCATGGCCGCACTCGGCGTCCCGTACGAGCAGGCCCAGTGGCGCCTGGTGCGCACGCTGTCGGGCGGTGAGCAGAAGCGGCTGGTGCTCGAGGCGCTGCTGCGCGGCCCCGACGAGGTGCTGCTGCTGGACGAGCCGGACAACTATCTGGACGTCCCGGGCAAGCGCTGGCTGGAGGAGCGGCTGGCGGAGACCCGCAAGACCGTGCTCTTCGTCTCCCACGACCGTGAGCTGCTGGCACGGGCCGCTCAGCGGATCGTCGCGGTGGAACCGGGACCCGCGGGCAGCGACGTCTGGGTGCACGGTGAGGGGTTCGCCACTTTCCACCAGGCGCGGCGCGAGCGGTTCGCCCGCTTCGAGGAGCTCAAGCGGCGCTGGGACGAGGAGCACGCCCGGCTGAAGGCGCTGGTCCACAAGCTGCGCCAGCAGGCGGCCATCAGCCCCGACATGGCCTCGCGCTACCGGGCGATGCAGACGCGGTTGCGGAAGTTCGAGGAGGCCGGCCCGCCCCCGGAGCCGCCGCGCGAGCAGGACATCCGGATGCGGCTGCGCGGCGGCCGTACCGGGGTGCGCGCGGTGACCTGCGAGAACCTGGAGCTCAGCGGGCTGATGAAGCCCTTCTCGCTGGAAGTGTTCTACGGCGAGCGGGTCGCGGTGCTCGGCTCCAACGGCTCGGGGAAGTCCCACTTCCTTCGGCTGCTCGCAGGCGAGGCCGTGGCGCACACCGGCCTGTGGAAGCTTGGCGCCCGGGTGGTCCCCGGCCACTTCGCCCAGACCCACGCCCATCCCGAGCTGATGGGCCGGACCCTGGTCGACATCCTCTGGACGGAGCACTCCAAGGACCGGGGCGGGGCGATGAGCGTCCTGCGCCGGTACGAGCTGGAGGGCCAGGGCGACCAGACCTTCGACCGGCTCTCGGGCGGGCAGCAGGCCAGGTTCCAGATCCTGCTCCTCGAGCTGCGTGGCACCACAGCGCTGCTTCTGGACGAGCCGACGGACAACCTGGACCTGGAGTCGGCCGAGGCGCTCCAGCAGGGCCTGGAGGCGTACGAGGGCACGGTGCTGGCGGTCACCCACGACCGCTGGTTCGCGAAGTCCTTCGACCGCTTCCTCGTCTTCGGTTCCGACGGCCGGGTCCGTGAGACACCGGAGCCGGTCTGGGACGAGCGGCGGGTCGAGCGGGTGCGTTAGCGGGGGGCGGCCACGGGTGCGGTGGCCGGGTGGTGGCACGCTGTAGCCACCCCGGCTCCGTGCCCCCGGGGCGGGCGTTTTGACCCGTGCGGGGGAGCGCGGGTATTCTGCTGGTTCGTTATGCGTATTGGCTTGCTCTATCTCACGTGAGGGGCCCTTACGCCGGTCCACCGGGCCGATGACCAGCGGTATGCACTCGGGTTGCGTCGCCTGATGTGCTGCCACGGCTGTCGTGATCGTCCGGGTGGCCTTGTCAGGACCCCGTCCTCCGTGCCCTCGCGGGCCCGGCGGATCCCCATCACTGAAGAAGCGAAGGCTACGACCGTGCGTACGTACAGCCCCAAGCCCGGCGATGTGACGCGCCAGTGGCACGTCATCGACGCCCAGGACGTCGTTCTGGGTCGTCTGGCCACCACTGCTGCCACCCTCCTGCGGGGCAAGCACAAGCCGATCTACGCGCCCCACGTCGACGCTGGTGACTTCGTCATCATCATCAACGCGGACAAGGTGCACCTGTCCGGCAACAAGCGGACCCAGAAGTTGGCGTACCGCCACTCCGGCTACCCGGGTGGTCTGCGCTCCGTCCGCTACGACGAGCTGCTTGCGAAGAACCCCGAGAAGGCCGTCGAGAAGGCCGTCAAGGGCATGCTCCCCAAGAACACCCTGGGCCGTCAGATGCTCTCGAAGCTGAAGGTCTACTCGGGCGAGAACCACCCGCACGCTGCCCAGCAGCCGGTTCCGTTCGAGATCACCCAGGTCGCGCAGTAAGTCCGGCCACCCCCTAAGACGAAAAGAATCTGAGGAGCATCGTGGCCGAGACCACCGCTGAGTACCCCGTCGAGGGCGAAGAGACCTACGCCGAGGTCACCACCTTCGAGTCGGAGGTGCCCGTCGAGGGCGAGTACACCTCCGAGTCCCTCGCGTCCCGCTTCGGCGACCCGCAGCCGGCCGCCGGCCTGGGTCGTCGCAAGAACGCCATCGCCCGCGTCCGTATCGTTCCGGGCACCGGCAAGTGGAAGATCAACGGTCGCACCCTTGAGGACTACTTCCCCAACAAGGTGCACCAGCAGGAAGTCAACGAGCCCTTCAAGGTGCTCGAGCTCGACGACCGCTACGACGTCATCGCCCGTATCGCGGGTGGCGGCGTCTCCGGCCAGGCCGGCGCCCTGCGCCTCGGCGTGGCCCGCGCCCTGAACGAGGCGGACGTGGAGAACAACCGCGGCGCGCTGAAGAAGGCTGGCTTCCTGAGCCGCGACGACCGTGCGGTCGAGCGCAAGAAGGCCGGTCTCAAGAAGGCCCGCAAGGCCCCGCAGTACAGCAAGCGCTAATCCGCTGCTTGTACGGCATAGGTTCGCCCCGGCGGCACTCGGTGCCGGCCGGGGCGTTCTGTTTCAACGGCTCTTCGCGGCAGATTCCGCTTTGTAGCCGCCTCGGGGGACACAGCCCGGCGACCTGGGCGTATAAACGGCAAGACGGCACGGAGCTCCAAGCGGCTGGCATGGTCGGAGCGAATGCGGAGCGATTTCGGAGGAAACCAGTGGGACGACTCTTCGGCACGGACGGTGTGCGCGGTGTCGCCAACGCGGACCTGACGGCGGAGCTCGCGCTCGGTCTCTCGGTCGCGGCGGCGCACGTACTCGCCGAGGCGGGCACGTTCGAGGGCCATCGGCCGACGGCGGTGGTCGGACGTGACCCCCGCGCGTCCGGGGAGTTCCTGGAAGCCGCCGTCGTGGCGGGGCTCGCGAGTGCGGGCGTGGACGTCCTGAGGGTCGGTGTGCTGCCCACCCCGGCGGTGGCGTACCTCACCGGCGCGCTGGGCGCCGACCTCGGCGTGATGCTCTCCGCGAGCCACAACGCCATGCCCGACAACGGCATCAAGTTCTTCGCGCGCGGCGGCCACAAGCTCGCGGACGAGCTGGAGAACCGTATCGAGGCGGTCTACGAGGAGCACCGCACCGGCGCTCCCTGGGACCGGCCGACCGGCGCGGGCGTGGGCCGGGTGCGCGACTACGACGAGGGCTTCGACAGGTACGTCGCCCACCTCATCGCGGTCCTGCCGAACCGTCTCGACGGGCTCAAGGTCGTCCTGGACGAGGCACACGGAGCGGCGGCCCGGGTGTCGCCCGAGGCCTTCGCCCGGGCGGGCGCCGAGGTCGTGACGATCGGCGCCGAGCCGGACGGCCTCAACATCAACGACAACTGCGGCTCGACCCATCTGGGTCTGCTCAAGGCCGCCGTGGTCGAGCACGGCGCCGACTTCGGCATCGCGCACGACGGCGACGCCGACCGCTGCCTCGCCGTGGACGCCGAGGGCAACGAGATCGACGGCGACCAGATCCTCGCCGTGCTGGCCCTCGCGATGCGCGAGGCGGGCACCCTGCGCGGGAACACCGTGGTCGCGACCGTGATGTCGAACCTGGGCTTCAAGCTGGCGATGGAGGCCGAAGGCATCGCGCTGGTGCAGACCGCGGTCGGCGACCGGTACGTCCTGGAGTCCATGAAGGAGCACGGCTACGCACTCGGCGGCGAGCAGTCCGGCCATGTCATCGTGCTCGACCACGCCACCACGGGCGACGGCACCCTGACCGGTCTGATGCTGGCTGCCCGGGTCGCGGCGACCGGGCGTTCGCTGGCGGAGCTGGTCGCGGTGATGGATCGGCTCCCGCAGGTCCTGGTCAACGTCCCGGACGTGGACAGGTCCCGCGTGTCCACCTCTGCCGAGCTGGCGGCCGCGGTGTCCGACGCCGAGCACGAGCTCGGCTCCACCGGGCGGGTGCTGCTGCGCCCCTCGGGCACGGAGCCGCTGGTCCGTGTGATGGTCGAGGCCGCGGATATCGAGCAGGCCAGGGCCGTTGCGGGCTGGCTTGCGGACGCGGTGAAGTCCGCGCTGGGCTAGGGCCTTTCGTTTGGATCTTGCCGGGTTCGCGTGCCCTGGTGCCGCGTCTCGCCGCGTTGTCGTCGGTCGGCATGGCTCCGCCATGGCTCCCTCCTCCGCCTTGCGATACGTCCCCTCGGCCCCAAGGGGCCGGGGGAGACCCCAGGCTCGGCCCCAAGGGGCGGGGGAGACCCCAGGCTCGGCCTCAAGGGGTCGGGGGAGACCCCAGGCTCGGCCTCAAGGGGCCGGGGGAGACCCCAGGCTCGGCCTCAAGGGGCCGGGGGAGACTCCAGGCTCGGCCTCAAGGGCCGCGGGGGAGATCCCAGGACCCTCGGCCTCAAGAGGGCGGGGGAGACCCCAGGCGCCAGACCCGCTCACTGATCAGACCTGATCCAAACGAAAGGCCCCGGGCCGTGTCCGAGCAGTAGTGCCGTGCCGCCCGGAGGGCGGACCCGCATCCGCGTGGTGGGCGGATTTCCGGTGTGCCGCACCCTGGGCACCCGTCCCCCGCACCGCGATGTGGGCGTCCCCTGGCAGCCGGGCAGGGTTCCGGGGTTTTCGGGAGCCCGTTCGGGCGAAGGGCGGGTGTCGCAGGGCAGCGGGCGGTCCTGCCGGTCGTACCTTCGTCCGGTATGACGTACGTGTCCGCAGACCGCCCCAGCCGCCGTGCGGCCCTCGCCGGGCTCGTCGGTGGTGCGGGGGCCCTGATGACCTCCGGGTGCAGCTCGCCGGGCGGGGCTTCGCCCGCGCAGGCGCCGACGCCCAGCCGCAGTGGGCCGCAGCCCTCCGCAGCGGCGGGCGGTGGGCCCACACCGGGGGCGATGACGCTGTTCAGGGACCCGGCGTACAACTTCAACGGGTTGCTTGCACTCGGCGGAGCCGGCTTCGGGGCCGGCGAAGTGGGCGAGGTGCTCACCGCCGTGAACGCGATCAACAAGGCGGGGCTGTCCGCGCAGACGTATGTCGAGACCTTCAAGAAGCTCGGCGACCAGCTCGAGAAGGCGCCCCAGGGGAGCAAGGCCGACGCCCAGACCACCCGCTTCCGGGCGCTGCGGGCCGCGCAGTACTACGGCCAGGCGCTGTTCTTCGTGCTCGGTTCCGACGATCCGGGCAGCGAGGAACAGCTCTACCAGGCAGGACGCGACGCCTGGGACACGTTCTGCAAGGGCTGTGAACCGCCCCCGGTGACGGCGAACGTCCCGTACCAGAAGACCCCGCTGCCGGTGTGGTTCTTCCGGCCGGATACGGCCGACGAGCGCCGTCCGACGGTGATCCTCACCAACGGCAGCGACGGGCAGAACGTCGACATGTGGACATACGGGGTCTCCGCGGCCCTGGACCGCGGCTGGAACGCGCTGGTGTACGACGGGCCGGGCCAGGGCCAGATGCTCTTCGTCGACGAGGTGGTGTTCAGTCCGACCTGGGAGAAGGTGGTCACCCCGCTCGTCGACTGGCTGGTCGCCCGCCCGGACGTGGATCCCGACAAGATCGCCCTCACCGGCCTGAGCATGGGCGGTGACCTCGCGCCCCGCGCCGCCGCGTTCGAGGAGCGGATCGCCGCACTGGTCGCGATGCCCGGCTGCCTGGAGCCCTGGCTCGGCTTTCCCCCGCAGCTCCGGGAGATCCTCACCCCGAGCAAGGAGGAGACCAACAACATCTGGAACAAGGAGGTCGTCCCCGAGCTCCCCCCGGACACGGCGGCCACGATCAAGAAGCGCTTCGAGCCGTTCTCCATCCCGGCGATGCTCGCCGCCCGTCAGGGCAAGATGTTCACCGACTTCTACACTCCCGCCACGCGTGTCGAGGCGCTGACGATCACCGGCATCGTCGGCCGTATCAAGGCGCCCACGCTGGTCCTGGACTACGACGACGAGCAGTTCTACCCCGGCCAGCCGCGCGAGATGTACGAGAAGCTCACGTCGCCCAAGGACTACGTGAAGCTGACCAGGGCCCAGGGTGCCCAGCTGCACTGCTCCCCGATGGCCCCGCAGACGCACTGCGAGGTCGTCTTCGACTGGCTGGGGGAGACCCTCTCAGCGAGCTGACATCCGCGACATACGGCGCTTCTGGATGCTCCAGAGCCACTTCTGCGTCAGCAACGTGAGCGTCCCGGCCAGGATGATCCCGAGCAGGTTCAGCAGCAGCTGCTCGCTGGAGCCCCAGGCCTGGCGGTACTCGCTGTAGCTGAAGGCCACGGCGGCGTTCGCCGCAGCCGGGACCGTGGTCACCGAGATCGCCACACCTACCAGGGCGCCCGACTTCGCCGACGTCAGGGAGAGCGTGCCGGCGATACCTGCAAGCACGGCGACGACGAACGAGAACGCGTCGGGATGGTAGATGAAGGCCGTGTTGGGCCGCTCGGCCTTGAGCATCGACGTCTCGAACAGTCCGATTCCGGTCATGAAGGAGCTGAAGGCGATCGTGACCAGCATGGCCAGCGCGAAGCCCGCGATCAACGCCACCAGAGAGCGCCAGGCGAGCCGCGGCAGCCGCTGCACGATCGCCGTGCTCAGACCCGCCAGCGGGCCGAACTCGGGTCCGACGGCCATCGCGCCCACGATCAGGATCGCGTTGTCGAGCACCACGCCGCAGGCGGCGATCATGGTTGCCAGCGTGAGGAACGCCAAGTAGGTGACGTTGAGCGTCGACTCTTCGTGAGTGGCGTCGGTGAGCTGCTCCCACAGCACCGCGTCGGCGCCTTCTCCCGGAGCCTCCTTCTCGGCCTTGTCGGCGCGCTTGGACAGCGACAGGTCGACACTCTCGACGGAGATCGCGCCCTCCCGGTGCAGACCGAGCTCCCGCAGCCGCCCGATCAGGGCGTCCCCGGCCTCGCGCGCCACGTCGCACAGCACCAGATCTCCTGCCGGGTTGCGTGCGGCACCCGGGATGACGACGAGATGGGTCGTGCCGACCGTCTTCTCGACGGTGCGGACCACCGTGTCGGTCCGATCGGGCGGGACGATCATGCGCAGGTGCAGCAAAGGGGAGCTCCTCAGAGTTTGCGCAGGGACAGCCGCTGGACCTTGTGGTCCGGGCCCTTGCGGACGACGAGCGTCGCGCGGCCCCGGGTGGGGGCCACGTTCTCCAGAAGGTTCACCTTGTTGATCGTGCGCCACATGGTGCGGGCGTACTCCAGCGCTTCCTCCTCCGAGACCTGGGTGTACTTCCTGAAGTACGAGAACGGGTTCTGGAACGCCGTCTCGCGCAGCTTCCGGAAGCGGTTGAGGTACCAGCGCTCGATGTCCTCGGGGCGGGCGTCCACGTACACGGAGAAGTCGAAGTAGTCGGCGAGGCCCACCCGGGTGCGGCCGTCCTGGCCGGGCAGGGCCGGCTGGAGGACGTTGAGGCCTTCCACGATCAGGATGTCCGGACGGCGCACCGTGAGGCGCTGGCCCGGCACGATGTCGTAGATCAGATGAGAGTAGACGGGGGCGCTGACCTCGTCCTTGCCCGCCTTGATGTCGGCGACGAAGCGGGTCAGGGCCCGCCGGTCGTACGACTCGGGGAAGCCCTTGCGGGACATCAGCCCCCGGCTCTCGAGCTCCTTCATCGGGTAGAGGAAGCCGTCGGTGGTGACCAGCTCCACCCTCGGGTGCTCGGGCCAGCGAGCCAGCAGCGCCTGGAGCAGACGGGCGACCGTGGACTTGCCGACGGCGACCGAGCCCGCCACGCCTATGACGAACGGTGTCCCGCGCTGGGTGCCGTGGCCGTTGCCCGCCTCACCGAGGAAGGTGTTCAGCGCCCCGCGGAGGTTGGCGGTGGCACCCACGTACAGATTGAGCAGCCGGGACAGCGGCAGATAGATGTCCCTGACCTCGTCCAGGTCGATGACATCACCGAGCCCGCGCAGCTTTTCGACCTCGGCCGCGCTCAGGGACAGCGGCGTCCTCTCGCGCAGCGCGCTCCACTCCGCGCGGGTGAGGTCGACGTAGGGGGACGACTCGGCCCGGTCGGGCTTGCGGCTTCGTGGCGGCGAAGTGATCACATGCTCATTGTCGGTGCAGCGGCGTCCGAACGCGGCGTGGTATCGCTCACGCCGTAGGCTGCGGGACATGTGCGGAATCGTGGGTTACGTGGGAGCGCAGTCCGCGCTCGATGTCGTCATCGCCGGCCTCAAACGGCTGGAGTACCGGGGCTATGACTCGGCGGGCGTCGCCGTACTCGCCGACGGCGGGCTGGCCGCGGCCAAGAAGGCGGGCAAGCTGCTCAACCTGGAGAAGGAGCTGACCGACCGGCCGCTGCCCAGCGGGTCGACCGGCATCGGACACACCCGGTGGGCCACCCACGGCGGCCCGACGGACACCAACGCCCACCCGCACATCGACAACGCGGGCCGGGTCGCCGTCGTCCACAACGGCATCATCGAGAACTTCGCTTCGCTGCGCGGCGAGCTGGCCGACCGCGGACACGACCTGGCGTCCGAGACCGATACCGAGGTCGTGGCCCATCTGCTCGCCGAGGAGTTCTCGTCCTGCGGTGAACTGGCCGAGGCGATGCGACTGGTGTGCAAGCAGCTCGAAGGCGCCTTCACCCTTGTCGCCGTACACGCCGACGAGCCGGACGTGGTGGTCGGCGCCCGCCGCAACTCGCCGCTGGTCGTGGGGGTCGGGGACGGTGAGGCTTTCCTGGCCTCCGACGTGGCCGCGTTCATCGCGTACACCCGTTCGGCGATCGAGCTGGGTCAGGACCAGGTCGTCGAACTGCGGCGCGACAGCGTGACGGTCACCGACTTCGAGGGCGCACCGGCCGACGTGCGGTCCTACCACGTGGACTGGGACGCCTCCGCCGCCGAGAAGGGCGGCTACGACTACTTCATGCTCAAGGAGATCGCCGAGCAGCCGAAGGCGGTCGCCGACACCCTCCTCGGGCGGATCGACGCGGGCGGCTCGCTCACCCTGGACGAGGTGCGGATCCCCGCGTCCGTGCTCAGGGAAGCCCAGAAGGTCGTGATCGTGGCGTGCGGCACGGCCTTCCACGCCGGGCTCATCGCCAAGTACGCCATCGAGCACTGGACCCGCATCCCCTGCGAGGTGGAGCTGGCCAGCGAGTTCCGCTACCGGGACCCGATCCTGGACCACCGCACCCTGGTGATCGCCATCTCGCAGTCCGGCGAGACGATGGACACCCTGATGGCCCTGCGCCACGCGCGCGAACAGGGCGCGAAGGTGCTGGCCATCTGCAACACCAACGGATCCACGATCCCGCGAGAGTCGGACGCGGTGCTCTACACCCACGCGGGACCCGAGGTGGCCGTCGCCTCGACCAAGGCCTTCCTCACCCAGCTCGTGGCCTGCTACCTGGTGGCGCTCTACCTCGGTCAGGTGCGCGGCACCAAGTGGGGGGACGAGATCCGCGCGGTCATCCGCGACCTCTCCGAGATCGCCCGCGAGGTGGACCAGGTCCTGGAGACCATGGAGCCGGTCCGCGCGCTGGCCCGCTCGCTCGCCGGCAAGAACACGGTGCTGTTCCTCGGGCGGCACGTGGGCTACCCGGTCGCCCTCGAAGGTGCGCTCAAGCTCAAGGAACTCGCCTATATGCACGCCGAGGGCTTCGCGGCCGGCGAGCTGAAGCACGGCCCGATCGCCCTCATCGAACAGGACCTGCCGGTCGTGGTGGTCGTGCCGTCGCCGCGCAGCCGCTCGGTGCTGCACGGGAAGATCGTGTCGAACATCCAGGAGATCCGGGCCCGTGGAGCGCGCACGATCGTGATCGCCGAGGAGGGTGACGAGGCGGTCGTGCCGTACGCGGACCACCTGATCCGCATCCCCGCGACCCCCGCGCTGCTCCAGCCACTGGTGGCGACCGTGCCGCTCCAGGTGTTCGCCTGCGAGCTGGCGACGGCCCGGGGCAACGAGGTGGACCAGCCGCGCAACCTGGCGAAGTCGGTCACCGTCGAATGATCATCGGGGTGGGGATCGACGTCGCCGAGATCGACCGCTTCGGCGAGGCACTGCGGCGCACACCGGCCCTCGCGGACCGGCTCTTCCTCGACAGCGAGCTGCTCCTTCCCAGCGGCGAACGCCGCGGCACCGCCTCCCTCGCGGCCCGGTTCGCCGCGAAGGAGGCCGTCGCGAAGGCACTGGGCGCCCCGGCGGGCCTGTTGTGGACCGACTGCGAGGTCTACGTCGAGGAGTCCGGCCAGCCCCGCCTGCGGGTCACCGGCACGGTGGCGGACGCGGCGGTGGCGCGGGGGGTGCGGACCTGGCACGTCTCGCTGAGCCATGACGCGGGCGTGGCGTCGGCGATGGTGATCGCGGAGGGGTAGGGGTCGGGCTCGCGCCGGGGTGCGGCACACCGGGAGACCCCGCACTCCGCACCCCGGGGACGCGACACGCGGCAGACTCTGAGCATGCGTCATGCCTACCGCGTGGAAGCCGTCCGCCAAGCCGAAGCCCACCTCATGTCCCGCCTCCCCGAAGGCGCCCTCATGCAACGAGCCGCCGCAGGGCTCGCCGCCGCCGTGGCGGGGCTGCTGCCGCGTGTCTACGGGGCCCGGGTCGTGCTGCTCGTGGGCAGCGGGGACAACGGCGGCGACGCCCTCTACGCGGGGGTGCGGCTCGCCCGCAGGGGTGCGCGCGTGGACGCCGTGCTCGTCTCCCCCGGAAAGGCGCACCAGGGCGGGCTCGACGCGCTGGTCAAGGCGGGCGGCCACGTTCCCGACGACCCGTACCACGTGCTCGCCGCCGCCGACCTGGTGCTGGACGGGATCACCGGCATCGGCGGCCACGGCGGCCTCCGCCCCGATGCCGTGCCCCTGGCCCGTGCCGCCCGCGGCTCCGGCGCGCTCGTGATCGCCGTCGACCTGCCCAGCGGGATCGAGGCGGACACGGGCGAGGTCAGGGGGGAGGCGCTGCCGGCCGATGCGACGGTCACCTTCGGGACGTACAAGCCGGGACTGCTGATCGACCCGGCCCACGCCCACACGGGTGCGGTACGGCTCATCGACATCGGCCTGGAGCCGTACCTGCCCTCCGTGCCCGATGCCGAGGCCCTGCAACACGCGGATGTGGCACAGCTCTTGCCGGTGCCCGGGACAGAGAGCGACAAGTACCGCCGCGGGGTCGTCGGTGTCGTCGCCGGCTCCGCCCGCTATCCGGGCGCCGCCGTCCTCGCGGTGGCCGGCGCACTGCGCGCCGGTGCCGGCGCGGTGCGGTACGTGGGTCCCGGGGCGGACGCCGTCATCGCCCGGTTCCCGGAGACCCTGGTGCACGGCTGGCCGCCCTCGAAGGCGGGGCGGGTCCAGGCCTGGGTGGTCGGGCCCGGCCTGGGTGACGGCCCCGGTGTGGAGGAGGTGCTCGACTCGGACGTACCGGTGCTGGTGGACGCCGACGGGCTGCGGGCCCTCGACCCGGCCGCGGTCAGGGCCCGTACGGCACCGACCCTGCTCACCCCCCACGCGGGCGAGGCCGCCGCCCTGCTCGGCGTGTCGCGCGAGGAGGTCGAGGGCGCGCGGCTCGCCGCCGTGCGGAAGCTGGCGGAGACGTACGGCGCCACCGTGCTGCTGAAGGGCTCGACGACCCTCGTCGCCGACCCGGACCCGCACCGTCAGGTCCGGGTGAACGCGACGGGCACCTCCTGGCTGGCGACCGCGGGGAGCGGAGACGTGCTCTCGGGGCTGACGGGCTCCCTGCTCGCCGCCGGCCTCGAACCGTTCGACGCCGCGTCGGTGGGTGCGTATCTGCACGGGCTCGCCGGCCGGCTCGCGTCCCGTGACGCCCCCGTGTCGGCCCACGACGTGGCCACGGCGATCCCCCGGGCGTGGCGCGACACGACCGCACCGTGAGGGTGACTCGAGCGCGGCGCGACACACCGCACACTGAGGCGCGGCACGACCACACTTCGCCGCACTCCGTGACCACACCCTGATACGCGCGGGTGACCAGGACCACTCGCGGTCGTTGCCGTACGAACTATGCCGGGGGCCTCTGAGACACTGGGCCGCGATGAACCAGAACGCACCCTTCCGAGCCCGCGCCGAGATCGACCTCGCCGCCCTGCGCGACAACGTCCGCGCACTGCGTGCGATGGCGCCCCGCGCTGCCGTGATGGCCGTGGTGAAGGCCGACGCGTACGGACACGGAATGGTGCCCTGTGCGAAGGCCGCGCTCGCCGCGGGCGCGACCTGGATCGGTACCGCGACGCCCGAGGAGGCGCTCGCGCTGCGGGCCGCGGGGATCGAGGGCCGGGTGATGTGCTGGCTCTGGACCCCTGGTGGGCCCTGGCGGGAGGCCGTCGAGGCGGACCTGGACATGGGGGTGAGCGACCTCTGGGCGCTGGGCGAGGTGGTGCACGCCGCGCGTGAGGCGGGCCGTACGGCCAGGATCCAGCTCAAGGCCGACACGGGCCTCGGCCGGGGCGGCAGCCAGCCGGCCGACTGGGCCGCACTGGTCGCGGAGGCCCGCGCCGCCGAGGCGACGGGCAGTGTCAGGGTCACCGGCCTGTGGTCCCACTTCGCCTGCGCCGACGAGCCGGGCCACCCCTCCATCGCCGCTCAACTCTCCGTCTTCAAGGATCTGGTGGCCTACGCGGAGAAGGAGGGCATCAATCCGGAGGTGCGGCACATCGCCAACTCCCCGGCCACACTGACGCTGCCCGAGACCCATCTCGACCTGGTGCGTACGGGGATCGCGATGTACGGCATCTCGCCGAGCCCGGAGCTCGGAACCCCCGCCGACTTCGGTCTGCGGCCGGTGATGACGCTCAAGGCGTCCGTGGCGCTGGTCAAGGGTGTGCCCGCGGGCCACGGGGTCAGCTACGGGCACCACTACATCACCGACACGGAGACCGCGCTCGGACTGATTCCCGTCGGTTACGCGGACGGCATCCCGCGGAACGCGTCGGGCCGCGGCCCGGTCCTGGTGGGCGGGGCCTGGCGGCGGGTGGCCGGGCGGGTCGCCATGGACCAGTTCGTGGTGGATCTTGGTCCGGACGGCGCTGACCGGGTCCGGGAGGGGGACGCCGCGGTGCTGTTCGGCCCTGGCGACCAGGGCGAGCCGACCGCGGAGGACTGGGCGGAGGCGGCGGACACGATCGCCTACGAGATCGTGACCCGGATCGGGGCGCGGGTGCCGCGCGTCCATCTCAACGAGCTCGACGAACTCAACGAGTAACCGACCCCAACCGACCGACCTATAGGAGCAGGCACGGTGAGCGAGAGCAGCGCGGGGGACGTGGCGGCGGCGGTGACCGACGCGGCCACGGGCAACTGGCGCCGGGCGGGCTTCGCCGGTGCCGCCATAGGGGTGATCGCCGCCGGTGCGGCGGCGGGCGTCGCCATAGAGCGGATGACCGTGGGCCGCGGGATGCGACGCAAGGCACGGCTCGCGCTGGACGCGTCGGGCCCTTATGGATCGCTGCGCGGCACACCGGGCCGGGCCACCTCGGACGACGGCACGACCCTCTATTTCGAGACCGACGAGGTGGACCCGGACGCGGGGGGCGTCGGGCCGCGCCGGCGCCGGCTGTTCGGCCGCAAGTCGCCCGCGCCGGTCACCGTCGTCTTCAGTCATGGCTACTGCCTCAGCCAGGACTCCTGGCACTTCCAGCGGGCGGCCCTGCGCGGGCTGGTCCGCACCGTCCACTGGGACCAGCGCAGTCACGGCCGTTCTGGCCGTGGGACGGCGCAGTCGGGACCCGACGGGTCGCCGGTCTCGATCGACCAGCTCGGCCGGGACCTGAAGGCGGTCATCGACGCGGCGGCCCCGGACGGCCCGCTGGTGCTGGTGGGCCACTCGATGGGCGGGATGACGCTGATGGCGCTGGCCGACGCGTTTCCCGAGCTCATCAGGGAGCGCGTGGTCGGTGTCGCCTTCGTGGGGACGTCGGCGGGCGGGCTCGGCGAGGTGAACTACGGGCTGCCGGTCGCGGGTGTGAACGTGGTGCGTCGGGTGCTGCCGGGCGTGCTGAAGGCGCTGGGCTCCCAGGCGGAGCTGGTCGAGCGGGGGCGGCGGGCCACGGCCGACCTCTTCGCGGGTCTGATCAAGCGCTACTCGTTCAGCTCGAAGGACGTGGACCCGGCGGTGGCCCGGTTCGCCGAGCGCATGATCGAGGGAACCCCGATCGATGTGGTCGCCGAGTTCTACCCGGCCTTCGCCGAGCACGACAAGGCGGCGGCGCTGGAGGTGTTCCAGGAAGTCCCGGTGCTGGTGCTGGCCGGGGACAGGGACCTGGTCACGCCCAGCGCGCACAGTGAGGCGATCGCGGACCTGCTGCCCGACTCGGAACTGGTGATCGTCCCGGACGCCGGGCACCTGGTGATGCTGGAGCACCCCGTGGTGGTCACCGACCGGCTCGCGGACCTGCTGGTGCGGGTCGGGGCGGTGCCGGCAGCGGCTAACGTTGGCACGTATGGAAGCACCGCAGAGCCCGGCTGACACGGCCGCCGCCCGTCTCACTCTCACCTCCCCGGACCAGATGCAGGAGCTGGGCCGCAGGCTCGCCAAGCTGCTGCGGCCCGGTGATCTCGTCATGCTCAGCGGTGAGCTCGGCGCGGGGAAGACGACCCTGACACGCGGGCTCGGCGAAGGTCTCGGGGTGCGCGGCGCGGTGACCTCGCCGACGTTCGTCATCGCCCGGGTGCACCCCTCGCTGGTCGGCGGCCCGGCCCTGGTCCATGTGGACGCCTACCGGCTGGGCGGGGGGCTGGACGAGATGGAGGACCTCGACCTCGATGTCTCGCTGCCGGATTCCGTGGTGGTGGTGGAGTGGGGCGACGGAAAAGTCGAGGATCTCTCCGACGACCGGCTGCACGTGGTGATCCACCGGGTCGTCGGCAGCACGGACGACGAGCGCCGCACGGTCACCCTCACGGGGATCGGGCCGCGCTGGGCCGATGCGGGTGTCGCCGGGCTCAGCGCCTGAGCGGCGCACCTCTCCTCGAGCACCACTTCGGGCGTCTCCCCGAGCGGCATCCGATTGTGTACGTTCCGACAAGACGTCGGCAAAATGTTGCGCCCCTGGCTGCGGGCATGGTGACATGGATGCGAGATCAGGTTAGGTGCCCCTAACCATGCCTGCCCCCGCGGCACCAGGAGGCATCCATGTCCGCGCCCGAGCACGAGGCGACCGGGCCGCGCCCGCGGCCCCGGCCCGCACCATCACCGTCCGCCGTCTCGATGCATGACCTGCTGGCGGCGTGCGCGGCTGCCAGTGCGGTCTCGACTCCGCCCCGCGAGCACAAGGGTGTGCCCGGCGACCCCTCGGGCGTCGAGGGGTACGAGGAGCAGCGCGACGCCGCGTAACGCGTTCGGGTGAAGTGCGGGGCCGCCGCTCACTTCGGCCCCGGACAGGCCGTGCCCCGTCACTTGAGGATCCCGGCGGCCACCGAGGGGTGGCTACGGGACGACGACGACCTTGGTCCCTTCCAGCGCGAAGTCCCACATCGCGTCGCCGTCCGTGCGCTGCATCCGTACCCCGCCCGTCCTGCGTTCCGGGTCCGGGGCCGACATCGATCCGTCCACCGCGGCGCTGAAGCCGATGTTCACCCCGTCCACGGTCGCGAACCGCACGACGTGCTCGATCGGCACCCCGTCCGAGCCGCGGATGCTGCCGCTGCGCGACGTCACCTCATAGGCGCCGGCCGGCGGGCTCACCGTGCTCGGCACCACCGGGAACGTGTGCGTGGCCTTCCCGTTCCCGCCGATCAGCCAGACCCGCCGCTCGCCCAGCGCGTAGACCACCCGCATGCCCTTGCCGGACTTCGCGGGCACGGCGAGCGGGTCGGACCGCCGCTGGTCGGCTGTGCTGCCGGGGGGCTCGGCGCCGGGTGACTGCTTGGCCGTGGCCGGGGGCCTGAGGTCCTCGGGGACGTTCGCGGAGGCCTGGTAGGCGAGGAAGCCGACCGCGGCGAGCGCCACCGCGGTGAGCCCGGCCACCATTCCCGAGCTGCTCCTGGCCACCCTGCTCCCCTTCGGCTCTGCTTCTGTGCGCACGCACACGCGCGCGTACGTCGCTGACGGTAGCAGCAGCGGCCACCGGGTACGGGACGCCGTGCCCCGCCGCCGTGGCCGTAGGCTGTTCGCGTGCTCCTGCTCGCCGTTGATACCGCCACCCCAGCCGTCACCGTCGCCCTCCACGACGGCACATCCGTCGTCGCCGAGGCCACATCGACCGATGCCCGCCGGCACGGGGAGCTGCTGCTGCCCGCGGTCGACCGCGTCCTCGCGGACGCCGGGCTGGCACTGGGGGCCGTCACGGACCTCGTGGTCGGCGTCGGCCCCGGCCCGTACACCGGGCTGCGCGTCGGACTGGTGACGGCCGCGACCTTCGGCTCGGCGCTCGGTGTCCCGGTGCACGGGCTGTGCACCCTGGACGGTCTCGCGTACGCCTCCGGGATCGAGGGGCCCTTCGCGGTGGCCACGGACGCGCGCCGCAAGGAGGTCTACTGGGCACGCTACGACGGCTTGCGCACGAGGGTGAGCGAACCGGCCGTCGACCGGCCCGCGGAGATCGCCGACCAGCTCGCCGGGCTGCCGGTGGTCGGCGCGGGCGGGCTGCTCTACCCCGAGTCGTTCCCCGACGCCCGTGGCCCGGAGCACCAGTCGGCCGCCGCACTGGCGTCGCTCGCCGCCGAGAAGCTCGCCGCCGGCGAGGAGCTGCTGCCGCCCCGGCCGCTCTATCTGCGCCGCCCGGACGCCCAGGTGCCCAAGAACTACAAGGTGGTCACACCGTCGTGAGCGGCGGGCACCACACGACCGCCGCGCCGCAGGCCGCTACCGCGGCGGTGACACTGCGCCAGATGCGCTGGTGGGACATCGAGCCGGTGCTGCGGCTCGAACACGGCCTCTTCCCCGAGGACGCCTGGTCACCCGGGATGTTCTGGTCGGAGCTCGCCCATGCGCGCGGGCCCGGGGCCACCCGCCACTACATCGTCGCCGAGACCGGTGCGCCCGGGAGCAGCCGGATCGTCGGCTACGCGGGCCTGGCCGTCGCCGGTGGGCTCGGCGACGTCCAGACCATCGCCGTCGCCCGCGAGCAGTGGGGCACCGGACTCGGCGCCCGGCTGCTCACCGACCTGCTCCAGCACGCCACCGCGAGTGAGTGCGACGAGGTCCTCCTCGAGGTGCGCGTCGACAACACCCGGGCGCAGAAGCTGTACGAGCGCTTCGGCTTCGAACCGATCGGGTTCCGCCGCGGCTACTACCAGCCCGGCAACATCGACGCCCTCGTGATGCGCCTGTGCGTACGCGACGCAGGCACCCCCGACGCTCCCTCAGGCGCTCCCGCAGACGGACACGTACAAGGAACCGATAACCATGGCTGACGAACCGCTCGTGCTCGGCATCGAGACGTCCTGCGACGAGACGGGCGTCGGTATCGTCCGCGGCACCACCCTGCTCGCCGACGCCATCGCCTCCAGCGTCGACGAGCACGCCCGCTTCGGCGGAGTCGTGCCCGAGGTCGCCTCGCGTGCCCACCTCGAGGCGATGGTCCCGACGATCGAACGCGCCCTGAAGGAGGCCGGGGTCACCGCGAAGGACCTGGACGGGATCGCCGTGACGGCGGGACCGGGGCTCGCGGGTGCGCTGCTGGTGGGTGTGTCGGCGGCGAAGGCCTATGCGTACGCCCTGGGCAAGCCGCTCTACGGGGTGAACCACCTCGCCTCGCACATCTGTGTGGACCAGCTTGAGCACGGGCCGCTGCCCGAGCCCACCATGGCGCTGCTGGTCTCGGGCGGCCATTCGTCGCTGCTGCTCGCCCCCGACATCACCAGCGATGTGCGGCCGATGGGCGCCACGATCGACGACGCGGCCGGTGAGGCCTTCGACAAGATCGCACGCGTGCTCGACCTGGGCTTCCCCGGCGGTCCCGTCATCGACCGGCTGGCGAAGGAGGGCGACCCGCGGGCGATCGCGTTCCCGCGCGGGCTGAGCGGTTCCCGTGACCCCGCGTACGACTTCTCCTTCTCCGGGCTGAAGACGGCCGTGGCCCGCTGGATCGAGGCCAAGCGCAACGCGGGCGAGGAGGTGCCCGTGCGGGATGTGGCGGCTTCCTTCCAGGAGGCCGTGGTGGACGTGCTGACCCGCAAGGCCGTCAGGGCCTGCAAGGACGAGGGCGTCGACCATCTGATGATCGGCGGAGGTGTGGCGGCCAACTCGCGGTTGCGCGCCCTGGCTCAGGAACGGTGCGAGGCGGCGGGTATCCGGCTGCGGGTGCCGCGGCCCAAGCTGTGCACGGACAACGGCGCGATGGTGGCGGCGCTGGGTGCGGAGATGGTGGCCCGGAACCGCCCGCCGTCGGACTGGGAACTGTCGGCGGACTCGTCGCTGCCGGTGACCGATCCGCATGTCCCGGGCGCGCACCACCACCATGATCACGACCATCTGCATGAGCTCAGCAAGGACAACCTGTACTCATGAGGGTCCTCACGCTGATGTGGGAGGCGCGCGCGGCCGAAGGGCGTGGCGCGGAGCTGCTCGAATGGGCCCGCACACGCGCGCTGCCGGGTGCGCCGCTGCGCCGTGAGACCTTCCGCGCATCTGGGGACCGTGTGCTCGTGCTGACCTGGTGGGAGGCTCGGCCGGAGCCCGCGGAGCCACCCGAACTGCCCGACCCCGCCCCGGAACTGATCAGCCGACCGGTGCACCGCTGGCGTTTCGAATCCGTAGACTTCCCCATGTGACAAGCAACCCCGTACGCCTGTTCGCCATCCATCAGTACGGAGCGGGTCGAACGGCGTACGGACATGGGGTGCTGGGGTGGGCGCGAACAGCGCGGGATGGCGGCGGATCGCGGGGGCACTGCTCGCGGCGGGACTGATACCAGGACTCATATCGGGGTGTTCGACCACCTCCGAGGCGACCCCGGCGGTGCCACGCCAGAGCCATGCGGCCACGGGCTCCGCGAAGGCCACTGACGGCCCGGACGGGAAAGGCTCCCAGGACGGGGCCGCCGGCACAGCCGCGGCCTACCGCAAGTGGGGCATCACGCCGCTGGCCGCCCCGCCCGCACCGCCGAAGACCAAACCGGTGACCCTGCGCGCGGACGGCGACCTCCCCGTGATCAGCGACATACCGGTGAAGGACAAGGTCGTCTTCATCACCGTCGACGACGGGGCCGAGAAGGACCCGAAGTTCCTGACGATGATGGAGGAGCTCAGGATCCCCTTCTCGATGTTCCTCACGGACTCGGCCATCAGCAGCGACTACGGCTACTTCGAGCGGCTGCAGAAGCTGGGCAACGGCATCCACAACCACACCCTCACCCACCCCAACCTCCGCACCCTGGGCGCGACGGCCCAGAAGCGCGAGATCTGCGGCCAGCAGGACAAGCTCAGGGCCCGCTACGGAGCCGCGCCGCGTCTCCTCCGCCCGCCCTATGGCAACTGGAACGAGGACACCCGTGCCGCCGCGAGGGCCTGCGGCGCCCAGGCGATCGTGCTGTGGCGCGAGTCGATGCAGATCAGGAACATGCAGTACCAGCGCGGCGACAAGAAGCTGCACCCCGGCGACATCATCCTGGCTCACTTCCGCGGCCCCTCCGACCTCAAGGGGACGACGATGACCGAGATGACGGCCCACCTGCTGCGCCGCATCCAGGAGCAGGGATTCACCGTCGCGCGCCTGGAGGACTACCTCTAGGTCCTGTCCGGGCGCCCGGACAGGACCTGGGCACCCTCGCCGCGAGCCCCGCCCTCCGGGGCCGACGGCGCTGTTTCTCACCTACGGTCCGGCACATCCGGAGAGGGCTCCGGAAAAGTCCGGCGGCCGTGTCGATCGGCCCGCGTCCCGTTCGACGTACAAGGTGAGAGGCGGGGACCAGCCCCGCCCGGCGACGTACGGAGAACACCATGCCCCGCTACCTGTCGATGATCCGCGTCAACGAGTCCGAGGCCCCCGCCGAAGGGCCCAGCCCGGAGCTCATGCAGCGGATGGGGGTGCTGATCGAGGAGATGACCAAAGCCGGTGTGCTGCTCGACACGGCCGGGCTCACCCCGACCGCCCAGGGCAAGCGCGTCACCTGGTCCGGTGGGAAGGTCACCGTCACCGACGGGCCGTTCACCGAGTCCAAGGAGGTCATCGGGGGCTACGCGCTCATCCAGGCCAAGGACGAGGCCGAGGCGCTGGAGTGGACCAAGCGGTTCCTCCAGACCCATGAGTCCTTCTGGACCATCACCTGCGAGGTCCGCGAGATCGCCGAGGGCTGATTGCCGCCGTGTCACGCGGGTGCTCTGATGGGTACCCGTGAGCGCACCACAGGCGGACGGCACCACCGCGACCGTCGAGACGGTCTTCCGGATCGAGTCCGCGCGGATCATCGCGGCCGTGACCCGGATCGTCCGGGACATCGGCATCGCCGAGGAACTCGCGCAGGACGCTCTGGTCGCCGCGCTGGAGCAGTGGCCGGAGTCGGGCGTCCCGGACAACCCGGGCGCCTGGCTCATGGCCACCGCGAGACACCGCGCGATCGACCTGGTCCGCCGCAGGGAGACCTACGCGCGCAAGCTCGCCGAGGTGGGCCGGGGCCTGGAGGCGGCGGGAGCGGGGTACGAACCCGACCCGGCCGATCTCGCCTCCGGGCCCGGCGACATCGACGACGACCTGCTGAGGCTCGTTTTCACCGCCTGCCACCCCGTGCTCTCCGCCGAGGCGCGCATCGCGCTCACGCTGCGGCTGCTGGGTGGGCTCACGACCACCGAGATCGCCCGGGCCTTCCTCGTGCCGGAACCGACCGTCGCTCAGCGCATCGTGCGTGCCAAGCGGACCCTCGCCGGGGCGGTGGTGCCCTTCGAGGTCCCGTACGGCGATGACCGTGCCGCCCGGCTCTCGTCCGTGCTGGAAGTCATCTATCTCGTTTTCAACGAGGGCTACGCGGCCACCGAAGGCGACGACTGGCTGCGCCCCGCCCTGTGCGAGGACGCCCTGCGGCTCGCCCGGGTGCTGGCCGCTCTGATGCCCGATGAGCCCGAAGTCCACGGTCTGGCCGCCCTGCTGGAGCTCCAGGCCTCCCGTACGGCCGCACGAACCGGCCAGGACGGCGCACCCGTCCTGCTCGCCGACCAGAACCGCCGCCGCTGGAACCAGCTGCTGATCCGCCGCGGTTTCGCCGCGCTCGGCCGTGCGGGCGCGGGGGGCACCCCGCCGGGCCCGTACGCACTCCAAGCCGCCATCGCCGCCTGCCACGCCCGCGCGGTGACCTACGAGGACACCGACTGGCCCACCATCGCGGCGCTGTACGCCCGGCTCACGGCCGTCGCACCCTCCCCGGTCGTCGAGCTGAACCGCGCCGTCGCCGTCTCGATGGCCGAAGGCCCCCTGGCCGGCCTGGCCCTCGTGGACGCTCTCGCCGCCGAACCGGCCCTGCGGGACTACCACTTGCTGCCGAGCGTACGAGGCGACCTGCTGGCCCGGCTGGGCCGTACGGACCAGGCGCGGGCGGAGTTCGAGCGCGCGGCGTGCCTGACCCGCAACGAGAGGGAACGTGCGCTGCTGCGCGCGAAGGCGGACCGGACGCCGGGCGAGACCGCAGACCAGAAGGTGGACCGGCCACGGAGCCGGGGCACGAGCGGCGCCTGACGCCCCGCCAGCGGATGCCCGGCGGGACGCCGGTAACCTCGCGGACATGCTCCGCCGTCGCCCTCTGCCCCCGCCTCCGCCGCCCGAGGCCCTGCGCACCTGGCCCGACCGAGAGGCACTCCTCGCCGACCGGGCGGCAGTGCTCGGGGACCTCACCGCACGGCTGATCGGGATGCCCAGTCTGCTGCTGTTCCTGCTCCAGGTGGCGCTGCTGCAACTGGGCTGGGGCATCGCGGGCAGCGGTCTCGCCTCGCTGGGCCCCGGCCTCGATGCCCCCGACCCGCTCAGCATGCTCTTCATCGCGGTCATCTTCGGTATCGCCACCGCCGTCCTGGTTCCGGCCGGGCTCATCGTCGGCTCGGGCGTCAGACGCAGCCGTCGTATCCGCGAACTGCTCGACCAGTGGGCCGCCCTGGACCGCGAGCCCGGCACCGACGCCCGTTTCCGGGCACCCGGGCCCAGCCTGTGCTGGCTGCTGGCCTGCCTGCTCCTCGGCGCCTTCGGCCTCTGGCTCTGCTTCGCCGTCCCGGCGTCCGCGCGCCCTGGCACCACGACCTACGGCGAGGTCGCCTACTTCATGGGTGTGGGCGTCATCTGCTGGGTGATGGGCCTCATCGGCATCATCAAGGCCGTGACCCACTACCGATGGGCGCTCCGCCTCACGGCGCCCACCCGGCCGGCGCACACCCCTGCGGGCAGTGCACGCGGTTGATCCGGCTACACGGGCCCGCCGATCAGCATCGTCGGCGCCCCCGCCACCCTCGTCAGGAACACCGTCGCCGCGTTCGGACCGCTCGGTTTGACCTTGCGGCGCACCTCCTCAGGCTCCACGGCTGAACCGCGCTTCTTCACCGTCAGGGTGCCGACGGCCCGTTCGCGCAACAGGGCCTTCAGCTTCTTGAGGTTGAAGGACAGCTCGTCGGTGATCTCGTAGGCGGTGGCGTAAGGGGTCGGGCGCAGTTCGTCGGCCGTGATGTAGGCGATCGTCGGGTCGATCAGCCCGCCGCCGAGTTCGTCGGCGGCCTCGGCGACCAGATGTGCGCGGATCACGGCGCCGTCGGGCTCGTACAGATAGCGGCCCGTCGGGCGGACCGCGGGGTCCGGCAGTCCACGGCCGGTGAGCGTCACACCGGAGGGGAGGAGGGTGGCGCGGCGGGTCCCGGGGGTGATGACCTCCGTGCGGCCCGCGTCGTGCCAGAGCACGGCTTCCTTCACATCGCCGCCGTCCGAGATCCACTCGGCCTCGAAGTCCTCGGGGATGAGCTCGTGCGGAATACCGGGGGCGATCTTGATGGCTCCGGTGCCGATCCGCCGTACCGCGTCGATCGCCCAGGAGAGCGGCGGCGAGTACGCCTCGGGGTCGAAGATCCGCCCGCCGCGCCCGCCGCCCCGTCTGGCCGGGTCGATGAACAGCGACTCCGAGCGCTCGAGGTCGTGGTCCATGACGTCCGCGCAGGTGACCGTGATCAGCGGTGTCCCCTCCACCACCGTGCGCACGTTGAGCAGGGCGGCCTCGGCGGTCAGCGGGTCCCGGTCGACCGCTTCCACGGCGAAGCCCTCGCGGGCGAGCGCGATCGCGTCGCCGCCGATACCGCAGCACAGGTCGGTGACCTGGGCGGGGCCGATGTCCCGGAACCGCGCGGCCCGGTAGGAGGCCACCGAGCGGCGGGTGGACTGCTCGACCCCGTTCGGCGTGAAGTACATCCGGTACGCGTCGTCGGCGCCGAACTTGGCCACCGCCCGCTGCCGCAGCCGCGCCTGGGAGAGCGCCGCCGAGACCAGTTCGGCCGGGTACTCGCGGCGCAGCCGGGTCGCGACGGCGAGCTCCTGGGCGGGGTCGTGGTCCCGCAGGGTGGCCAGCAGGGTCTGCCCTTCGGCGCTGAGCAGCGGCCCGAGATGGGGGAAGGAGACGTCGTTCACCTGGTCATTGTCGGCCAGCCGGGGGACGGTGCGGCGTCGGGTGGCGGTGTCGGTGCCGTGTGGGCGCCGGGCGCTGACAGGATGCGCCGGTATGGGACTAGTACGACAAAACGCAAAAATGACGAAAAGCTGGCACCGTGGCTCACTCGTGCTGGCCGCGCTGATCGTCGCCGCGATCGGCGGGAACTGCGCCGTCGGCGGGAGCTGCACGGGTGTCGGCGCGCAGGGTCCCGGGTCCCACGGCCGGTACGGGGCCGCCGGCCCGGCGGGGGCCTACGGGGCGCCCGCGGGGCGCATGGGGAGGCCGGCGACCGGCGCCCAGGCCGCGGCGGCCAGACACTGGGGGCTCGACGAGCCACCGCTGGTCGCGCCCCGGCCCCCGGAGGAGAAGCCGGAGATCACCACACGCGAGGGGTTCGAGGTCCGCAACCCCGACGGCCTGCCGCCCGTGTTCACCACCGTGCCGACCACGGACCGGGTCGTCTTCCTCACGATCGACGACGGGGCCGAGAAGGACCCCGCGCTGCTGCGGATGATGAACGACCTGGAGATCCCGTACAGCGCCTTCCTCACCGACTACCTGGTCCGCGGCGACTACTCGTACTTCGGCCGGATGCAGGAACGCGGGGTGACGCTGAACAACCACACCCTCACCCACCCCTATCTGCGCGGTCGCCCCTACCGCTTCCAGCGCAGGGAGATCTGCGGCCAGCAGGCCCGGATCGAGGAGGAGTTCGGCGAGCGGCCCCGGCTCTTCCGGCCGCCCTACGGCGCCTATGACCGCAACACGCTGCGGGCCGCCAGGTCATGCGGAATCGAGGCCGTGCCGCTCTGGGCGGCGGAGGCCTTCCCGGACCGCATGGAGTGGCGGGAGGCCGACCGGGATCTGCACCCCGGCGACATCATCCTCACGCACTTCCGGGGTGAGGCGGAGTGGGAGGCCCGGATGCCCGATCTGATCCGGAAGGTCATGAACGTCATCACCGAGAGGGGGTACGCGGTGGCGCGGCTGGAGGATTACGTATAGCCGCCGACCGGACGAAGGGAGCGGCACGCGCAGTGCGGAACACGGCCGGGAGCCCGGCCGTTGTCCTGGCCGGGAGAGACCCGGGGAGTGAACGGGAGCGACCGCCACACGGGGGTTGATTGGCACTCCGCTTGACCGAGTGCTAATCGCAGTCATAGTCTCGGCTCTGGCACTCCCCGCAGGAGAGTGCCAACACAGCGACGGGCAGGTCCGGCACCCGCGACGACGGATCCACCTGGTCGCCACCTCAGACAGTAAACCCCGTGAGATCTCCGAAGGGGGAGGTCGGATCGTGACGACCACCAGCTCCAAGGTTGCCATCAAGCCGCTCGAGGACCGCATTGTGGTCCAGCCGCTCGACGCCGAGCAGACCACGGCCTCTGGCCTGGTCATCCCGGACACTGCCAAGGAGAAGCCCCAGGAGGGCGTCGTCCTGGCCGTCGGCCCGGGCCGCTTCGAGAACGGCGAGCGTCTGCCGCTCGACGTCAAGACCGGCGATGTCGTGCTCTACAGCAAGTACGGCGGCACCGAGGTGAAGTACAACGGCGAGGAGTACCTCGTCCTCTCGGCCCGCGACGTGCTCGCGATCGTCGAGAAGTAATTCACCGGCAGTTTTGCATTGAGCCGCGCCCCTGGCCCCCGTGTCCTCAGTAGCCGGGTGGCCCGGGGCGCGGTTCGTTTTGAGAGGACTTGAGAAGCTCCATGGCGAAGATCCTGAAGTTCGACGAGGACGCCCGTCGCGCCCTTGAGCGCGGCGTCAACAAGCTTGCCGACACGGTCAAGGTGACGATCGGCCCCAAGGGCCGCAACGTCGTGATCGACAAGAAGTTCGGCGCCCCCACCATCACCAACGACGGTGTCACCATCGCCCGTGAGGTGGAGATCGAGGACCCGTACGAGAACCTCGGTGCCCAGCTGGTGAAGGAGGTGGCGACCAAGACCAACGACATCGCGGGTGACGGCACCACCACCGCCACCGTGCTCGCCCAGGCCCTGGTCCGCGAGGGTCTGCGCAACGTCGCCGCCGGCGCATCCCCGGCCGCCCTGAAGAAGGGCATCGACGCCGCCGTCAAGGCTGTCTCCGACGAGCTGATCGCCACCGCGCGTCCGATCGAGGAGAAGTCCGACATCGCCGCCGTCGCCGCGCTGTCCGCCCAGGACCAGCAGGTCGGCGAGCTCATCGCCGAGGCGATGGACAAGGTCGGCAAGGACGGTGTCATCACCGTCGAGGAGTCCAACACCTTCGGTCTGGAGCTGGACTTCACCGAGGGCATGGCCTTCGACAAGGGCTACCTGTCGCCGTACATGGTGACCGACCCGGAGCGTATGGAGGCCGTCCTCGACGACCCGTACATCCTGATCCACCAGGGCAAGATCTCCGCGATCACGGACCTGCTGCCGCTGCTGGAGAAGATCATCCAGTCCGGTGGCTCCAAGCCGCTGCTGATCATCGCCGAGGACGTCGAGGGCGAGGCCCTGTCCACGCTCGTCGTCAACAAGATCCGCGGCACCTTCAACGCGGTCGCGGTCAAGGCTCCCGGCTTCGGTGACCGCCGCAAGGCGATGCTCCAGGACATGGCCACCCTCACCGGTGCCACCGTCATCGCCGAGGAGGTCGGCCTCAAGCTCGACCAGGCGGGTCTGGACGTGCTGGGCACCGCCCGCCGGGTCACCATCACCAAGGACGACACCACGGTCGTCGACGGTGGCGGCAAGAGCGGGGACGTGGCCGGCCGCGTCGCGCAGATCAAGGCCGAGATCGAGAGCACGGACTCCGACTGGGACCGCGAGAAGCTCCAGGAGCGCCTCGCGAAGCTGGCCGGCGGCGTGTGCGTGATCAAGGTCGGCGCCGCCACCGAGGTGGAGCTGAAGGAGAAGAAGCACCGTCTGGAGGACGCCATCTCCGCGACCCGCGCCGCGGTCGAGGAGGGCATCGTCTCCGGTGGTGGCTCCGCGCTGGTCCACGCCGTCAAGGTGCTCGAGGGCAACCTCGGCAAGGACGGCGACGAGGCCACCGGTGTCGCGGTCGTCCGCCGCGCCGCCGTGGAGCCGCTGCGCTGGATCGCCGAGAACGCCGGCCTCGAGGGCTACGTCATCACCGCGAAGGTGGCGGAGCTGGAGAAGGGTCAGGGCTTCAACGCCGCGACCGGTGAGTACGGCGACCTGGTGAAGGCCGGCGTCATCGACCCGGTCAAGGTCACCCGCTCCGCGCTGGAGAACGCCGCGTCGATCGCCTCCCTGCTGCTCACCACCGAGACCCTCGTGGTGGAGAAGAAGGAAGAGGAGCCGGCCGACGCGGGCCACGGCCACGGCCACTCCCACTGAGCTGAGCCGCTGAGCGGCCCCGCTGCTCAGTAGCGCACGAGCCCTCGCTCCCGCACGGGAGCGGGGGCTCATGCCGTAGGTGCGTGCCCGTGCGCACGACTACATCTCCAGCACGCCGAGCTGCCCCATCAGGCCCAGCCGGTCGTACTGCCACCAGGCCTCGCAGATCATGCCCTCCCGGAACCGGTGGGTGGTCGTGCCGGTCATGGTGCACTGCCTGCTGGTCGGCTCGACGCCCATGAACTGCCCGTTGTGCAGGCCGTGCCAGGTCCAGCGGGTGGTGACGCGGTCGCCTTCGGCGATCTGGTCCTCGAGCTCGAAGGTGAAATCGAACCCGGCGCTCCACTGGGCGACCTCGCGCAGGAAGGCGTCGATGCCCACGAGGTCGGCCGGGTTGGACGGATCGTGGTCCCGGTAGTCGTACGTCAGCAGCTCGCGCAGCAGCTCCGGGTTCTCCGAGATGCAGTCCAGGAAGAACCTGCGGCTGGCCCCCTTGTTGAGCTGCTCGTCCCTGACCACGTCCAGATCGGTGAAGCTGGGCATGCCGTCGCACAGCGCCACCATCTTCTCGAAGTTCCGGTCGGTCTCGGGCAGGTTCGAGTTCCTCATCGCGTCTTCGTACGAGGGGAATTCGACGAACTCGATGACATGGGTCGAGTCCGAGCGGTCCCTGGTGACCAGGCTGTGGGTCGCGGTGCGCTTGCCTCCGGTCTGCTCGACCCAGATGTCCAGGAGCTGGTTGAGCTCGTCCAGGCGGTCCGTCTTGCAGTCGATCATTTGTACGAACGTCATGGCGTCTCCCTACGGAGTCACGGGGATACGCCCATTTTAGTGATATGCATACAACTCGGACCGGGTCAGTGCTGATGGACTCCGGTCAGTGGTCTCCGCCGGGCCCGTACTTGCGGCCCGCCCGCGAACTGAACCCGCCCAGGAGCCCTCGGGGCGTCAGTTTCACCACACCCATCAGTGCCTTGTAGCGAGGGTCGGGGACGGAAAGAGACTTGCCGCGCGCCAGATCGGACAGCGCCGTGGACACCAGCTTGTCGGGGTCCAGCCACATCCATCCGGGGATGTTGCCGGTCCCCATCCCGGCTCGCTCGTGGAACTCGGTGCGTACGAAACCGGGGCACAGCGCCATCAGTCGCACCCCCGTGCCAGCGAGATCGCGGGCCGCGCCCTGGGTGAACTGCACGACCCATGCCTTGGAGGCCCCGTACGTGCCCCGGGGCACGAACGCCGCCACCGATGCCACATTGACCACCCCGCCACGGCCGCGCTCGCGCATCGGCCCGGCAGCCGCCGACGTCAGCCGCAGCACTGCCTCGCAGTGCACCTTCAGCATCCGCAGCTCATCGGGCATGGGCACTTCGAGATAGCGCCCCTTGTTGCCGAACCCGGCGTTGTTCACCAGCAGGTCCACCGGGCGCCTGTGGTCGCCTAGCCGTGCCTCGACCGACTCGATGCCCGCGTCCTCCGCCAGGTCCGCGGTCAGCACCTCGGCCTCGATGCCGTGCCGGTCGTGCAGTTCGGTCGCCTGCTCCTGGAGCCGCTTGGTGTCGCGGGCCACCAGGACCAGATCGTGTCCGTCCGCCGCCAGGCGCCGCGCGAACGCGGCGCCGATGCCAGCGGTCGCGCCGGTGATGAGTGCTGTCGTCATGTACGGCACGTTAGTGCCCCTCGCGTATGTGCGGCATACGGGCGATCCGGCCCACGGCGCCGGCCAAGGGTGTCGGCCGCGGGACGGTGATGCCGTCGTTCGGGTGAATCACCGGAACGGCGGCGGCTTGCCGTCCCCTGAAAGCAATCTCAAAGCATCCGTTGAGCGGATCGACCGTAATGCAAGCAAAGCTTATGCTTACGGGTGTGATCGAAGCCCGCCATCTGCGCATCCTGCGCACCGTCGCCGCCACCGGCTCCTTCTCGGCCGCGGCCCGCGAACTGGGCTGCACCCAGCCCGCCGTCAGTCAGCAGATGAAGGCGCTCGAAACCTCGGCCGGCACACCCCTGCTGGTCCGGACCGGTCGCGAGATGCGGCTCACCCAGGCCGGTGAGGCGCTGGTGCGCCACGCCGCTGGCATTCTCGCCGGGCTCACCGCGGCGGAGGAGGAGGTCGCGGCGATCGCGGGACTGCGCGCGGGGCGGGTCCGGCTGGTGTCGTTCCCGAGCGCCAACTCGACTCTGGTGCCGGCCGCGCTCGCCGCCCTGCGTGCGGCGCACCCCGGCACCCGGGTCTCGCTCGTCGAGGCGGAGCCGCCGCGCTCGGAGGCGATGCTGCGCGAGGGCGACGCCGATGTGGCCCTGGCCTTCCGCTACGGCGACGCGGGTACGGAGTGGGATGACCTGGTGATCCGGCCGCTGCTGGGCGACCGGCTCGTAGGGCTGGTCCCCGAGGGGCACAGGCTGGCCGGAGCCGGTGCGGTGGCGATCGCGGATCTGGCGGACGAGCCCTGGATCGCGGGCTGCCCGCGCTGCCGCCGCCAGCTCGTCGCCGTCTGCGAGGAGTCGGGGTTCACCCCCAGGATCGATTTCGCCACGGACGACTACCCGGCCGTGGTCGGACTCGTCGGCGCGGGTCTCGGCGTGGCCGTACTGCCCGAGCTCGCTCTGGAGTCCGTGCTCCCCAAGCGGGTCGGCGTGGTCACGGTGGAGCCCGCCGTGCACCGCGAGATCGTCGCGCTGACTCTTCCCGACCTGGCTCAGGTGCCCGCGGTGGCCGCCACGCTGGAGCAGCTTGCCGTCGCCGCGGCACGCTGAGGCGGCGCCGCACCGGATGGTGCGCGCGCATGGCAGACGCATGCCCAGGCGCGAACAGGCGCCCGTGCAGGAACGTTTCTTCGTATGTTCTCGGCTCGGCGGGTCAGGTATGGCCGCCGGTGGCACCGCCTGCGCTCGATGCCGGGATCAGCCGGTTCCGTGCCCGCCCCATGAGCTCCTCGCGTTCGTCCTCCGTCAGTCCGCCCCACACCCCGTAGGGCTCCCGCACCGCCAGCGCGTGCGCCGCGCACTCCGCACGCACCGGACACCTCATGCAGACCTCTTTCGCCGAGTTCTCGCGTGCGCTTCTCGCTGCGCCGCGTTCCCCTTCGGGATGGAAGAAGAGTGAGCTGTCTACCCCACGGCATGCCGCGAGCAGCTGCCAGTCCCACAGATCGGCGTTCGGTCCGGGAAGGCGGGAGAAATCTGCCATAGCGCATGTCCCCTTGTAACCGTGCTGAGTGGATGCCTGAAGCTCTGACCGTACATCTACGGTGTTAGTAGATGTAAATATGACTCATTGCGAATCTAGCCACAGACACCAGCAAAAGGGAAGAAAAGCCGCTAAATGGGGCATAGAGACCGTCAGAGTCGCTGGTGAGCCGTGTTGCTCTCCTCCGTGCGCGGCTCCTCACGTAGAGTGCCGAAGGCGCCCATCGCACCCGTAACTCTTTCGAGTGACCGTCGTTGAGAGTGCGGAGGCGGTTGAGAGAACAAGCACTCGGGCAGAAATCCGGGTGCGTCAACCGCACAGGTGACGATACGTAACCAGCCTGGAGGCTCAAGGTGACGCGCATCAGCTGCGGAGGGCGGCCATGACATCCGTCCTCGTCTGCGACGACTCCCCGCTCGCCCGAGAGGCGCTCCGCCGCGCGGTCGCAACCGTGCCCGGCGTAGAGCGTGTGACGACCGCGGCCAACGGCGAGGAAGTCCTCCGCCGATGGGGCGCCGACCGCTCGGACCTGATTCTGATGGACGTACGCATGCCCGGACTGGGCGGCGTCGAGACGGTCCGTCGGCTGCTTTCCGCCGACCCCGGTGCCCGGATCATCATGCTCACGGTCGCCGAGGACCTGGACGGCGTCGCGCTCGCCGTCGCGGCCGGCGCCCGTGGCTATCTGCACAAGGACGCCTCGCGCGCCGAGCTGCGGGCCACGGTGACCCAGGCGCTGGCCGACCCGACCTGGCGGCTTGCCCCGCGCAGACTGCGCTCGGCGGAGATGGGCGCTGCGCCCACGCTCACCGCGCGTGAGATCCAGGTGCTCGAAGGTATGAGCCACGGTCGGTCGAACGCCGAGATCGGGCGGGAGCTGTTCCTCTCCGAGGACACGGTGAAGACCCACGCCAGGCGACTGTTCAAGAAGCTGGGTGCCTCCGACCGGGCGCACGCGGTGGCGCTCGGCTTCCGCTGGGGCCTGGTTCGCTGAGCCGTGCCTGGTGAGGCCGGGCCCGTGCCCGGCGAGCAGGCTCATGGTGCGCGCCCCTCGCGGTGGGGGGCGCGGCCAGCGAGGGGGGGGCCGGACGTGGCGCGTAGCGTGGCTCCGTGGGCGGCGCCAGGAGTGGCATCGCCCACGCCCACCCATCGGCGGGCGTGGCGATCCCGGCCCGAGGGCACATGTTTCCCGCGGGATGCCGCATGCTTGAGGTGTGGAGGTTCTCGGGGACAGGTCGGTCGAGCGCAAGGGGAGGGCGCAGGAGATGACATCCGGCGCACCTGCTCATAACGCTTCGGTGCACAACTATGGACGCGGTGCCACGGATCAATGGCAGTCAAGGCACCATGGATCGATGCGCAACGACGAGGCGGTGAATGCCCGCGGGGTGATCGGTGCACTCGTACTGCGCGCCGTGGACGGCGATGAGCAGGCGACACACGATCTGCTCGCGCATGTGCACCCGCTCGCCCTGCGCTACTGCCGCACGCGGCTCAGCCGACTGCCCGGTGATGCCCGTCACTTCGTGGAGGACCTCGCGCAGGAGGTCTGTGTCGCCGTCTTGATGGCGCTGCCGCGCTACCGGGACACGGGCAAGCCGTTCGAAGCGTTCGTCTTCGCGATCGCCGCGCACAAGGTGGCCGATCTCCAGCGGGCCGCCATGCGGCACCCGGGCTCCACGGCCGTGCCGTCCGACGAGATGCCCGAACGCCCGGACGACTCACTTGGCCCCGAGGAACGGGCGCTGCTCAGCGACGATGCGGAGTGGGCCAAGCGGCTGCTCGCCAACCTGCCGGAGAACCAGCGGGAACTGCTGCTGCTCCGGGTCGCCGTCGGGCTGACCGCCGAGGAGACCGGGCAGATGCTGGGGATGTCCCCGGGGGCCGTGCGGGTGGCGCAGCACCGGGCGCTCAGCAGGCTGCGGGCACTCGCCGAGCAGTGAGTGCGACAGCCCCTCATGAACGTATGAACACACAAAGCTGCTCTGTGATCTTGATCGTGGAATGAGACACGGGCGGATCCCGTTAGCATGGACATCCGCACCGAGCAAGGCCATCTGGGGAAGGTGTCATGACTGCCAACGTCGACGGAGTGCCCGAGAAATTCGCGACACTCGGGCTGACCTACGACGATGTGCTCCTGCTGCCGGGCGCGTCCGACATGGCGCCCGACCAGATCGACACCTCCTCGTTCGTCTCGAGGAATGTCCGGGTCAACATCCCACTGCTGTCGGCCGCCATGGACAAGGTCACCGAGTCCCGGATGGCCATCGCCATGGCCCGCCAGGGCGGCGTGGGCGTGCTGCACCGCAATCTCTCCATCGCCGGTCAGGCCAACCAGGTCGACCTGGTCAAGCGCTCCGAGTCCGGCATGGTCACCGACCCGGTCACGGTGAACCCGGACGCCACGCTGGCCGAGGCCGACGCCATCTGCGGCAAGTTCCGCATCAGCGGTGTCCCGGTCACCGACCAGGCGGGCAAGCTGCTGGGCATCGTCACCAACCGCGACATGGCCTTCGAGACCGACCGCTCGCAGCAGGTGCGGGACGTCATGACCCCGATGCCGCTGGTCACCGGCAAGGTCGGCATCTCCGGCGTGGACGCCATGGAGCTGCTGCGCCGGCACAAGATCGAGAAGCTGCCGCTCGTCGACGACCACGGCATCCTCAAGGGCCTGATCACGGTCAAGGACTTCGTCAAGGCGGAGAAGTACCCCCAGGCGGCGAAGGACAAGAACGGCCGGCTCATCGTGGGCGCGGCGGTCGGCGTCGCGGGCGACGCGTTCGAGCGTGCCCAGGCCCTGATCGAGGCCGGTGTCGACTTCATCGTCGTGGACACGGCCCATGGCCACTCCAAGCTCGTCGGCGACATGGTCGCCAAGATCAAGTCCAATGCCTCGATCGATGTGATCGGCGGCAATGTCGCGACCCGCGACGGCGCCCAGGCACTCATCGATGCCGGTGTCGACGGCATCAAGGTCGGTGTCGGCCCGGGCTCGATCTGCACCACCCGGGTCGTCGCCGGTATCGGCGTCCCGCAGGTCACCGCGATCTACGAGGCGTCCCTCGCGGCCAAGGCGGCGGGCGTTCCGGTGATCGGCGACGGTGGCCTCCAGTACAGCGGCGACATCGCCAAGGCCCTGGTCGCCGGGGCCGACACGGTGATGCTCGGCTCACTGCTCGCCGGCTGTGAGGAGTCGCCCGGCGAGCTGCTGTTCATCAACGGCAAGCAGTTCAAGTCGTACCGCGGCATGGGCTCGCTCGGGGCCATGCAGTCCCGTGGTGAGCAGCGCTCCTTCTCCAAGGACCGCTACTTCCAGGAGGGCGTCGCGTCCGACGAGAAGCTGGTGCCCGAGGGCATCGAGGGTCAGGTGCCCTACCGTGGCCCGCTCTCCGCGGTCGTCCACCAGCTGGTCGGCGGTCTGCGTCAGTCGATGTTCTACGTCGGCGGCCAGACGGTGCCTGAGCTCCAGGAGCACGGCCGGTTCGTACGGATCACGTCCGCAGGGCTCAAGGAGAGCCACCCGCACGACATCCAGATGACAGTCGAGGCGCCGAACTACAGCAGGAAGTAGCGACGGTTTCGTTTCGCCAGGGGCGGTTCCGGGGATTCCCGGAACCGCCCCTGGCGTATGCGTCGGGGATACTGGTAGGCGCAGACGTAGAGGGAAAGGCCACACATCGTGACTGAGATCGAGATCGGGCGCGGCAAGCGCGGCCGCAGGGCGTACGCGTTCGACGACATCGCCGTCGTACCGAGCCGGCGTACCCGGGACCCGAAGGAGGTCTCGATCGCGTGGCAGATCGATGCCTACCGATTTGAACTGCCCTTCCTCGCCGCCCCGATGGACTCGGTCGTCTCGCCGCAGACCGCGATCCGCATCGGCGAGCTGGGCGGCCTGGGCGTGCTGAACCTCGAGGGTCTGTGGACCCGCCACGAGGACCCGCAGCCGCTGCTGGACGAGATCGCGGAGCTGCCCACCGAGAGCGCGACCCGTCGTCTCCAGGAGATCTACGCCGCGCCGATCAAGGAAGAGCTGATCGGGCAGCGCCTCAAGGAGGTCCGTGATGCCGGGGTCGTCACGGCCGCGGCGCTGTCGCCGCAGCGGACCGCCCAGTTCTCCAAGGCCGTCGTCGACGCGGGTGTGGACATCTTCGTCATCCGCGGGACGACCGTCTCCGCCGAGCATGTCTCGGGAGCCGCCGAGCCGCTCAACCTCAAGCAGTTCATCTACGAACTCGACGTCCCGGTCATCGTCGGCGGCTGCGCCACCTACACCGCCGCGCTGCACCTGATGCGCACGGGTGCGGCGGGCGTCCTGGTCGGCTTCGGCGGCGGCGCCGCGCACACCACGCGGAATGTGCTGGGCATCCGGGTCCCGATGGCCACCGCGGTCGCGGACGTCGCCGCGGCGCGCCGCGACTACATGGACGAGTCCGGTGGCCGCTACGTCCACGTCATCGCGGACGGTGGTGTCGGCTGGTCGGGCGACCTCCCCAAGGCCGTGGCCTGCGGCGCGGACGCCGTGATGATGGGCTCTCCCCTCGCCCGCGCCACCGACGCCCCCGGGCGGGGCCACCACTGGGGCATGGAGGCCGTCCACGAGGACGTCCCGCGCGGAAAGCTCGTCGACCTGGGCATTGTCGGTACGACGGAGGAGATCCTTACGGGTCCCTCGCACAGCCCGGACGGCTCGATGAACTTCTTCGGTGCGTTGAGGCGCGCGATGGCGACGACGGGCTACAGCGAGCTGAAGGAGTTCCAGCGGGTCGAGGTGACCGTGGCGGACTCCCAGCACCAGCGCTGACGCTGCGCGGTGCGGGGGTGGGCTCTCGGGCCCGCCCCGCACCGACGGGCCTCGTGGCCCAGGTGACGGCGGGCCTACGGGGTGTGGGCACCCCGCGGCCCCGCCCGCAAAGCGTCGGTCACGCCTTCTTCGCGCCGCCGAACGCCGCGAGCGCGGCCATCGCGAAGAAGACGTAGGTCATGAAGTCCTGGCTCTCGCCCCAGATCCCCGTCAACAGGCTGAAGCTGTCGAGGAACGTGTCCAGCAGGGAGACGCCCGACGTCTTGGACAGGATGATCGCGATCGCGAGAAGCTGCCCCAGGTAGACCGCGCCAAGCGAGAGCGCGGCACTCACGACGGGCAGCACCGGGTTGCGCCCGCCCACCTTCGCCGCGGCGAAGCCCACGAGGAAGCCGACGCCGATGGCCGCGTAGCCGATCTCCCGCTCGATGCCCCCGGCGATGCCGCCGTAGGCCGCGGCCGCGACGAGTGCCGCGACGAGCGCGGCCAGCAGCCCGAGGGCGACGTTGCCACGGGCCGGTGTCGGCGCCGGTGCGGTGGCGGTGGCGAACGGGTTGCCGGACGGTGGCATGGATGCGGACATGCTGAAGTTCCCCCATGAGTTGAGATAAGAGCGCACGAATGTGCGACAAGCGGCGTTGGAGGCTAGCACCTTCGTGCGACAACGCTCATCGGGATTCAGAGGCGGTGCGCAGCGCCTGCCGGGGTCACCCCCCTGGTGTCCAGCAGCAACTGGGCCTTCACCGACAGACCCTGGAGGTCATAGGTGCGATGGTGCTGGAGAAGGATTGTCAGATCGGCGTCTGCCGCGGCTTCGTAGAGGAAGTCCGCGCGGGGGACAGGGTGGTCCTGGACGCGCCAGTCGGAGATGTACGGGTCGTGGTAGCTGACGGACGCGCCCAGCTCCCGTAGCCGCCCGGCGAGCTCGGGTGCGGGAGAGCCCGCGAGGTCGGCGAGATCCGCCTTGTAGGTGACTCCGAGGAGGAGTACGCGTGCGCCGCGTACGGACTTCCCGTGTTCGTTGAGCAGCGCGGCGCAGCGCTGGATCACGTACCCCGGCATGCTGTCGTTGATCCGGCCGGCCAGCTCGACCAGGCTCAGGGGCCGGTGTGTGCCGATGGTGTCCACGGGGATGCCGTGCCCGCCGACGCCGGGCCCCGGCCGGAATGCCTGGAAGCCGAACGGCCTGGTCTCGGCACAGCGGATGACGTCCCACAGATCGACGCCGAGGTCATGGCAGAGGACCGCCATCTCGTTGACGAGGGCGATGTTGACATGCCGGAAGTTGGTTTCGAGCACCCTGACGGTCTCCGCCTCGCGTGGTCCGCGTGCCCTGACCACCTTGTCGGTGATGCGCCCGTAGAACGCGGCGGCGGCTTCGGTGCAGGCCGGTGTGAGACCGCCGATCACTCTGGGGATCGCGGCGCAGCCGGGGGAACGGTCGCCGGGGTCGATTCGGCTCGGGGAGTGGGCGAGCGCGAAGTCATGGCCCGCCCGGAGTCCTGATCCGGCTTCGAGAACGGTCCGCAGACGGCTCTCCGTGGTGCCGGGCGGGACCGCGGATTCCAGTACCACGGTGGTGTGCGGGCGCAGTCGTGCGGCCAGGGCACGGGCGGCCTCGTCGACGGCCGTCAGGTCGGGGGCCCGGTCGGCGCCGAGGGGGGTGGGGGCGCAGATGACGGCCGTGCGGACGCGGCCGAGCTGGCCGGGGTCGGTCGTGGGCCGGAATCCGCCCGCGAGCATGCGGCGGAGGTCGGCGGCACTGAGTGAGCCGTCCACCGGCGGGCGCCCCGCGGCCAGTTCGGCGACGGTGCGCGGATCGGTGTCGTAACCGATGGTCTGGATGCCGGCGGTCACGGCCGCGTGGGCGAGCGGCAGTCCGAGGTGGCCTAGTCCGATGACGGCGAGATCTGCGGGCATGGCGGTGAGCCGTCCTTCCCGGTAGCCGAAGCTCCTGTAGCCGAAGGGAACGCTGCTCGCAAGTTCTGTGGACGGACGAGCCAGGGCGAGCCAGAACAAGCCAGCGCAATGTCAGACTAGGAGTAAATATGACCGAAATATGGCATTGCGCGGCGCTGGCCCTCCGAGTGTTGTCCACAGGCGGTGGCTGAAGCGGGGGAGTGCGGACAGAATCGAGGTGTGAGTCCCACCCAATGGGGGCGACGGGAGGCAGCCGTGAGGACAGCGACACTGGGGCCCGCCCAGCGTGCCGAGGCACTGGCCACGATGGCGGAGCGCGAGCTGGACGTGCTGGTGGTCGGCGCGGGAGTGGTCGGTGCCGGCACCGCGCTGGACGCCGCGACACGCGGACTCTCCACCGGGCTGGTGGAGGCCCGCGACTGGGCGTCGGGCACCTCCAGCAGATCCAGCAAGCTCATCCACGGCGGGCTGCGCTACCTGGAGATGCTGGACTTCGCGCTGGTCCGGGAGGCACTCAAGGAGCGCGGGCTGCTGCTGGAGCGGCTCGCACCGCACCTGGTACGGCCCGTCCCCTTCCTGTATCCGCTCCAGCACAGGGGCTGGGAGCGGCTCTACGCCGGATCGGGCGTCGCGCTGTACGACGCGATGTCGGTGTCATCGGGCCATGGCCGCGGTCTGCCCGTCCACCGCCACCTCAGCCGTACGCACGCCCTGCGTGTCGCGCCCTGTCTGCGCAAGGACGCCCTGGTGGGTGCCTTGCAGTACTACGACGCCCAGATGGATGACGCCCGCTTCGTGGCCACACTTGTGCGCACCGCGGCGAGCTACGGCGCCCAGGTCGCCAGCCGGGCACGGGTGGTCGGCTTCCTGCGGGAGGGCGAGCGGGTCGTCGGCGCCCGGGTGCAGGACGTGGAGGCGGGCGGGGAGTACGAGGTCAGGGCGAAGCAGATCGTCAATGCCACCGGGGTGTGGACGGACGACACCCAGGCGCTGATCGGTGAGCGCGGCCAGTTCCACGTCAGGGCTTCCAAGGGCATCCACCTGGTGGTGCCCAAGGACCGGATCCACTCCACCACCGGGCTGATCCTGCGGACCGAGAAGTCCGTGCTCTTCGTCATTCCCTGGGGCCGGCATTGGATCGTCGGGACCACGGACACCGACTGGGACCTGGACAAGGCGCACCCCGCGGCCTCCAGCGCCGATATCGACTATCTGCTGGAGCACGTCAACTCCGTGCTGGCCGTGCCGCTGAGCCGCGATGACGTCCAGGGGGTGTACGCGGGACTGCGCCCGCTGCTCGCGGGCGAGTCGGAGGCCACGAGCAAGCTCAGCCGCGAGCACACGGTGACCCATACGGCCCCCGGCCTGGTCGTCGTCGCCGGCGGCAAGTACACGACGTACCGGGTGATGGCGAAGGACGCCGTGGACGAGGCCGTGCACGGCCTGGACCAGCGGGTGGCGCCCTGCGTCACGGAGGATGTGCCCCTGATGGGCGCCGAGGGCTACCGGGCGCTGTGGAACGCGCGGGTGAGGATCGCCGAGAGCACCGGCATCCATGTCGCCCGGGTGGAGCACCTGCTGAACCGCTTCGGCTCCATGACCGAGGAGGTGCTGGACCTCATAGCGAAGGACCCCGGGCTCGGCGAGCCGCTCGCCGCCGCCGACGACTATCTGCGGGCCGAGGTCGTGTACGCCGCGTCCCACGAGGGCGCCCGCCATCTGGATGACGTCCTCACCCGGCGTACGAGGATCTCCATCGAGACCTTCGACCGGGGCGCGCGCAGTGCCCGGGAGTGCGCGGAGCTGATGGCGCCGGTGCTCGGCTGGGACAAGGAGCAGATCCAGAAGGAAGTCGAGCACTACGAGAAGCGGGTGGAGGCCGAGCGGGAGTCCCAGCGTCAGCCGGACGACCTGACGGCCGACGCGGCACGGCTCGGAGCGCCCGACATCGTCCCGATCTGAGGTGCGCCCGCTGGGGATTGCGGGACAGCCGTCAGGCCCCGGCACGGCCGGGTGCCGCGTCGGGGGCCTTCGTCAGAGCACGACGCGGTAGTGCGTGGTCAGGCGCCGGTCCTCGCCCAGGATGTGAAAGGCGAGGCCGGGCGGCTGGTCGCGGTCTGCGGGACGGTCGCCTTCCCAGGGCATGCGCAGGGTCCAGGTGACGGCCGGTCCGACGATCAGGGGGCGGGCCGCGAAGGTCGAGGCGGCGGCGGTGTGGGCGTGCCCGGTCAGGACGGCGGCCACCCGCGGGTGCGCGTCCAGCAAGGCGGCCAGCTGTCCGGGCTGTTCGAGCATCCCGGAGTCGGGCAGCGGGTGGTGGAGTTCGACCGGCGGCTGGTGGAACGCGATCAGCGCCGGGGTGTCCCGGGGCAGTCCGGTGAGCTGGGTGTCGATCCAGTCGAGTGTCCGGGTGTCGAGGCGGCCCTCGTCGCGGCCGGGGATCGTCGAGTCGCACATCAGGATGGCGACCCCGTTGATGTGATGGATCCGGTTGATGGGGTCATCGCCGGGAGTCTCACCGAGCAGGGCCTTGCGGTAGGCAGCACGCGCGTCGTGGTTGCCGGGGCAGGTGAGCACCGGGAAAGGGACCGTCAGGATGCGGGCCGCTTCCTCGTATTCGGCTTCCGCGCCGTGATCGGCGATGTCCCCGGTGACCAGGAGGGCATCGACGGGGCGGGGCAGGGCCCGCAGGTGGTCCAGGACGCGTTCGGCGCGCTGGGTGCTCCGCTCGCTGCCGTCCAGGTGCAGGTCGCTGATCTGTGCCAGCAACAACGTCATGGTGCGTCCCCCTCTGCGGCGGCTCCGTCGTCCGTCGTGGCATCTAACGGAATCTTCTGTTTTGCCGTTAGGGACTCTAGGGTGTCCACGGGAATGTGATCAAGTAGCGGCAGCCTGAGGGGAGGGAGACCTGATGGAGCGCTGGCTGGCGCTGGAACTGGCGAGCACCATCCGCCACGACGGGGACGGCGGCGTCACGGACGACCTCGCCACGGCACAGGGCGCGACCCGCTGGATCCAGGCGCAGACGGACCTGCTGCCCGTCCACCTGCGGGTCGGGGAGTGCGTGGCGGACGAAGCCCTCTGGGGCGAGATCACCGAGCTGCGAAGGGCGGTCCGGGCCTTGTTCGCCAAGGCGGTCAGCCCTGCTCCCCCGAGCGCGGCGGACGCATGTCAACTGCCATCGGCCGAGCAGGCGTTGGCCCACCTCAACGCGGTCGCCGCTCGTGAAGCAGTCGTCCCGCGGCTGGACTGGCCGCCGGAAGGGGCTCCCGTGGCCCGTCTGCTGCCGACGGATCACGATCCGAGGATCCGGCTCATGGCGGCCCTGGCCCGCGCTGCCGTCGACTTCCTGAGCGGCCCGCAGCGGCTGCAGTTGCGTGCCTGCTCCGCGCCCCGCTGTGTGCGCTACTTCCTCAAGAGCCACGGACGGCAGGAATGGTGCAAGCCGTCCTGCGGAAACCGCGCCCGGGCAGCCCGCCACTACCAGCGTCAGCGCATGGCAGCCGACCGGCCTTCCCCCTCGTCCTGACGCACGGAGGACCCGGGAGTATCGGCGGTCCTGGAATAAGAGAGAATGGGAACTCTTCCAGGGCGCGCTACCGCATCGCGTGAAGCGGCATACGCGGGCGGGGATCAGGGATCGCAGAGGGGACGCATGTCGGAGGCGGAGCAGTCGCGGGACACGGCACCGGAGCCCTCGCGGGACACTGACCAGGACGCCCGGGGCGCCGTGGCGAAGAGCTCTGACGGGGGCTCGGGGGCGGACGCGCGAAAGAAGACGGTCAAGGGGACGGCGGACGCGAAGCCCCCGGAGGGCGCCAAGCCGGACCAGGGCGCCGAGACCGGTGACGCGGAACACGCCGACGGCGCCGCCAAGGACGCCACTGCCGGCGACGACGCGGGCGCGGGTTCGGACGCCGGGAGCGGCGACGCCGGGGCCGAAGCGGACCGGGCCACGGACTCCGGCGAGGACGGCGCCGAGGTCTCGGGCGAAGGCAGGGACGAGGCGCCAGCGGCGGCCGAGCGCGGTGCAGCGAAGGGCACGGACACCCACGCGCGCAGTGCCGGCAGTGGTGCCGCTGCCATGAAGCCCTCGGCCGAGGGGCGCCTGCTGGGCGGACGCTACCGGCTCGGCGGGGTGCTCGGGCGCGGCGGCATGGGCACCGTGTGGCGGGCCGTCGACGAAATGCTCGGACGCACCGTCGCGGTGAAGGAGCTGCGTTTCACCAGCAGCATCGACGAGGACGAGAAGCGCCGCCTCATCACCCGTACCCTGCGCGAGGCCAAGGCGATCGCCCGGATCCGCAACGCCAACGCGGTGACGGTCTACGACGTGGTCGACGAGGACGACCGTCCCTGGATCGTGATGGAGCTGGTCGAGGGCAAGTCGCTGGCCGAAGTGGTGCGTGAGGACGGTCTCCTGACGCCACGCCGGGCGGCTGAGGTCGGTCTCGCGATCCTCGACGTGCTGCGTTCCGCACACCGCGAGGGGATCCTGCACCGCGATGTGAAGCCGTCCAACGTGCTTATCGAGACCGACGGACGGGTCGTCCTGACGGACTTCGGGATCGCGCAGGTGGAAGGCGACCCGTCGATCACGTCCACCGGCATGCTCGTTGGTGCGCCCTCCTACATCTCGCCGGAGCGCGCCCGGGGCCACAAGCCGGGACCGGCCGCCGACCTCTGGTCGCTCGGCGGTCTGCTGTACGCGAGCGTCGAGGGCTGCCCGCCGTACGACAAGGGCTCGGCGATCGCCACGCTCACCGCGGTCATGACCGAGCCGCTGGACCCGCCGAAGAACGCGGGCCCGCTGGAGGAGGTCATCTACGGTCTCCTGGCCAAGGATCCGGCGCAGCGGCTGGACGACGCGGGTGCCCGTGTCCTGCTGCTCGACGTCATCCGGATGCCAGAGGCCCCGCCCGCCCGGGTGCCCGAGCCGTCCCCCGAAGCGACGCGAGTGGTGCCTCTGCCCCCGCTGCCGCCCGAGCCCGGAGCGCCGGTGCAGGACCGCACCAGGGAGCGTGCCAGGAACCTCACCAAGGAGCGCACCAAGGAAGCCGCCGACGCGGCTGCCGACCGGGTGCGCAGCGCACTGCGCTCCGTGCGGAACGCGGCGGCGAAGAACGCGGCGGTGAAGCCCGAGCCCGGCCCCACGGGGGCACCGGATGCGACCGGCACACGGACCGCTCCCGTGCGGGCGCCGCTCACCGACGTGGTGCCCCGACGCACTCTGGTGATCATCGCGGTGGTCGCCGCGCTGGCCGTGCTCGCGACCGTGCTCGCCTTCGCCTTCAACGGCGACGACGACAAGGCCGGCGGCCGGGGCAAGGGGGGCAACGGCGCCGCGGCCAGCGGCGGTGCCACCTCCGGCGGCGACGGCAAGAACCAGGGCCAGGACAGCGGCAACGGCACCAAGGGGGACCCTGACCAGGGGGTCGACGGCGGCAAGGACACCGAGGGCGGCACGGGTACGAGTCCGGGCACGGCAGGCAGCTCGGCCGGGACGCAGCCGTCGGGCGGCCCGAAGCCGGACGACCCCGCTGGTGGTCCCGCGGGGGGAATCCCCGTCGGATACACGATGGTGACGAACGACCAGTTCCACTTCAGCATGGCGATGCCGGAGAGCTTCCGGATGACCGATATCGCGGGACAGGATTCGGGCGGCATCTTCAACGCCTCCAAGGGTGCCTTCCCCCGGGTTCAGGTCGACTTCACCGGCAGCCCGGGCGGGGACGCGAAGCTGGCGTGGACGCAGGCGGTCGCGGCCGTGGCGGCCAGCAGCGACGGCTACGACACCCTCAGCATCAAGTCCGTTGAGTACAAGGGCTACCCGACCGCCGCCGACTGGAGCTTCGAGCGCAACCAGGGCGGACAGCGCGTGCGGGTGCTCAACCGCGGCTTCAAGGTCGACGCGGGCCACGGCTACTCGATCATGGTCAGCTGCAAGGCGAGCGAGTGGGGCGGAAAGGAGTGCACGACCCTGCGCGAGACGGCGTTCGCCACGTTCGCCCCCAAGTCCTGAACAAGCCACGTATCGTGAGAGACCGAAGACCGTACGAAGTCGCAAGCAGCCGTTCGGGTGAACGGATTTGACGGTTTCGTAGCGTCTTCGGGACCGGGGGACCGTGCGCTGGTGGGGAGGCGTTCGTGGACGACTACGCGGGACGGGTGCTCGCCGAGCGCTACCGCCTGCCGCTTCCGCCGTCCGACGAGTACGAACTCGTCGAGACCCGTGCCTTCGACACCTACAGCGGTCAGGAGGTCGTCGTCCGGCAGGTGCCGCTGCCGGAGGTCGTGGACGCGGAAGTGCTCGACGCGGCGGGTGCGACCGGTGCCGCGGGTGCTGCCGGACACGGGTACGGAGGGCAGCCGCGCCGTCCCGCCGCGGGTGCGAGCCGACGCCCGGCTGATCCAGCGGTGCGGCGGGCCGTCGAGGCGGCCCAGGCCGCGGCGCAGATCCCCGACCATCCACGGCTCGACCAGGTCTTCGACGTGTTCGCGGAGGACGGTTCGCTCTGGATAGTGAGCGAACTGATCGCGGCCCGCCCGCTCGCGGCGCTGCTCGCCGAGAAGCCGCTGAGCCCCTATCGTGCGGCGGAGATCGGCTCGGATGTCCTCACCGCGCTGCGTGCCCTCCATGTGCATGGCTGGACCCACCGCAACATCACCGTCCGCACGGTCCTGGTCTGCGACGACGGCAGGGTCGTCCTGACGGGCCTTGCCGCGGGCGCGGCGGAAGAGGCCCTGTGCGGCTATGCGCCGGTCCCGGACCCGGCCGATCAGGTGATCGAAGCGGACATGGACGAGCCGTCGGATCCATCGGAGGCATGGACCGGGTCGGATCCGGACCCGTCTGACGGGCACGTGCCGTCCCACACGGTTCCGGTCCTGCCCTGGCAGCCCGGCGCCGGGACCCCGTACACACCTCCGGCCTACGGTTACGGCTTCGGCGAGGAGTCCGCTGACACATCCGCCACGCCCGCCGAGCGTTCCGGCACCATCGCCGCCTACCGTGCCGGTGCGCGAGCGGCGGGGCGTCTCGGCGAGGGGGCACGGCACGACGAGCCCGGCGACGAAGCAGGTGACCACGGCGAGAGTGGCCATGGCATCGGGCGGCTGCACCACCCGGGCGTACCCGATGGGCCCGTGCCCCCACCCGTACCCGCTCCCAACTGGTGGTCGCGTCCGGCAGACACGGGCGGTTTCCATGATCTGGCCGATGACGCCGACTATGACGACACCGACGACGATGACTTCGAGGGCTATCCGGGCGACCCGCACCGTGCCCGGCTTGCCGGCACCTGGCGCGACGGCCCGCGCGGTGGCGCGGACGCCTCCGCGCCCATCGCCGCGGGCGGCGGGTCGTCCCCGTACGGCCGCGGCCCCTCCGGCACCGACGCGCTGCGTGCCGACGCCCAGCGCCTGCCCGTCCAGGCCCACAGGTCAGGGACGGGCGCCGACAAGGGTGCGAGGACCGGCACCGGCACCGCAGGCTGGGACGAGGTGGTCGCCGCGGGTCCCGCTGCCCCCGAGTACCGGGGCCCCGCCACTCCACTCGCCGCCGAGCGGGCCCGTCAGGCGCGGATCGCCGTGGTCGGCGCGGTCACCGAACGGTGGGCGCCCGAGCAGGCGGGCCCCGTGCACGGCACCTGGCAACTCGCCCCACCGGTCGGACCCGCCACCGACTTCTGGGCACTCGGCGCACTGCTGTTCCGTGCCGTACAGGGCCATGCCCCCTATCCCGAGGAGAGCGCGGCTGAGCTGGTGCAGATGGTCTGCGCCGAGCCGCCCGCGTTCGCCGAGGAGTGCGGCCCCCTGCGCCCGGTCGTGGAGTCGCTGCTGCGTCAGGACCCCACCGAGCGCCCCGATGTCGAGGAACTCCGCGGCTGGCTGCGCTCGCTGATCAGATCCGCGCCCGAGCCCGACGCGGGCACCGCGGTGATACCGCTCCCGTCCGTGGACGGTACGCGGCTGCCCGTCGTACGCCGCCGTGGTGAGCTGGTCCGCAGGCGCCGTGCCGGGCTGCCCGACTCCACTCATGGCAGGCATCGCCACAGGAAGCCCCGCCAGTCCCGGGATCCGCGGGGTTCGCGGGAGTCCCGGAACTCACGTACACCGCACACGGGCAGCCGCAGCCCGCGTTCACTCGGTCGCCTGCTGCTGGTGCTGATCCTGCTGGCACTCGCGTCGGCCGTCGTGTACGCCGTGCTGTTCATGCCCAAGTCAGGGGAGCGGACGCGCTCGTCCTCGCCCGCGGGAGCGGTGTCCGACCAGTCCGCGGCCGGTAGCGCGCTCCCCGGCCCCAGCAGCCGCCCGTCCGGGACCCAGCAGCCTTCAAGTACCCCGGCCGACCAGCAGCCCGCGACCTCCACCTCGGCCGTGGACCTCGCCGACGGCTATGTCCTGCGTACCGACCCGGAGGGCTTCCGGATCGCGGTCGACAAGACCTGGCAGCGGCGGCCCATCAACGACAGCGGCCAGGTCCGCTACTCCGGCGGCGACTTCACGCTCATCGTCGTGCCCGGCCGTGACTCGGTACAGGCGAGCGGCTCCGACCCGATGGCGTACCAGCGGGGCACGGAGCGCGAGTTGCAGCCGTTCCGGGAATCCACCTGGTCATCGGCGTCCGGGCTGCGTCGTATCGACATCGGCAAACAGGCCATGGCCGAGGGACAGTTCACCTGGCAGGACAGCAGTGGACGTGAGGTCTACGTCCGCAACCTCGCGATGATCGTGGGCGATCGCTATCACGTGATCCAGGCCATCGGTCCCGAGGGGCAACGCGACAAGGTCACCGAGATCTACCAGCAGGCGACGAAGGCGTACCGGGCGAGCAGCTGACGCTTCGGTCACGGTAAGTGATCGACGGTCGGGTCGGCGCGTCCCGCCTGACCGTAATGAGGGCCATCGTCCGTCCTGTGCACGGATGGAGGTGACCGCGCGTCGCAACCATCGAGTAACGGTGTGAGTTAGTGAGCCGCCCTGTGTTCCCTGTACGTACCTCCCCTTCGTAACCTGTCATTTCAAGGAACGGGGCGGGGGCACGGGTCGCGTGGAGAGCATGAGTACAGGAGCGGGACTGCTGCTGGCCGGGAGGTACCGGCTCACGGAGAGCATCGGTCGCGGCGGCATGGGCAAGGTGTGGCGCGCCCAGGACGAACTCCTGCACAGAACCGTCGCCGTGAAGGAGCTCACGGCCGGGCTCTATGTCTCCGAGGCCGACCGTGCCGTGCTGCACGCCCGCACCCAGAAGGAGGCCCGGGCGGCCGCCCGTATCTCCCACCCGGGTGTGGTCACCGTGCACGATGTCCTCGAGTACGACGGGCGTCCATGGATCGTCATGCAGTACGTCGACGGGCCGTCACTCGCCGACGCCGCCAAGGAGTCGGGCCCGATGGCCGTGGCCGAGGCGGCCAGGATAGGTCTGCACGTGCTGGGCGCGCTGCGTGCCGCGCATGCGGCCGGGGTGCTGCACCGAGACGTCAAGCCCGGAAACGTGCTGCTCGCTTCGGACGGCCGGGCCCTGCTCACGGACTTCGGTATCGCCGCCATCGAGGGCGACTCCACCATCACCAGGACCGGTGAGATCGTCGGCTCCATCGACTATCTGGCCCCCGAGCGGGTGCGGGGCGCCGATCCGGGGCCCGCGTCCGACCTCTGGTCCCTCGGCGCCACGCTCTACACCGCCGTCGAAGGCACCTCGCCGTTCCGCCGTACTTCTCCGCTGTCGACGATGCAGGCCGTGGTGACCGAGGAACCGGAGCCGTCCGGGAAGGCGGGCGCGCTGGGTCCGGTCATCACGGCGCTGCTGCGCAAGGAGCCCGAGGAGCGCCCGTCTGCCGCCGAGCTGGAACGGATGCTGCTGGAGGCGATGGAGGGGCGCAGACCCCAGGCGGCGCAGGCGTATGTGCCGACGCAGTCGGTGCGCCGGGAGGAGGGCACCAGGGCGGCGACCGCGCATCTGACAGTCCCGGGCGGTCAGCCCCCGGTCCCGCCGCAATCGCCCGGCTCCGGATCCGGTCACCGGCCCGCGCGCCCCGCGAAGCGGCCCGGTCGCTGGCGCAGGGCGCTGCTCGCCGTGGCCGTGGTGGCGGCCGTCGCCGGTGGCGCGGCGTACGTGGCCATCGAGTACGCGGGCGGCGGCACAGGCACCAAGGCCAACGGGCCCGACTCGTCCACCACGTCCGACGCCGCGAGCGGCGGTGGCGACAACGCCGGGAACACCGGAAGCACTTCGTCCGGGAAGACCCCCAAGGGCTTCACCCGGGTCACCGACCCGGAGGGCTTCAGTCTGCTCGTACCGGACGGCTGGGCGCGGCAGCTGGACGGCAATCAGATCGACTACACGCCCGACAACGGCCGCCATCGCATCCGCATCAGCGTCGATCCGAAGCCCGACTTCGAGAACCCGTACATGCACATGCTCGACGTGGAGAAGACCGTGGAGAAGCGGCTGCCCGAGTACGACCGGCTGACCCTGCACTCCAACACCTTCCGCGACCAGACGGACTCGGCGCTCTGGGAGTTCACCTGGACCGAGACCAAGGACCACCCCGGCAGGCGCCGTGCGATCGACCAGGTCTACTACGCGGATGACGGCACGGAGTACGCCGTCTACATGTCGGGTCCGGCCGGGAACTGGGCCAAGATCAGACAGCAGTTCGACATCGTGCTCCAGAGCTGGCAGCCTCCACCGTCCGACGGCTGACCCGGGTGCGCCAGGAGGGCGGAGTCCTCGCGGCCGACGTCCGTCCCCGGTGAGTGCGGGCGGGTGGAGTGCGCCGGCGGCACTTCACGGTCCGTAGCGGGCTCTGAGCCGGAGCGAGACGGCAGCGAGGGCGGCGAGACGGCGGCGGGATCGCAGCGAGACGGGAGCGGGATCGCGGCGAGACCGGAGCGAGACCCGGGGAAGAGCCGTGAGAATTGCCGCAGGGGGACCCTGTGGCGGTCATAAGCCCCTGATCAGGGCTTATCTGCCAGCGATCACTGGCACGATATGTGGAGCTCCCGAAAAGCTGTTACCGACGGGTACCCAACGGCGTGATTGCGTCATACTCTCGCCCCCATGACGGACTCGCAGGCCCTCGCTCCCCACTCCAGCGCCCCCCTCGGCACCAACCCGGTCGCCCCCGCCCCTGCCGGGGTGCGCAGCGCCGCCGATGTGGTCACGCCCGAGGTGGTGGCCCAGCTCACCCGTGGTGTCGTCGGCTCCGGCCGCACCGCCAACCACACCCCCTTCACCGGGGAGAAGCTCGCCGACCTGCCCGAGTCCACACCCGATGACGTGGCGGACGCCTTCGCCCGTGCCCGCGAGGCCCAGCCCGCCTGGGCCGCGACCTCCACGCGGGCCCGTGCCGCCGTGCTGCTCCGCTTCCACGACCTGGTGCTGGAGCGCCAGGCCGAGGTGCTCGACCTGATCCAGCTGGAGACCGGCAAGACCAGGCTGCACGCCCATGAAGAGGTGCTGGGTGTCGCCATCGCGGCCCGGCACTACGGCCGCATGGCGCCTTCGTATCTGAAGCCGAAGCGGCACACCGGCGCCGTGCCCCTGCTCACCAGGACCACCGAGCTGCGCCAGCCACGCGGAGTGATCGGCCAGATCGCCCCCTGGAACTACCCGCTCGAACTGTCCGTGGGCGACGCGCTGCCCGCGTTCGTCTCGGGCAACGCCGTCGTGATGAAGCCCGACACCGAGACCGCGCTCACCGCGCTGTGGGCCCGTGACCTGCTGATCGAGGCGGGGCTCCCGGCCGGTGTCTTCCAGGTGGTCATCGGGGAGGGTCCGGTCGTCGGCCCCGAGGTCGTCAAGCACGCCGACTACGTGTCCTTCACCGGTTCCACCCGCACCGGACGCGAAGTCGCCCAGGGCGCCGCCGCCCGCCTCGTCGGTGTGTCCCTCGAACTCGGCGGCAAGAACGCGATGCTGGTGCTGCATGACGCCGATGTCGACAAGGCCGCGGCCGGCGCCATCCGCGCCTGCTTCTCCTCCGCCGGACAGCTCTGCATCTCCATCGAGCGGCTGTATGTGCACGAGTCGATCGCCGATGCCTTCCTGGAGCGGTTCGCGGCCCGTACCAAGGCGATGCGCCTCGGCCACTCCCTCGCCTACGGGGCCGAGATGGGCTCCCTCGTCGGGAAGCGCCAGCTCGAGAACGTCAAGCGCCATGTCGAGGAGGCCGTGTCCAAGGGCGCGACCCTGGTCGCGGGCGGCGTCCACCGCACCGACATCGGGCCCTACTTCTACGAGCCGACCATCCTCGACGGGGTCGAGGCGCCGATGGCCGTGTGTGCCGAGGAGACCTTCGGGCCCGTCGTCTCGGTCTACCGCTTCACGGACGAGGACCAGGTCATCGAGCAGGCCAACGCGACCGCTTACGGGCTGAACGCCAGCGTCTGGACCAAGGACGGCAGGCGCGGTCACGCGGTCGCGGCCCGGCTGCGCACCGGCACCGTCAACATCAACGAGGGCTACGCACCCGCCTACGGCAGTGTGCGGGCCCCGATGGGCGGCATGAAGGACTCCGGCCTCGGCCGCAGGCACGGTTCCGAGGGCATCCTCAAGTACACGGAGGCCCAGACCGTCGCCCATCAGCGGCTGATGCCCCTCGCCCCGTCCTTCGGCCTGGACGACGAGAAGTACGCGGCCCTGATGACCACGTCGCTGAAGGCGATGAAGGCCCTGCGTCTTCGCTGACGCCCCACCGCCTCCGTCCCGCGCACCAGCCGCCCGATCCGCACCACCCCGCACCCGCACCGAGGAGAGCCATGTCCGATCTTCCTGAGTCCTCAGCCCCCCGGAACCAGGACGAGAACGACGAGAGCGGCACCGACTCCGCGTACGACTACGACGTCATCGTCATCGGCTCCGGATTCGGCGGCTCGGTTTCGGCGCTGCGCCTCAGCGAGAAGGGCTACCGCGTCGGCGTCCTGGAGGCGGGTCGCCGCTTCACCCGCGAGACCCTGCCCAGGAACTCCTGGGACGTGCGCAACTACCTGTGGGCTCCGGCCCTCGGCCTCTTCGGCATCCAGCGGGTCCATCTGCTGGGCAATGTGATGGTGCTGGCGGGCGCGGGAGTCGGCGGCGGCTCCCTCAACTACGCCAACACGCTGTACGTACCGCCCGCGCCCTTCTTCAACGACCCGCAGTGGAAGGACATCACGGACTGGCAGGAGGAGCTGAAGCCGTACTACGACCAGGCCAAGCGCATGCTGGGCGTGCGGCTCAACCCCACCACGACCCCGTCCGACGTGCATCTGAAGGCGGCCGCCGAGGCCATGGGCGTCGGCGACACCTTCCACATGGCACCGGTGGGCGTGTTCTTCGGCGATGGCAAGGATGCCTCCGCCGAGGACGGGGCCGGCGGTACGGCGAAGGTCCAGCCGGGCGCGGAGGTGCCGGACCCGTACTTCGGCGGCGCGGGCCCCACGCGCCGCGCCTGCACCGAGTGCGGCGAGTGCATGACCGGCTGCCGGCACGGCGCCAAGAACACCCTCAACGAGAACTACCTCTACCTCGCCGAGAAGGCAGGCGCGGTCATCCACCCGATGACCTCGGTCGTCGCGGTCACCGAGGACGCGCGTGGCGGCGTGGCGGTCAGGACACTGCCCACCGACAAGAAGCGCAAGGGCGAGGGGCGTACGTTCACGGCACAGCGGGTCGTTCTCGCAGCGGGGACCTACGGCACCCAGACGCTGCTGCACCGCATGAGGGACAACGGGCTGCTGCCGCGTATCTCGGCGCGGCTCGGCGAGTTGACCCGTACCAACTCGGAGGCGATCGTCGGGGCCCAGACCGACAACCGCCGCTACCGCAAGGCGCACGGGACCAAGAAGGTCGACTTCACCCGGGGTGTCGCGATCACCTCGTCGATCCACCCGGACGCCGACACCCACATCGAGCCGGTTCGCTACGGCAAGGGCTCCAACGCGATGGGCTTCGTCACCGTCCTCCAAGTGCCCTTCAGCGCCAAGCACCGGGTCGCACGCTGGGCCGCGCGCATCACCAGGCACCCCGTGCTGGCGGTCCGCGCCCTCTCCAACCGCCGTTGGTCCGAGCGCACCATCATCGGGCTGGTCATGCAGTCCCTGGACAACTCGCTGACCACCTACCGCAAGCCGAAGGGTCTCGGCAAGGGCCTGCTCACCGCCCGCCAGGGGCACGGAGCGCCCAACCCCACGCAGATCGCCGCGGCCACCGAGGCCGCCACGTTGATCGCCAAGGAGATCAACGGCTTCGCCGGGTCCAACGTCGGTGAGCTCGTGGGCGCCCCGATCACCGCCCACTTCCTGGGCGGCTGCCCGATCGGCGCCTCCGCCGAGTCCGGGGTGATCGACCCGTACCACCGTCTCTTCGGCCACCCGGGGATCTCGGTCGTCGACGGCGCGGCCGTGTCCGCGAACCTCGGCGTGAACCCGTCCCTGACGATCACGGCCCAGGCCGAGCGGGCGATGTCGTTCTGGCCCAACAAGGGCGAGGAGGACATCCGCCCGGAGCAGGGCGCGGCGTACGAGCGCCTGACACCGGTCGCGCCGAAGTCCCCGGCCGTTCCGGCGGATGCCTTCGGCGCGCTGAACCTGCCGTTCCTGGGGATCCCCGCGGTCCCGCCGAAGAAGTGACCCACCGGGCGACGCCCGGACATCGAGACAAGAGAGAGGCGCTGCACCCCCCTCCGAGTGCAGCGCCTCTCTTGCTGTGGGCCCGCCCGGTCGTCCACGGACCGGTGACACGTGTCGTGTACACCGCAAAATCCGAGGTCCCGTGCGAGGCGTAATCGTTGGTTCCGCATGCATGACGTGTGACCGGCGTGAAGGGTTGTCTCCGCACTCACAGAAAATTTATGTGACGGGTGTCACAGCCCTTGGGGGGCGGCGGTTGTACTCGTTCCGTGATCTGTACACGGACAACCATGTACACCTCATGCAGGTCGAACACGGCGCTGACACAGCTGACACATGAGTAGCGGCTGACGCACCCCACACACCGAGCATGAGGTCGTAGATGAGACGCCTTTCCGCCCCGGCCGCACTGCGCCGCGGCGCATCCGGTCTGGCCGCCGCCGGACTGCTGACCGTGACCGGTCTTGCCGCCGTGCCCGCGCACGCGGCCGACCCGGAGCCGGTCTTCACCCTCAGCGGTCCCTCCGACGTGGGCCTGCACGCGTACCCCGCGTCCGGCAAGCCGAAGAAGACGGTTGCCGACTTCGAGGTGACCAACCCCTCCACGGACGAGGAGAAGGGTTTCTACGACGGCGAGTACACCGTCACCTTCGACCTGAGCGGCATCGCCGGTGTCGCGGACGTCCGCTTCGACCCCGAGGGCGGCGGCAGCTCCGAGTGCAAGATCACCGGAACGCTCGGGGTCTGCCACGACTACGGCATCTGGCCGGGGCTCAGCGATGTCGCCCGGCTGGAGATCACCCCGGCGAAGGGCAGCAAGGTCGGCGCGTCCGGGACCATCAAGGTCACCGGTAAGGCCGAGGGCGCGACCTTCACCTCCCACTCGACCAAGGTCGAGGTCGGCGGTGTGGACCTGGTCATGAAGCCGCTCAACCTCAAGCAGGAGATCAAGCCGGGCGAGGCCCGGCCCGCCAGGCTCACCTTCGCCAACACCGGCACCTCCGCCGCCCCGGCCGTCCTGGTCACGCTCATCCACTCGCACGGCATCGAGATCCCCGAGCGCTACTCCAACTGCGAGTACACCCGGCAGGGCGACGACTTCTTCGGGGCGGCCTACTCGAAGACGGTCTGCGTGCTGGACGGCCCGTTCGAGCCCGGCGCGGTCTACGAACTGACCGAGCCCTTCACTCTCAAGGCGGCCAAGCACGCCTTCTACGAGGACTTCGTCTACCGCGTCACCGAGAACAGCCCGAGCGCGCTCAGGGCGGAGCGCGGAACCGCCGCGTTCACCAGGGGCACCGGCGCACCGCTCACGCTGAAGAAGCAGTCGGCGGCGCCGCGCGGTGCCGACCTGAACCCCTGGGACAACCAGCAGGAGCAGGGGTTCCGCGCCAAGAACACCGCGGACTTCGTCGCCTACGGCACCAGCGTCGAGAAGGCCGCGGCCGGTGAGACGGTCAAGGCGACCATCGGCTTCCGCAACAACGGTCCCGCCTGGGTCGCCTACCTCCGCTCCGGGGAGAACATCGGCACCGTCGACGTGAAGGTGCCGCAGGGTGCCACGGTCACCAGGAAGCCGAAGAGCTGCCGCGCCGTCACCACCTCCGGTGACTGGCGTGAGAAGCAGCTCGGCGCGCCCCGCTACTTCTGCAACGTCCCCGCGATGGTGCTGGAGAACGAGGACTTCGCCCTGCCCTTCGAGATGAAGATCGAGAAGGTCGTCAAGCAGGCCACCGGCTCCGTCACCGTGCGCAACTGGTTCGAGGGGGAGCCCGCGCTGCATTTCGACCCCAGCATGCGCAACAACACCGCCAAGATCGTCCTGAACGGCAAGGACGACTCGGGCTCCACGTCCGGCTCGGGTTCCACCTCCGGCTCGGGTTCCACGTCCGGTTCCGGCGGTTCTACCGGTGGCTCGACGGGCGGATCCTCCAGCGGTTCCGGTACCGAGGGCGGCGCGAGCGGTGGCTCAGCGGATTCGGGTGCCACGTCCGGCTCGGGCTCCGGTAGCGGCGGGCTCGCCTCGACCGGCACCACCGCCATGCTGACCGGCGGTGTCGCCGCCGCCGCGCTGGCCATCGGCACGGTGCTGTACGTCAAGACCCGCAGGCGCCCCGCTCAGCGATAGGCACAAAGCGGCGGTGAGCCGTCACCCGACTGCGGTCGGCCCCGGGCGTCCCCGGAGCCGACCGCTCTTGGGGTGACCGGGCTGCTGTCCCCTGCCGACCGGTCACGCACGCCGGGGCGAGGTCCCACGACACACCTGAGGTGCGCCACACGCCCCAGCGGAGCCACGCGTGGTTCTTTCCTTCGGTGCCCGCCCCTGGCTGGCACGGACACCCGGACCAACGAAGCCCGTGGGGCCCGGTCACGCGCCGTACGGGTGAGGCGAACGGGGAGGCGCAGATGCCGGGCCCGCTCTCCTCGTCAGACGCGTCCCCGGCACAGCTCCAGCAGCGTCATCGCCAGCGAGGTACCCGGCTTGCCCAGGGCGTCCCGGTACCGGCTCAGCACCTCCATCTCACGGGAGAGGTTCACGCGGCGGCCGCCCGAGGTGATCCGCGCCTCCTGGATGACGGCCGAGACGGCCATCCGTTCCTGGACCAGACCGATGATCCGGTCGTCGAGGACATCGATGCGCTCGCGCGCGTCCCCGATGAGCGCGGCGGCCTCGGGGGTGCGGGCTCCCGTCTCGGGGACGGTGCCAGTGGCTGCGGCGGTGGTGGTGATGAGGGCCATGATGGAGGGCTCCTTGCTGTGGATGCCCAGGGACGACCCGGAGGCACACTGCCCGGAACAAACAGAACGCCCCGGGCCTTGTGGCCCGGGGCGCCTGGGAAGTCGCTTGTCAGTTGCTCAAGCAGCACGACCATGGCAGCCGGCGGGCCGGATGCCATAGGTAAAGACGAAGGTCGGGTGCTTGCGCATGGCGCTCAGTATGCCTTCCGGCCCGGTGCGGGGCCAGCCGGGCGGCCGGGTGATTCGGATGGTGAGACGAAGAGCGGTCCGGCGCCGCCGGTAGAATCAACAAACAGAACCCCTCCCTGCACGCCGGAAGGCCGCCGTAGTGTCCTCAGCGCCCACCGCTGCCGCGCCAGACAACGACAGCCCGGACGTCGTCCTCGTTGTCGACTTCGGCGCCCAGTACGCCCAGCTCATCGCCCGCCGAGTCCGCGAGGCCCGGGTCTACAGCGAGATCGTGCCGTCCACCATGCCGGTCTCGGAGATGCTGGCGAAGAAGCCGGCCGCGATCATCCTCTCCGGTGGCCCCTCATCCGTGTACGAGGAGGGCGCCCCGAAGCTCGACCGCGCGCTCTTCGAGGCGGGCGTGCCCGTCTTCGGCATGTGCTACGGCTTCCAGCTGATGGCGCAGAGCCTCGGCGGCACCGTCGACAACTCCGGCGCCCGTGAGTACGGCCGTACCGCGCTGCACGTCAGCAAGCCCGGCTCCACCCTCTTCGAGGGCACCCCGGCCGAGCAGCCGGTGTGGATGTCGCACGGCGACGCCTGCTCCGCCGCCCCCGAGGGCTTCGCGGTCACCGCGTCGACCGACGTCGTCCCGGTCGCCGCGTTCGAGAACGACGAGAAGAAGCTGTACGGCGTGCAGTACCACCCCGAGGTGATGCACTCGACGCACGGCCAGCAGGTCCTGGAGCACTTCCTCTACCGGGGCGCGGGCATCGAGCCCACCTGGACCACCGGGAACGTCATCGAGGAGCAGGTCGCCGCGATCCGCGAGCAGGTCGGCACCAAGCGCGCCATCTGCGGGCTGTCCGGTGGCGTGGACTCGGCCGTCGCCGCCGCCCTCGTGCAGAAGGCCATCGGCTCCCAGCTGACCTGTGTGTACGTCGACCACGGCCTGATGCGCCAGGGTGAGACCGAGCAGGTCGAGAAGGACTTCGTCGCCGCGACCGGTGTTTCCCTGAAGGTCGTCGACGCACAGGAGCGCTTCCTGAACGCGCTCGCCGGGGTGTCCGACCCCGAGCAGAAGCGCAAGATCATCGGCCGGGAGTTCATCCGGGTCTTCGAGCAGGCGCAGGCCGAGATCGTCGCCGAGGCGGGCGCGCACGGCGGGCAGCCCGTGCAGTTCCTGGTGCAGGGCACGCTCTACCCCGACGTGGTGGAGTCCGGTGGCGGCACCGGAACCGCGAACATCAAGTCGCACCACAACGTCGGCGGCCTCCCCGAGGACCTCGAGTTCGAGCTGATCGAGCCGCTGCGCAAGCTGTTCAAGGACGAGGTCCGGATGGTCGGCCAAGAGCTCGGCCTCCCGGAGGAAATCGTCCACCGGCAGCCCTTCCCGGGCCCCGGCCTCGGTATCCGTATCGTCGGCGAGGTCACCAAGGAGCGCCTGGACCTGCTGCGCGAGGCCGACGCCATCGCCCGCGAGGAGCTCACGGCGGCCGGTCTCGACCGCGAGATCTGGCAGTGCCCTGTGGTCCTGCTCGCCGACGTCCGCTCGGTCGGCGTCCAGGGCGACGGCCGCACCTACGGCCACCCGATCGTGCTGCGCCCGGTCTCGTCCGAGGACGCCATGACGGCGGACTGGACCCGGATGCCGTACGAGGTGCTGGCGAAGATCTCCACCCGGATCACCAACGAGGTCGCCGACGTCAACCGCGTCGTCCTCGACGTGACCTCGAAGCCCCCGGGCACCATCGAGTGGGAGTAGGCCTCCCCGCTTGTCAACGCCGGCGCCGTCGCTCATTCGTTTGAGCGGCGGCGTCGGCGTTCGCGGTGGGTAATCTGACCGCACGGACCAGAATCACGGCCATGGGAGCACTCATGAGCGCAGAGATCTCGCACCACTGGCCGGTGCCGCCGCGCGACGGCTACACCGTGGACGACCTGCTGACCCTGCCCGACCTCCCGCCGCACACCGAGCTGATCGACGGGAGCCTGGTCTTCGTGAGTCGTCCGCAGCGCTACTTCCACAGCCTTGCGATCGACCTGCTGGTGAACGGACTGCGGAGCACTGCGCCGCCCGAGCTCAAGGTTGTTCGAGAGATGACCGTGGTGGTCGACAAGCGCAACGGCCCGGAGCCTGATGTGTCGGTCGTCCGGGCGGCAGCGGCGCGCAGCCGGGCGCAGACATACTTCCAGGCGCGGGACGTGCTGCTGGCGGTCGAGGTGGTCTCGCCCGACTCCGAGGCCCGCGACAGCGACACCAAGCCCCACAAGTACGCCGGGGCCGGTATCCCCTACTTCTGGCGGGTCGAGATGACGGGTGACGACGATCTCCCGGTGGTCCACGCCTTCGAGCTCGACAAGGTGTCGCGCGCCTATGTGGCCACCGGTGTCTTCCAGGACCGCCTCAAGATCTCCGTGCCGTTCGACATCGACATCGACCTGACCGAGATCGACAAGCTCTGATCCCCAAGGCGCGTCGCCTCTCTGGCCAGTTGGGGAGTGCGGCGCTACCTTCCGCCGCATGGACAAGATCCCGGCGAAGGCCCCCGCGCCTGTTTCCGTGCCCGCGCCCGTACCCGTCGACCAGCTGCGGTTCGCCATGCCGCCCGTACACGAGTCCTTCGCCGACGAGCGGGCGCACCGGAAGCAGCGGCTTGCCGGGGCGCTGCGGGTGTTCGCGGGGCTCGGATACGAGGAGGGGGTGTCCGGGCACATCACGGCGCGCGATCCCGAGTTCGACGACTGCTACTGGGTGAACCCCTTCGGGGAGCCGTTCGCCACGATGACCGCGGGCAAGCTGGTCCTGGTCAACGGGGAAGGGCAGGTCGTCGAGGGCGCCCAGCGCGTCAACCAGGCGGCGTTCGCCGTTCACGCGGAGGTGCACCGGGCGCGGCCGGGGGTCGTGGCCGTCGCGCACACGCACTCCGTGCACGGACGGGCGCTGGCCGGGCTCGGGGAGCTCATCGAACCCATGACCCAGGAAGCCTGCGCGTTCTACGAGGACCATGCCCTGTACGACGCCTACACGGGGGTGAGCGTGAACGCCGCCGAGGGGCGCAGCATCGCCACCGCACTCGGCGATCGCAAGGCCGTCATCCTGCGCAACCACGGTCTGCTGACCGTCGGGGACTCCGTCGACGCCGCCGCCTGGTGGTTCATTGCCATGGAGCGCTGCGCCCAGGTGCAGCTCGCGGCTCGGACGGCCGGCAAGCCGGTGCTCATCGCGCACCGGGACGCCGTGGCCACGCGCGAGCAGCTGGGCGGGGATCTCGTCGCATGGATCAGCTATCAGCCGCTGTGGCGCCGGATCGTCGGCGCCGAACCCGAACTCATGTCGTAGTACGTCAATTTGATCGTGAGGCAATCACCCTCGCATTCCCCGCGTATCGTCTTGTAAGGCCCGTCCGACGACCGCCCGTACGGCACAATTCCTTGTAAATACAAGGCGGTTGCTCAGCTGCTCAGCTCTGGTGGAAGGGTGCGTCGCCGTGGCGGTGCAAGAGGCGGGACACAGCGTGCACGGCGGCGGTTGCACCTGCGGGGACTGTCCCCATGGCGCACGGGAGGGGCACCGTCGTGCGGTCGCCGAGTTCGGCGCGCGCCGGGACGAGCTTGCTTCGGGGCGGGGGCTGCCCGCGCAGATCGCCTACTCCGAAGGGGCGTCCCGCCAGTGGATCTCGGATGAGCTGACCGCGTCGGCCCGTGCCGTCGCCGAGCGCAGCAGGGCGGCGGGAGCGGCCTGGCTGCACCGCGTCTGGCTGCGCACGCTGCTCGCGGTGTGGGGCTGTGCCGGTCTGTCGCTGACCGTGCTCGCGGTGACCGCCATCGGTACCGGATGGGGCCCGACGCGTACCGCGGCGCTCGCCGCCGCGCTCTCCGCCGCTGTCCTGCTCACCGGTGCCGCATGGCTGCACCGGGCTCACGGCGGGCTGCTCGCCCCGGTGGTCGGCGAGGACAACCGCCTGTCCACCTCGCGGGTGGTCGCGGCGGCCTGGGTGTTGTTCGCCGCCTCAAGTGTGCTGTTCCTGGCCTTCCGGCTGGCTGTGGCGGGGGTGTCGCCGGACGCGCCGGGGGGTGGGCCGGGCGGCGGACCCGGTGGCGGATCCGGGCTTGCCCGGGGTGCCGCCCTCCTGCTCGTGGTGGCCGTCGTCTGCCTGATCGCCGTGGTCGTACGCCGGGTTGTCACCGTACGCATCCTCACCCAGCGGGTGCAGAAGGTGCAGGCCGACCATCCGCGCACTGCCGATCTGCTGTGCGACGACGGCGGGCGCGGCAGTTTCACGGACACGCAGTACGTCCTCGTCGGCGCGGCGAGTCTGAGCTACGCCGCCGTCGTCCTCGTCCGGGACCCCGGAGGGCTGCCGCGGCTCCCCTGGAGCGTGACCGCCCTGGCGCTGGTCTCGGCGTTCGTCTATCTGGCCGGGAAGTACGCCGAGGGCTCGCGGCCCGTCGTCCTCTCGGTGGTCCGTGCCCGTGAACCGGGCGACTTGGACGGCCCGATCAGGACCGGGGACGACATCGAGATCCGGGGCGCGGGCTTCGTCCCCCCGGGCGCGGGCGCCCCGGACCGGCTGGCCCGCATGACGGTCCGCATCGGCCCCGTCCATGTGCATGTCCCGCTCGTACCCGTGGCCGGGGGCTTCACCAACCCCACCGACGCCGGCATCAGGGTTCCGGTCCCGGTCGATGTCGAACCAGGCCGGGTCGACGTACAGGTGGTGACCGCGGCAGGCGCCGAGTCCAACCGGGTGAGTATCGACGTCACGGACTGAACCCCGCTGAGCCATATGGCCGTCAGCTACGTAGTCATATCTGCGGATCGTGGGAAGAATCGTTCCAGCCGGGTACGACGCGGAGGCGACGATGGCGCATATGGACCGGACGACGACGATGGCAACATACGGACTGATCGACGAGCGGCGGGACGGCGACGACGGCTGGAAGGGCACCGCGCAGCGGTACGCGCTGCTGCCCCTGCGGCTCTTCCTCGGCGTCACCTTCATCTACGCCGGGCTCGACAAGCTCCTGGACCCGGCCTTCCTCTCGGCGAGCGGCACCGGCTCGATCGGCGAGCTCATGAGGTCGGTGCGCGGCTCCTCGGCGATCCCGGGCCTGGTGGACCTGGCCCTGAAGAACCCCGCGGGCTTCGGCTACGCCATCGCCATCGGCGAACTCGCCGTCGGCATCGGCACCCTGATCGGACTGCTGGCGCGGCTTGCCGCGTTCGGCGGTGCGCTGATCTCGCTGAGCCTGTGGCTGACGGTGAGCTGGCAGACGTCGCCGTACTACTACGGCAACGACCTGATCTATCTGATGGCCTGGCTGCCGCTTGTGCTGGCCGGTGCCTCGGTGCTCTCCGCAGACGCGGCCATCGCGGAACGGCGCCGTCTGAGCCGGTAGTGCGCCAGAGCCACCACACCGGCCAGGAACAGACCCCCGAAGACCAGCGGCAGAGCCACAAACCACGGGACCTCCCAGGCACCCGCCACCTCACCGAGATACGCCGCGGCAGCCGACAGGGCCGCCGCACCGGCGATCAGCCGGGCGGGCCTGAACTCATGGAGCAGCACGGGTGACCTCCACCAGACCGAGCCCGACCTGAAGGTCGAGCGTGAGCGTCCCGGCCGGTGCCGCCTTCTCGCCCGGCCTCTTGCCTGCATCTCCGGAAGGGGGGAGCGTGACCGTGCGCCGCTGGTCCGGGCCCACGTCCACGCGCTCCCGCTGGTCGCCTGACAGCCGGACCGCGCCGAGACCGGTCTCGGCGGTGATCTTCACCGTGGCGTCTTGGGGCACGATCACCCTCAGCCGGCCCGCACCCACCTCCACCTCGGTGTGCACGGACGACTTCGCCGGGATCTCGAGACCGCCCATATCGAGCCGGGCGTCACCGGTGCCGAGCTCATAGCGGGGTGCGACCGCCGCCACGGCAGTCGGCTGCCACTCCGTACGCGTCCACCGGGTGCCGATCTTCTCGGGCAGCACCGCCGAGCCCGCCAGCAGCAGGGCGGTGACCATCGTCAGCAGGACCGTGCCCCCGCCCGTACGCCCGAGGAAACTACTGATCAGCAGGCCCAGGCCGAACACCGCGAGGGCGCACGCGAAGCCGGTCTCCAGGCTGGTGCCGAGCGGCTGCCCGTGCCAGCTCAGCCCGGCACCGAGACCCCCCGCGAGCAGCGCGAGCAGGAAGACAAGCCCCCCGATGCCACGCGGCCCGCGTGGGCGCGCGGTGCCCGGGACCGGACCCGCGAACCCGCCCGGTATCCACTCCTGCGCCCGGCCGCGGTCCCCGTGCGCACCCGGATGCCGTGGCGCGGCTGCGGCCCAGGCACCGACCACCGCGTCGGGCGGTCCCCAGAGATAACCGGTGGCCACCGGGCCCGTCGAACCGTCCTTGACGATCGGATCACGCCACCACGAAGGCCCGCCCGGCACCGGCGGGGCCTTGGTCTCCGGTGGTGCCTCCTTGACGGCCTGCGCCGTCGCGGGGTCGAGCGGGCCGCCGTCGGACGCGGCCAGGCTGCGACGCTGCGACCAGAACGCGGCCGCCGTCACGGCGATGGACAGCAGCGCGGCGAAGCCGAGCGTGGTGCCGTTGCCGAGCATCGACAAGAACAGTGCGCAACCGAGCAGGGCCATCACCACGGCGATCAGTGCCGCGCCGTCGACCCGTCCCGACAGCGCACGGCGGGCCTCGTTCTCCTCCTCGCCCTCGAGCGGGATCAGCAGCCAGGCGAACCCGTAGAAGATCAGACCGACGCCGCCCATCACCGCGAGCACCGCGATGACGATCCGGAAGATCACCGGGTCGATGTCGCAGTACCGCCCGAGCCCACCGCAGACACCGGCCACGACTTTCTGCCGCGGGGTCCGGCGAAGCTGGGGCTGCTGCTCCCGCGGTGGCGCGGGGGGCGGAGCGGTCGGCTGTGTCATGACTCCATGGTGACGGGCCCCGGCCCGCTGCGGCAGCCGCCCCGACCCTGGCCCGTCCCTGATATTCCCCTTCCGGGATCCGGGGGATCAGGGTCGGTCTCAGGGGCGGCCCTGATGCCCGCGGCGGGACGGACGTGTGACCATCGGGGCATGTCAGCCGCAGCAGCCCGCCTGCCGGAAACCGAAGAACCGCCCGTCCGCAAGCTGTACCGCAGCGCCGACGGGCGGTGGCTCGGCGGTGTGGCGCGCGGCCTCGCCGGCCATCTCGGGCTGCCCGTGGTCTGGGTCCGGCTGATCTTCTTCTGCCTCTTCATGGCCGACGGGCTGGGCGCGCTGCTGTACGCGGTGTTCTGGATCGTGGTGCCGCTCGGCGTCGGCGGCCGGTCCGCCGACCCGAAGCCGGTCTTCGAGACCACCGCCGACGGCAGACGGCGGCTGCGCAAGCCTGACAAGGGCCAGCTGTTCGCACTGTTCGGCCTGCTGATCGGGGCCGCCTCGTTCGTCGCCAACGTCGATCTGGGCGGCCCTGCCAACCGCTATGTCTGGCCGGTACTGCTGATAGGCACCGGTCTCGTCCTGGTGTGGCGCCAGGCGGACAACGCACGCCGGGCCCGGTGGACCGGCGATGGCACACGCCGCCGGCTGTTCCAGCTGGCGCGCGGTCTCGCCGGGGTCGCCCTGGTCGGCATGGGCCTGACCGTGTTCGTCGTCGTCCGGGGTTCGGCCGCCCAGTTCGGCAATGTCATGACGGCCGCGATCGCCGTGATCGTCGGGGTGGGTCTGCTGGTGGGCCCCTGGCTGGTGCGGATGACCCAGGACCTGTCCGAAGAACGTCTGATGCGTATCCGCGCCCAGGAGCGGGCCGAGGTCGCCGCCCATGTGCACGACTCCGTCCTGCACACACTCACCCTGATACAGCGGAACGCGGACGACGCCGGCGAGGTGCGCAGGCTGGCACGCGCCCAGGAGCGCGAGCTGCGGAACTGGCTCTACCGCCCGGAGGGCACGGGCAAGGAGGCGGACGAGGAGCCGGCCACCGTGTCCGACGCGGTGAAGAAGGCCGCCGCCGAGGTGGAGGACAAGCACGGTGTCCCGCTCGAGGTGGTGGTGGTCGGCGACTGCCCGCTCGACGAGCGGCTGGTGGCGCAGATGCAGGCCGCGCGTGAGGCGATGGTCAATGCCGCCAAGTACGGTGGCGAGGGCGGCCCGGTGCAGGTGTACGCGGAGGTCGAGGGCCGTACCGTGTTCGTCTCCGTACGGGACAGGGGGCCCGGCTTCGACCCTGACGCGGTTCCCGAGGACCGGATGGGCGTAAGAGAATCGATCATCGGGCGTATGCAGCGCAACGGCGGCACGGCGCGGCTGCGCTCCGTGCCGGGCGGGGGCACCGAGGTGGAGCTCGAGATGGAACGCGGGACGGAGACCCGTGAGGGGACCCCACACGGCACTTCCCACGGCACTTCCCCAGGACAGTGAGAGGCGGACGGACGAATGACCGAGCAGACCGACGGGGGCGAGCAGGGCGCGGAGCGTCGCGTACGGGTCGTGCTCGTCGACGACCACCGGATGTTCCGGGCCGGGGTGCAGGCCGAGATCGGTCGCACGGAGGCGACGGGAGTCGAGGTGGTCGGTGAGGCCGCCGACGTCGACCAGGCGGTCACCGTGATCACTGCGACCCGCCCGGAGGTCGTGCTGCTCGACGTGCACCTCCCGGGCGGCGGCGGGGTGGAGGTGCTGCGCCGCTGCGCGGGGCTGATGGGCGGGGAACACCCTGTGCGCTTCCTCGCGCTCTCGGTGTCGGACGCGGCGGAGGACGTGATCGGCGTGATCCGCGGCGGTGCCCGCGGCTATGTCACCAAGACGATCACCGGCAGCGATCTGGTCGACTCGGTCTTCCGGGTCCAGGACGGGGACGCGGTGTTCTCACCGCGGCTGGCGGGATTCGTGCTGGACGCGTTCGCCTCGACCGATGCCCCTCCGGTGGACGAGGACCTTGACCGGCTCACCCAGCGGGAGCGGGAGGTGCTGCGGCTGATCGCGCGCGGATACGCGTACAAGGAGATCGCCAAGCAGCTCTTCATCTCCGTGAAGACGGTCGAGTCGCATGTGTCGGCGGTGCTCAGGAAGCTCCAGCTGTCGAACCGGCATGAGCTGACGAGGTGGGCCACGGCACGCCGGCTGGTGTGAGCGTGTGCGGCGGGCCGTTGCTGCGGATTCTGTTATGCAACCGCCGCACCGAGATGGCAACCAGAGCGTCCCGGTTTCCCTCTGACTGACCGTGATGAGCTTGACCGGGACGCCCTTCTTCATGGCCACGATCGTGCTGGCCGTGGTCGCCTTACTGCTGCCACTGGCTCTCTGGAGCCGGGTGCGCGGACCTGCACTGCTGCGCGGGGCCACCCGGCTGCTGATGCTCGGCTTCGCACAGGTGACCGCGCTGCTCGTGGTTTTCGTGGGCGTGAACAACAGCAACGGTCTCTACGGAAGCTGGGACGACCTGCTCGGCACCGGCGTGCACGTGAGGGCCGCCGAGGATCTCGGGCGGGACGGTTTGGGCGGCACGCGGTTCGCCGATCTGCCGGCGTCCAAGCAGGTCTTCAAGCCCGCCGACGACCCCAACATCGGGCCGGGCGTGCTGGTGACGGAGTTCACCGGCCAGGTCTCGGGGGCGGGGGGCGAGGTGTTCGTCTGGCTGCCGCCGCAGTACCACGATCCCGCTTACCGCAAGACGAGGTTCCCCGTCGTGGAGCTGCTGCCGGGTTACCCGGGTGCCTCACGGGCCTGGTTCACCTCACTCAGGGTCCAGGAGCAGCTCAAGCCCATGATGGAGCGCGGCGAGGTGGCTCCGTTCATCATGGTGGCGCCGCGTACCACCCTGCTCCAGGGAATGGACACGGGCTGTGCGAACGTGCCGGGGAAGGTCAACGCGGACAGCTGGATCAGCGTCGACGTCCGCAAGGCGATCATGGACAGCTTCCGCGCCTCGCAGCGCCCGGACGGCTGGGCCGTCGCCGGCTACTCGGCGGGCGGCCACTGCGCGGCCAAGCTCGCCATCGCCCACCCCGACCGCTACCGCGCCGGGGTCAGCCTGTCCGGCTACAACGACCCGGCCGCCGAGAAGGCGTCCATCACGGCCTTCGACCCCGAGCTTCGCCGGGCCAACAACCCGCTCGCCATCCTCGAGTCCGCACCCAGGGCCCCGCACACCTCGCTCTACGTCTCAGGGGCGAAGGGCGACGGCCTCGAAGCGGGCCTCGCCCTGCGTGCCGCGGCAAAGGCCCCGACGCACGTCGCGGTCGTCGAGGTCATGGGCCCCCATGACACCGAGGGCTGGAAGCGCCAGGTCCCGGATGTCTTCCGCTGGCTGACCAGCAAGCTCTCCGCCGAGGGGGCGCCGCGTATGACGGCGGCCGCGCGCTGAGGACTTCAGGGATGTGCGCCGTGCCAGGACAGAGCGTCGACGACCGGGGCAGGGCTGCGTCACGTGCCACGGGTCGCGGTCAGACCACCCGGGTCGCGCCGGCGAACGGCATCTGGTCGATGGGCGCGACCCGTACCGGTGCGCCCGGCCGCGGGGCGTGGATCATCTGGCCGTTGCCGATGTAGAGCCCCACGTGTGAGATGCCGGAGTAGAAGAACACCAGGTCGCCGGGTGCGAGTTGGGAGCGTGGTACGCGGCGTCCGGCGTCGATCTGGGTGTAGGTGGTCCGGGGCAGGGCGACCCCGGCCGACCGCCAGGCGGCCTGGGTGAGACCCGAGCAGTCGTAGGCCGATGGGCCGGTCGCACCCCAGACATAGGGACTTCCGAGTGCGCCGTAGGCATACGCGATGGCCTGTGCCGCACGGGGATTGGGGGCATCGGCGGTGCCACCGGGGGCATCGCCGCGCGCGGTGTCGCGGTCGGCCCGCCCGGGCGCTGTGCCGTCCTGGCTCGCGTAGCCGGCCTGCTCGGCGGGCGTCATCCGGGCCAGGACGGACCGGGCGGCGGCGAGCTTCTCGCGTACGGCCGTGCGGTGCCGGGCGAGCTCCTCCTGACGTGCCGTCAGCTCGTCCAGTGTTCCGACGGCTTCGCTACGGAGCTGGGCCAGCTCCCGGGACTGCTTGCGGATCCCGGCCAGGGTGGCGGCCTGCCGGGCGCCGGCCCGCTCGGTGAACTCGGCGCCTGCCAGATAGGCGTCAGGGTCGGAGCTGAGCGCGAGTTGCACGGCCGGGTCGAGACCGCCCGCACGGTACTGCGCGGTGGCGATCGAACCGAGTGCGTTGCGGGAGGCGTTGAGCCGTTCCGTGCGCCGGGCGGCCTCGTCGCGCAACCCGTCGAGCGCGGTGCGGGCCCCCGCGGCCGCCTCCTTCGCACCGTTGTACCGCTCCGTGGCCTCCTCCGCCTCCCGGTACAGGGTGTCGGCCTTGGCCCTCAGCTGCTCGGGTGTGGCACCGGGCTCGGCGTGCCCGGCGCCCTCGTAGAGAGTGCCCGTCGCGGCACCCGCCAGCGCGACGGTGAGAGCGGTGCGGGCGGCAGTGCCGCCCAGGGTGCGCTGCTTGGGTCTGCGGTGCGCTGCCACGAGGCCAGTCCTTCCGGTGTCCGGCAGGTCGTTCCGTGCGGTTCCGGCGGCGGTCCGCCCAGGGGAAGCGGCCGCCGCCGGATCCTTCGGCGTGGCGGTCGAGTCTGCTGACCGGTATGAAATCGGCAGGTCGATCGCCTGGGGGAGGACGCTAGACCGACGCGGTGCGCCGCTGGGACGGCATGACCGATATTGGCGGAAGTCGCCCCGCTCCGGTCGGTTTCCGACCGGAGAGCTAGGCTCCGGTGCCATGGACGTACTCATCAATGTCTTCGTCGCGCTGCACATCATCGGTATCGCCGCGCTGCTCGGGGGTTTCCTGACCCAGATGAAGGCCATGGGTGCCGGGACGGCGCGCTTCACTCCGGCGATGCTGCACGGTGCGCTGACGATGCTGGTCACGGGTGTGGCGCTGGTGGGGCTCAACGAGGCGGACGGCCAGACCGTGAACAACCTCAAGGTCGGCGTCAAGCTGGCGGTGCTGGTGGTGATCCTCGGCCTCGTCTACGTGAAGCGGGACGAGGAGACGGTGGACAAGGCGGTGTTCGGCGCGGTGGGCTGCCTGACCGTCGCCAACATCTTCATCGCGACGCTCTGGACCTGACCAAGCGCATATTTCCAGCCAACTATTGGCCAGGAGTATCGGCCCCTGCGCCCCTCTCTTCACATGAGCCTCACAGGAAACTCCCGGCATGAGCATGGCATTTGCATGCGCCGGTCTCGAACCGGCCCGGCAACTGGCCCCGTCAGGCGGCTCCGGATGCGGAAATCGCCTCTTGTCGCAACGGATTGAACTGCGACTATGGTGAGCGCCGCGCGCGGACGAGGGTCTTGACCGACTCAGTCGTGACGCGTGCACATCACTGGCGGCCGGGGGAACAACGCCGCCACGGGGGAGAGGCAAAACGTTCATGCCGCCATATCGGCATCAGCAGCATCGGCATCGGCTCACGGTGCGTACCGCAGCGGTCGGCGCGACCACCCATTGCACCCGTCTCCACGCCGGGACGGCTGGCTGACCAGCGCTTGGCACCACGCCACCGCTCTCTCTTCCGGCGGCCACCCCGCCTGCCCACGCTCGCTGTGAAGGATGCCCGTCTTGCGATTCAGACCGGGGTTGTTCAGCCCCAGATCACGCTCATCCACCACTCTCACCACCGCCATCACCTCCGCGGCCGCACTGGCCGTTCTCGGCGGTCTCGCCGTGCAGCCGGACGCGGTCAGCGGGAACGCCGAACCGCGCATGACCACGGTGGGCAACGACTACGACTGGTACGTGGAGACACCCGCGGAGGAGCTGCGGCAGGACCAGTGCCTGATGTCCGATGTGCTGCGCCTCGGCGGCACGTCGATGTCCGCGACCGCGCAGGACGGTCTCAACCAGTCGCAGGAGAAGCTGCATGAGCTGGCCAACCGCCAGCACTGGCAGGACACTCTGCTCGCCCAGGCGTTCAAGAAGGACCGCGACGCCGCGGACAAGGAGCTGGATGTCCTCCATGCTCAGCGGGGCACCTGGCAGAAGCCGCTTGACGGGCTGGAGACTCCCGCTGGGTTCACGGTGGCAGGGTTCCACTGGCCTCCGGGTTCACCCGGCGACGGCCAGCAGGACTTCTACAGCCAGACCGGTCTGACGAAGTGGGTCGCCGACCGGTTCTGGAAGAGCGAGTCAGACTTCTACGAGGACCCCACGCCGAAGGCTGACGCGGCGACGGTGAAGGCCGTCAAGGACCTCGGCGGGCCGTTGTACGGCAAGGACCCCTCGGCCGCGAACAATCCCCATTGGAACCGGGACGTTGCCGAGCACGACGGGTTCGAGCATCTGACCGATTGGTCCCTGGAGCCGACGGGGGCGGACAACGCCCGGATCTTCCTCGGCTCAGGCGGCTTCCCGCGCACGGCGCCGCAGCCGGGCACGGCCGAGTACCGGGTCGCGGTGGAGGATCTGAAGACGCGGTTCGCGTCGTGCGCGTGGCGTGATCCGGTGGATCCGAACAAGGTCCTGGGTGACCTGTCGGACACGGCGGCGCAGGAGTGGCAGAAGGAGGTCGCCTCCCAGGCGACCCAGCGCAATCAGCTCCTGACCGCAAACAAGGACGCCACCACCTCTCTGGCCACCGGTGCGAAGACGCTGGGTGACCTGCTGGGCCACTCCTGGATCGCCGACCGTCTGGCGCGCTGGCAGGACTACTGGTCCGCGGGCGGTATGGGCTGGATCGGCGACAGCTATGTGACGATCGAGGTACCCGGCGCCAAGGGCAGCTGCCTGGACGTCCAGGGCGGCGGCAAGACCAACGGCACGGCGGTCCAGATCTACACCTGCAACGGCGGCGCCGCTCAGCAGTGGACGATCGAGGGCAGCGAGGACGACCTCCACCTCCGCAATGTGGGCTCGTTCAAGTGCCTGGATGTGGCGGGGAACGCGTCGGCCAACGGTACGAAGATCCAGATCTCGGACTGCTACAAGTCCAAGGGCCAGTCGTGGAAGGGCGATGTCCGCGCCTCTTCGCCGCTGAAGAGTGTGTCCACGGGCAAGTGCCTGGATCTGAGTGCGTTCACCAAGAGCACGGACGCGCGGCTGTGGGACTGCAAGGACGCCAGTGCGCAGAAGTTCCTGATCAAGCCGTCGGGTCACAAGGGTACGGACAGCCTGTCGTATCCGGACAAGGTGCAGTTCGACAAGGCGAAGAAGGGCGTCACCGACACGCAGGCGGCGGCGAAGAAGCAGCTGGCCGCGCTGAAGGTGCAGCTGGAGAGCGCCAAGAAGTCGGGTACCGCCTCGGATGCGGCCGAGCAGGCGGCGTACGGGATCGCGGATGCCGCTGGTGCGCCGCGGGGTCGTGGTCTGCTGGTCGGTCAGCAGAAGGCGCAGGTCACCAAGGGCATCGTGGCCGCGTTGACGGCGATGGTGAAGGCCGGTGAGACCGCTGAGGCGGCCACCCGTGCCTCCGCGAGCGACAGCGACACGATCGCGCAGCGTGCGCTGGCGCAGGCCGCGCAGGTCAACGCGGAGTTCCGCAAGGAGGCCGCGCACAAGGCCGAGTTGCAGGCGAAGGCGGCTGCGGATGCGGCGAAGCTGCACCGGGACAACGCGAAGAAGGACAAGGAGACGGCGGAGGCGAAGCTCGTCGTCGCGCTGAAGGCGGAGGCGGACGCGAAGGCCGCTGCTGCTGACGCGCACGCCAAGCGGCTTGCGGCCGAGGCCGAGGAGAAGACGGCAAAGGCGGAGAAGGAGACCGCCGCGGCCAAGCAGGCCGAGGCCAACCAGCACAAGAAGACCGCGCAGGCCGAGGCGGCGAACGCCCAGGATGCCAAGGAGAAGGCGGAAGCCGCCGAGTCGACCGCCGTCGCGCGGAAGAACGACGCGGTCAAGGCCCGTGACAACGCCCGCGATCTGAACGACGACGCGTGGGACGCGGCGCAGAAGGCGGACTCCGCCCGGGCCAAGGCCGACGCCAAGGAGGCGTTCGCCGAGGCCCACGAGTCCGACTCCAGCGCCCAGGAGTCCCGGGCGGCGGCCAACGCCGCGGACGCGTACGCGGATGATGCCGAGGCTGCCGCCGGCCGGGCCCGTACGGCGGCGGACGCCGCCTCTCAGGCCGCGGCCGAGGCGGATGCCGCGGCCACCCGCGCCGAAGCAGCGGCCAAGCGCTCCCGAGCAAACGCCGACGCGGCCCAGGCCGCCAAGCTGAAGGCCGACGCCGCGGTGAAGACCGCGACCAGCGCCGTGGCCGATGCCATCAACGCGTCCCAGCACGCGATGGCGGAGGCCAAGACGGCCGTTGCGCTCGCCGACGAGGCCGAGAAGCTGGCGAAGACCGCCAAGTCCGAGGCGGACGAGGCGAGCAAGGAGGCTGTCAAGGCTCTGGAGGCTGCGGCGAAGGCCGCGGGCTTCGCCCATGTCACCGCGCAGGCCGCGGTCGACGCGGGCAATGCCGCCGCCCAGGTCGCCAAGCCCGCCAACGACGCGATCCAGCTGGGGTCCCCGTATGTCACCAGCGACTCCGCGGCCAGTCTGGTCGTGCTGACGGGGCAGGCGTCGAAGTCGATCGCCGACCAGCAGAAGGCCGTCGCCGACGCCCACGCCAAGAACGCGCTGGCCGAGGCCGCGGCCGCGAAGAACCTCGCGGACCAGGCGACGGGCGACGCGAAGATCGCCTACCAGTACGCGGCCAACGCCGCCGGCCACGCGGCCAACGCCCGCACCTACTCCAAGGAGGCCCTCGGCTACGCGGCCGATGCCGCCAAGGCAGCGTCGGCAGCGTCGGCGTCACTGGCCCGCACGGTGGAGTACGACCGCCAGGCGACCGCGGACGCCGCTGCCGCCGACCAGGCGGCCGGACGCGCCGAGGGCTACGCCAAGGAGGCCCGGGAGTCCGCCGACCAGGCCGCACTCGACGCCCAGGCCGCACGCGAGGCCGCAGCCGCGGCCGAGCAGGCCGCCAAGGACGCCCGCGCCGCCGCCACCCGCGCCGACGCAGCCGCCACCGAAGCCGAACAGGCCGCCAAGGACGCACTCAAGTACGCCCAGAGCGCCCAGAAGGCAGTGGAGGAAGCGGCTCGCAACGCCGCCAACAAGCAGGTCTCCACCGGTGCGGGCACCGGAGTCGGCGGCACCTGGTACGTCGTCGACGAAGACACCATCGAGATCACCGACGCCAAACAGCACAACCCTTGCGTGATCACCGTCGGGTTCGAAGGCTGCACCACCACGTTCACGGTCACCTTCAGCGCCGTGGTCGACTTCTTCCTCTGCACCAACCCCGACGCGATGGCCAGCGGCAGCTCCTGCCCGCGCCAGGACACGCTACTCGTCGAGAGCAAGCGCATCCCGGGGATGAAGCAGGAGGTCACCCGGTACTTCTCCAAGCTGGAACTCATCGAGATGACCCTGGCCTACCAGGTCATCAAGGCGGTCCTGGTCCAGGACTTCGTCGACTGCTGGCACGGCAGCGCCAGCGGCTGCGCCTGGGCGCTGAGCAACTTCATCCCGGGCAAGGCGTTCGGCAAGGTCTTCGAAGGGATCCGGGCCCTGGACGCCGCCATGAAGACCGGCGTCGGAGTCCGTGACGCGTTCCACGCACTCAAGGTCCTCGACCTCGACCCCGGGACCATCGCCAAGCTCAACAGCACCATCAACGCCTACGAAGACCTGTACACCGCCTGCAAGGCGAACAGCTTCCCCGGCACCACCCAGGTGCTGATGGCGGACGGCTCGCACCGGCCCATCAGCCAGGTGGGCGTGGGTGACCTCGTCAAGGCCACGGACCCGGCTTCCGGCCGGCTGCGGGCCCGGCAGGTCACCGACACCTTCAAGCACGACACCCAGCGGCTGGTGGACATCACCGTTGCCGACGGGGGGAAGCTCGCCAGCACCGCCGGCCACAAGTTCTACGTGGCGGATCGCGGGTGGACGCTGGTCTCCGACCTGCGCGTCGGCGATCGCCTGCGCACCCCGGACGGCTCCGTCCGCCCGGTGACCGCACTACACGACCGCTCGGGCCTGGCTCCGCGCACGGTCTACGACCTCACGGTCGACGACCTGCACACGTTCTTCGTGCGCACGACGGGCGAGCGCCCCGACGACGTTCTCGTGCACAACTGCAAGGTGGCCTTGGGGTGGCAGAATAAGGGGAAGCTCGACGAGTGGGCTGGGCTTCCCGAGAACAAGTTCCAGACCTTCTCCAACGCGTCTCCGAGGGACTTCGCCCGGATCGCGGAAATGGCCATCGCCGACCCGAACGTGGCGCTCCACGTCAACATGACGGGACTGAACGAACTCGGGGGCTTCATGAAGGCCGCCCAGCGCGGCCTGAACGCCGGTGAGGCCGGACACGCCACGGACTACGAGATGTCCATGATCGCGAGGGCCGTCATCAACGGCCAGCGCCCGTGGAGTTCGATCAAGTTCTACTCCCCGTCGGGTCCAGGTGGAGCCATGAAGCTGGACCCCCCGACGGACATGCCGGACCTTTCGGTGCTGAAGGGAGATCTTGGCCCCGTGAAGGGTTCGGTCATCGGATCCTGCCACTGCTGAGGAATCGAGTATGGGAACCGATCAGAAGCACCTGTACCCGGACGTGACCGCGTCGGGTGGCCTCGGACCAGCCATGAAGGAGGCAGCGGAACTGCGCGGATGCGACATCGGGCTATCGCCCTGGGACGTCGACGTGGTCAGTGTCGAGACGGCGAGGGGGGTCGTGTCAGTCGATCCCGCGGCCGATGAGCGACTGTTCCGGATGCGCGTCCACATTCCCGGGTTCACCTGGGAGATCGGCTCGACGGACGATCTCGGATTGCTCGTGGAGGCGGTTGCCGCATGGCGGGCGGGCGTGCCGCTCGAAGAACTGGCGACGAGGTTCACGTTCATGGAGCTCGATGAGTTCGCCAGGGCACTCGACAGCGGGGAGCTCATTTCTGCGCAGTGGTCCGACCTCCTGTCGTCCGACTTCCACCGAGGAGAGCGGAACCTTCTGCGTCGCCTCCATGCGGATGACGTGCTGCGGAGCATGTTCCCGACGATCTCGCACGGGGCCGTCCGGCTGCGGGTGGATCCGCTGGACGGAACGAGCCGCCAGGTCCTGGTGCATGAGTTGGACGAGGCGCGTCATGAGGTCATGCGCGTGGGGGTGCCAGGGGCCACGTGGACCGAGGTGCCGACCGGCGATCTGATCGCCTGTCTGCGAGCTGCCTTGAACAGGGAGTGATCCCGGCAGCTCGGTGAAGCCGAACCCCGCCAGGTCGTCCCTGGCGGGGTTTCTTCGCGCTCATGCGTTCGGCCCGCAGGCAGCGGCCAGGCCACCCCGATCGGCCGGGCCGCAGCGTGATCCCGCTCAGGCCGGCCGCACGCTCCCGTGGATCGGCATGTAGTAGATCGATTCCTCGCGGACGTTCGCGCCCGGCTTCGGGGCGTGGATCATCTGCCCGTTGCCGATGTAGATCCCGACGTGGCTGATGTCGTCGTAGAAGAACACGAGGTCGCCGGGGACGAGGTCCTTCGCCGCGATCCGCTGACCCACCTCGATCTGGTCCCAGGTGGTGCGGGGCAGATCGACGCCGGCCGCGCGCCAGGCGGCCTGGGTGAGGCCGGAGCAGTCGTAGGAGCTGGGTCCGGTCGCGCCCCAGACGTAGGGCTTGCCGATCTGGCTGCGGGCGAAGGACAGCACCTGCTGCGCCTTGGCGGCGTACGAGCCGGCGGAGGTGCCCGCGCCGGTTCCCGTGCCCTGCTGCTCCTGTTCCTGCTGCGCCCGGCGTTGGGCCTCGGCCTCCGCTCTGGCCGCTGCCTCGGCCCTGGCCTTCGCCTCCGCCTTGCGGTGTGCCTCTTCCTCCCGCTGGCGCTCCAGTTCCGCGAGCCGTGCCCTCTCCTCCGCCGTCAGCTTCGACAACAGCTCCCGCGCCTCGGCGAGCTTGCGCTGCACCGTCTCCTTGGTGCTGCGCAGCGATGCCTGCGAGTCGGTGAGCGTCTCCAGGCTCCTGGTCGCCTCCGCGCGCTGATCCGCCGCCGCGGACCGCTGCTCCTCGAAGTCGGTGACGGCTTCGCGCTGTTCCTCGGACAGCCGGTCCATCAGGCGCGTCTGGTCGAAGTACTCCTGCGGGCTGTCCGCGAGGAGCAGCGCGGCGGTCGGGGTGACCGTTCCGGTGCGGTACTGGGCGGCGGCGTACGAACCGAGCGCGCGGCGGGCTTCGTTCAGGGACTCCGTGCGCTCCGCGGCGTTGTCCAGGAGCTGGTCCACCTCGCGGCGCTGCTGCGCCGTTTCCTCTTTGGCACGGTCGTACTGCTGGGTCGCGGTTCCGGCCTGGCGGTAGAGGTCGTCGACCTTCTTCTGGACCTCTTCGACGCTGGGCTGCGGTTCGGCCTGGGCGCTCTGCGTGGACAGCAGGGTGACGCCCGCGATGGCTGCCGTCGTGAACCCGACGGCGGGATTCTTCGTACGTGTACCCGTGTGGGCACGCGCTTTGCGATGCGATGCCAAGGCAGGCATCTCCTTCCGTTTGCCGCCTACCGGGTTAGCTGTCGGGTTCGGACGGAACGGAAGGTTGTCCTACGGGCCTTGATGCAACGTGGCCCGATTCACCCCGGTGGGGCCCCTCTTGTGCGGGTGGGCACAGGAGAGTTGGGTCCCCGGTTCCTCACCTTCCTTGCGGAATGGTCGGATTCGGCGCGAGCTGCCCGATTGGCGTTGGTCGCCGCGGGGGTACGGGCTGCCTTGGCGAGCACGCTAGCCAAACTGTGGCGCTCGTGTGAAGGTCGGTGCGCATTATGTCCGATACATTTCCGTGACCTTGGCGTGTCGTGGCCGCAACTTCACAGAATGTGACGAGCGTGGATTGGCGTGATCGAGACGCGTGATTGAGGCGAAGGCGGCGGCGGGCTGTCAGTGCGGCGGCCTAGACTCGTAGAGCGATGAGCAGCCTCTTTGACGACAGCTTCCTGGCCGGCCTCCAGCGCTCCGCGGCCTCGGAGGAGCCCCCGCCTCCGGAGCCCGACGAGCACGCCCCCGCCGAGGACGTCCCTCACGACCTCTTCGGGGGTCGCTTCGACGTGCCCCCGACCAGGGACGAGTACTACCGCAGCGGTGTGCCACGCCCGGCCGTGGACCCCGCCGCGCTGCTGGAAGGCCTGAACGAACAGCAGGGCGCCGCCGTCGTCCACACCGGCTCGCCGCTGCTCATCGTGGCCGGAGCCGGTTCCGGAAAGACCCGGGTGCTGACCCATCGGATCGCCCACTTGCTGGCGACCCGCAATGTCCACCCAGGGCAGATACTGGCCATCACGTTCACCAACAAGGCCGCGGGCGAGATGAAGGAGCGGGTCGAGCAGCTCGTCGGCCCCCGCGCCAACGCGATGTGGGTCTCCACCTTCCACAGCGCCTGCGTCCGCATCCTGCGCCGCGAGAGCAAGAAGCTCGGCTTCACCTCGTCGTTCTCGATCTACGACGCCGCCGACTCGAAGCGGCTGATGGCCCTGGTCTGCCGCGATCTCGACCTCGACCCGAAGAAGTTCCCACCGAAGTCGTTCAGCGCCAAGATCTCGAACCTCAAGAACGAGCTGATCGACGAGGAGGCGTTCGCCGATCAGGTGGCCGGGGGCGGCTCCCAGGCCGGAGGCTCCGGGGGAGGCTTCGAGAAGACGCTGGCCGAGGCGTACCGGATGTACCAGGCGCGGCTGCGCGAGGCCAACGCCCTGGACTTCGACGACATCATCATGACCACCGTCCATCTCCTCCAGGCGTTCCCGGACGTGGCCGAGCACTACCGGCGCCGCTTCCGGCATGTCCTGGTGGACGAGTACCAGGACACCAACCACGCCCAGTACACCCTGGTGCGTGAGCTGGTCGGCGAGGGATACGAGGACCTGCCGGCCGCCGAGCTGTGCGTCGTCGGTGACGCCGACCAGTCGATCTACGCCTTCCGCGGCGCCACGATCCGCAACATCCTCCAGTTCGAGGAGGACTATCCGGACGCCACCACGATCCTGCTGGAGCAGAACTACCGTTCCACCCAGACGATCCTCTCCGCCGCCAACGCCGTCATCGAGCGCAACGAGAGCCGTCGTCCCAAGAACCTCTGGACGAACGCGGGCGCCGGAGCGCAGATCACCGGCTATGTCGCCGACACCGAGCACGACGAGGCACAGTTCGTCGCCGACGAGATCGACCGGCTGACCGACGCGGGCGAGGCCAAGGCGGGCGATGTCGCCGTCTTCTACCGGACCAACGCCCAGTCCCGTGTCTTCGAGGAGATCTTCATCCGTGTCGGCCTGCCCTACAAGGTCGTCGGCGGGGTGCGCTTCTACGAGCGCAAGGAAGTCCGGGACGTCCTCGCCTATCTGCGAGTTCTCGCCAACCCCGAGGACAACGTCCCGCTGCGCCGCATCCTCAACGTCCCCAAGCGGGGTATCGGCGATCGCGCCGAGGCGATGATCGACGCCCTCGCGCTGCGAGAGAAGATCACCTTCCCGCAGGCGCTGCGGCGCGTGGACGAGGCGTACGGCATGGCGGCCCGTTCGGCCAACGCCGTGAAGCGCTTCAACACGCTGATGGAGGAGCTGCGCACGATCGTCGAGTCGGGCGCGGGCCCGGCCACCGTCCTCGAGGCGGTGCTGGAGCGCACCGGTTATCTCGCCGAGCTCCAGGCATCCACCGACCCGCAGGACGAAACCCGTATCGAGAACCTCCAGGAGCTCGCGGCGGTCGCCCTCGAATTCGAGCAGGAGCGGGGAGCCGACGAGGGTTCCGGCACGCTCGCCGAGTTCCTGGAGCAGGTGGCGCTCGTCGCCGACTCCGACCAGATCCCGGACGAGGACGATGAGGGCAGTGGAGTCATCACCCTCATGACGCTGCACACGGCGAAGGGCCTGGAGTTCCCGGTCGTGTTCCTCACCGGCATGGAGGACGGCGTCTTCCCGCACATGCGGGCGCTCGGCCAGGCCAAGGAGCTGGAGGAGGAGCGGCGGCTGGCGTATGTGGGTATCACCCGCGCCCGTGAGCGGCTCTATCTGACCCGCTCGTCGATGCGCAGCGCCTGGGGCCAGCCCTCGTACAACCCGCCCTCGCGTTTCCTTGAGGAGATCCCTGACGCGCATCTGGAGTGGAAGCGGACGGGACCGATGGCCGCCCCGGCGGGTCCGGTCTCGGGGATCACTTCCTCGCTCTCCTCGTCCCGGTCGCGTTCCGGCCCCTCGGGCTTCGCGACCAGGCGGGCTGCCGACAAGCCGGTCATCGCGCTGGTGGTCGGAGACCGGGTGACGCACGACCAGTTCGGTCTCGGCACGGTGATGGCGGTGACGGGACTGGGAGCGGACGCCCAGGCGACGATCGACTTCGGGGACACCAAGCCGAAGCGGCTGCTGCTGCGATACGCGCCGGTCGAGAAGCTGTAGCGAGGAGCCGGGGTGCGGTGAAGCCGCACCCCGAAGGGGCGGAGAGGAGCGGAGGCGGAGAGCCGTCCGGAGCTTCGTGCGTCCGCCTACGTCTACGCCGGATCAGGTCGGGTCGAGGCCGTGGCCGCGCAGCCACGACAGCGGGTTTATCGCGGAACCCCCGCCCGGTCGTACCTCGAAGTGCAGATGCGGGCCGGTGGAATTGCCCGAGTTGCCGGAGAAGGCGATCACGTCACCAGCCTTGACCGATCCTGAGCGGATCTTGGTGCTGCTGAGGTGGCAGTACCAGGTCTCCGTGCCGTCGGCGGCCGTGACGATGGCCATGTTGCCGTAGGCGCTGTTCCACTGGGTGCGCACCGTGCCGTCGGTGGCAGCCTTCACCTGCGTCCCGTAGGAGACGGGGAAGTCGATACCGGTGTGCATGGACATCCAGTTGACGCCTGCCTGACCGAAGTAGGCGCTGAGCCCGTGCTGGCTGACGGGAAGGGCGAACTTGGGGCGCAGCGCCTCGCGGCGGGCGGCTTCCGCCTCGCGCTTCTTGCGGTCCGCCTCCTGGCGCGCCTTGAGGTCGATTCGCTCCTGGGTGCGGCTGGCGCGGTCGCCGAAGTCGCGGGCGTCGGCGCTCAGCGCGGCGAGCTGGGTGTCGAGCTTGGAGTTGGCCGGGACCGACTGCACCGATGTCGGATCGGCGGCCGCGACCGTGGTCTTGCCGCTGCCCTCCTCACCCCCGGAGAGCCCGCCCACCGACGCCGCTGCCACGCCGGCGACACCCATGACGCAGGCGGAGGGGACGGCCACGGTGAGCATGGCGGAACGCTTGGCCGGGGTGCGGCGGCGGCCACGGGTGCCACCGCGGCGGGCGGGGCGGGGTGCCGGGATGGAGATCGCCGGGGCGGCCATCGTCCTGGCCGTGGCGACGAACTCGGCCTCGTCGTCGTACTCGAAGCTCTGGTCGTCGGCTTCCGGGGTGGGGTCCTCGGTGCCGGACTCGGCCGCGGGATGGTCGGACCCCGCCGGGAACTCGTCCTCGGGGGAGAACTGTTCGGGCAGCGTCACGGGCTCGGCGTAGTAGCCGGTGTGCTCGGAGTATTCGCCGTCCGCGGTATAAGCGCTGTCCGCTGTGTATTCGGCGTGCTCGGTGTATCCAGCGTGCTCGGTATGCGCCGCGTAGTCGGTATGCGCCGCGTACTCGCTGTACTCGCTGTATTCGAGGTACTGCGTCTGAGCCTGGACCTGGGTCTGGTAGGCGTCGGCGGCCTGTTCGGAGCCCAGGCCGGCTCCGGTGTCCGCGCCCGAGTTCCAGGCCGTCGCGTCGTATGTGCCGGTTTCATAGGCCGGGGTGCTGTATCCGCCCGCCGCGGGCCACTGGCCCGTCCCGTCATAGGCGAAAGCTGCCGCGGTGGTCTCGAACTGCCCCGTCTGGTTCCAGGCGTTGGCGTCCCACTGGCCGGTGGTGTCGTACTGCTGCTGGTGTCCCTCGGCGGCGGCGTAGCTGTCGTACGCCGTCGTCGCCGACTGCCACTGCGTGTTGTCGTACTGGCCGCTGCTTCCGGCGGCCGCTGCGTCGTAGGCGTAGCCGCCGGGAAGGGCGCCGAAGAGCGGGTCGGTGTCGAAGCTGCCGGCGGCGTAGGAGTCATACCCGGCGTCGGGGTGCTGGTCGTTCACCAACTTCTCTCTCGCCTCGGCAGCAGGACCAGGATCCGGAGTCACCCGCGGTGGGGGACCCGAGGAACGCAGTGGGCGCGACTGTACCCGGCAGTATGCGACGCCGACAATCTTCCGTTGGTTTTGGGTAGGCGGGAAACGGGCATTCGGCCGTCTTTCGACGAGGTGAAGGAAGAGCTTTGGCCTTACGTTCGATGATTGTTCGAAGGCCGTTGGGGTGCCGGGCCTCAGGCCACGGACACCACCCCGGACGCTCCCGATGCCGCTACCGCCCCCGGCACGGTGCCTCTCTCCGACGGCTCGAGCACCTCGCGGATGATCGCCGCGACGGCCGGGTGCACAGGGAGGGCGAGATGGCCGATACCGCTGACGCGTATGTTCCGCACCTGTAGATCAGGGTGGTCGATGCAGGCTGTTTCGAGCGGCACCATCAGTTGGTCGAGGTCGCTCCAGAAACTGACGAAGCGCGTGCGGCAGCCGGGAGCGGGCAGTCTCAGTTCCTCCACCACATCGGAGCCGGGGCGCATTTGGCGCACGAGAGGGTGAGCGCTCGCGAGCGGGACGACACTCGTGCCCGAATGGGGGGTGCCGAGAGTGACCAGCGTGCGGACCCGGCGGTCGCCGCCGAGCCGCTGGACGTAGTAGCGGGCGATCAGTCCTCCGAGGCTGTGTCCGACGATATCGACCTCGGGCCGGCCGGTGCGGGTGCAGACCTCCTCGACATGGCGGCCCAGCAGCTCGGCGGCACTCCGTATGTCACAGGTCAGCGGTGAGTAGTTGAGCGACTCGATGGGCCGCCGTCCCTCACGGGCGAGGTGGCGGCGCAGAAGGACGAACACGGAACGGTTGTCGATGAAGCCGTGGAGGAGGACGGCCGGGGGGAATGCGGCGGCAGCTGGCGTGGGCAGCGCACTTGTCTCCGGCGAGGCGCATCCGGATTCGACCGCGCCAGGGCCACCAGAGCCGCCGGGGCTCCCGCGCCCGGGACGGCCCGGCCGCTCCTGGCTGATGCCTGACGGATACAGCACGAGATGCCCGGCGAGGATCGCCAGCTCAAGGGCGGTGGCGCGCAGCAGCGCCATGGGCAGCCGGAAATGTCCGAAGCGCAAGAGCGGCAGCAACCCCATGGCCGACCTCCCGAATGGCGCGCGGGTCGACGGCTCCGTCCCCCGTATGCCCTCGTGGGGTTGCCGACGCGCCGCCTCACCCCGGGCACGCGGCTGCGGCTCGGCACTGAGGCGGTCCTCTGACGGCTCCCCTGGCGCGCTCGCCCGGCCCCTGACGTGTGTGGCCCGGTCGCGGACGACTGCGGACCGACCGGTACGAGTCCGGGTGCGGCGCGTGGCGAATATGTCCCACGTGTGATTTCCCCCTCGCTGTCCACCGTGAAACGAGCGGTTGCGGGATGCTGTAGATAACGTTCGTTCACCTCCCCGGTGCTGTCCGGCGCGGGGCGCGGGGTTCGTGCCAATGGCGGCACAGCCGGGATGTGGAGGCAGTGATGGGTGTGACCGGTCCGATCCGCGTGGTGGTGGCCAAGCCGGGTCTCGACGGCCACGATCGCGGCGCGAAGGTGATCGCACGAGCGCTGCGCGATGCCGGTATGGAGGTCATCTACACCGGGCTTCACCAGACCCCGGAACAGATCGTGGACACCGCGATCCAGGAGGACGCCGACGCGATCGGCCTGTCCATCCTGTCCGGCGCCCACAACACGCTCTTCGCCAAGGTCCTTGAGCTGCTGAAGGAGCGGGACGCCGAGGACATCAAGGTCTTCGGCGGCGGCATCATCCCGGAGGAGGACATCCCCCCGCTCAAGGAGAAGGGCGTGGCTGCGATCTTCACACCGGGTGCCACGACGTCCTCCATCGTCGAATGGGTCAACGCAAACGTCCGCCATCCGGCCGACGCCTGACTCCTGCCGAGGGCCGGCTGCCGACAGCCATCCCGCCATCGAGGCCGCGGCGGTCGCCGTCCTGCCCTCGTCGCGTCCGCCCGTCCGCCTGCCCCGCGCCGTACGTGCCCACGTCCGGTGCCGGGCACCCGGTGACCCGGAGCAGGGCTATTCCCGAGCCAGCTCGGCGTGCATCACCGCCCGCAGCCGCAGGGTGGAGACCAGGCGCTGGAAGGCCTCCGACCAGTAGCCTCCCGCCCCCGGGGATGCCCCTTCCGGCTCGTCCGGTGTGGCCGTCAGCAGATCCAGGCGGGCCGCTTCCCCGGGATCCAGGCAGCGTTCGGCGAGGCCCATCACTCCGCTGAAGCTCCAGGGGTAGCTGCCCGCGTCGCGGGCGATGTCGAGCGCGTCCACCACAGCGCGGCCCAGCGGCTCGGCCCAGGGCACCGCGCAGACACCGAGCAGCTGGAACGCCTCCGACAGGCCGTGCGCGGATATGAACGCCGCGACCCAGTCGGCCCGCTCCCGCTCCGACAGGGCCGCCAGGAGCTTCGCCCGCTCCGCCAGGGACGAGGTGCCGGGGCCGCTCGCGGGCGGTGCGGCGGGTGTGCCGAGGAGCGCGCGGGACCATTGCGGGTCCTGCTGGCGCACCGCCGCCCGGCACCAGGCCGCGTGCAGCTCATCGCCCCAGCCGTCGGTGACGGGCAGGGTCACGATCTCCTCGGGCGTACGTCCCCCGAGCCGGCGCGGCCAGATCGTCAGCGGAGCGGACTCGACCAACTGCCCGAGCCACCATGATCGTTCGCCGCGGCCCGAAGGGGGTACGGGCGCGATGCCGTCGCGCTGCATCGCTGCATCGCATTCGTGCGGTGCCTCCACGGCGATCGTGGCCGTGCTCCCGGACCGGTCCAGGGCTATGCAGGTGGCCGCCCGCTCGGCCATCCGCCCAGCGAGCGCGGAGTGCGGCAGCCCCGACAGCAGCTCGGCAGCGGTGGTCCGGACATTGCGGCTCCGGTCGGACAGCGCCAGCTCCAGGAAGGGCTCGTCCGCGTCGGACAGACCCGTGCGCAGCGAGTCCAGGAACATCAGGCGGTCCTCGGCCCGCTCGGTCGACCAGGTCCCGGACAGCAGGGCGAGTGCCGCCGCGGGATCGTGCGCTCGTACGGAAGTGAGGACGGCCACGCGTTCCGCGAAGAGGCCCTCGTCCCACAGCTTCCGCACGCCGATCGCGTCGTCCGGTGCCGGCAGCGCGGCGCCTCCCCCTGGGCCGCTCGCCGCGGCGGATCCCCAGGCCCCGCGCAGCGCGAACTTCCAGTCGCTGTTCAGCCGGGCGAGCCACAGCCCGCGCGCTCCGGCGAAGCGCAGCGCCGCAGGGCGCAGATCGGTGCGGGCGCGCGCCGCCTCGAGCAGTGCGGGCAGCGCGGAAGCGGGTGCGCGATACCCCTTCTCATTGGCGGCGGCCAGCCATTGCGGCAGCAGCTCCGTCAGATCCGGGGCCGCACCGCGACGGCCTCCGGAGCCCGTGTGCGCCGCGCGATCGGCCAGCAGCCCGGTGAGCCGCCGCCGGGCGGCCTCCGGCAGCGAGGGCCGGGGATCCTGCGGTGCGGGCTCCGGAAGCGGCCGCGCCGCAGCCGGTGTCAGCCCGGCCCGGCGCCGCACGGTGTGCAGTGCCGCCACGTCCAGTAGCGCCGTCGCCGCGTCTTTTCCGGGAGTCAGTACGGCGGCGGGCGGTGGCCGCCGATCGGTGCCGAGAAGAGCCGAGGTGACGAGCTCTTCCCAGTCCGTGGTGCGGGTGGTGCCGGTCATCTGGTCCTCCGTGGTGCGTCATGCGAGTCGGCGTTTGGACGGGGGCGTGTGGTCGGTGCCTGGGGCCCGGCTCTCCGCTTGGCCGCGGCCGAGGACCCCCGACGCGTCACGGGCAGCTCCGAGCGGGCACCCGTGCCCATACCTTCGGAGAGTCCCCACTCGGCTCACTCGCCCGTGAGCGAGACCGTCTCGGCGGTCTCCTCCGACCAGGCGGCCAGCGGCGCGAAGCCCCGGTGGCCGAGTTCGCCGAAGACCGTGACGGGGCCGCCACCGGACAGTGCGGCGAGCCTCCACAGAGCGGGGCGGGACAGCGCGGTCGCGGTGATGGGCAGCGCTGAGCGGCCATCGGTGTCGGACAGTTGCCAGCCCTCGTCTCCCGGCACCGGGACCACGTCGGACAGCGTGCACGGCCAGGAGTCCAGCCATGGGTCCTGGCTCAGGGCCGTGCCGTAGGCGGCAAGCCCTTCCACCACGGTGCTCCCCGGTGGGCGTGCGGTGATCGGGGCCGGGGGCCCGTACTGCCTGCCGATGTCGGCGCGCAGCTGTCCCGCACCTCCGTACGGCAACAGCTCGGCGTCGATCATCAGCCCCACCGGCAGCGCCAGTTGGGGCGCCCGTCCGGCGGCGCCGTAGGCGAGGAGCAGCGCCGGGCGCCCGGTCTCCCGGCCGTGCAGCCATATGCGGCGGGTGGTGATCTTGCCGTCGGAGGTGTCGTACTGGGCGAGCACCAGCCAGTCGTCCCTGACCGCGGGGCCTTCTGGCGGGGAGTTCAGCCCGACCCTGGTGCGCACGGTCACCGCCAGTGGTTCCGGCAGGCGCTCACGCTCCAGCCAGGCCCGGTCGAGCAGGTGGATCAGCGAGCACTCCTCGAGCAACCGCACCGGCCAGCCGGGTCCGGAGCCCGGAACGGCTCCCAACTCGCGTACCCGCGCGGCGAGTCCGGGCGCCTGGGCGTCGACCATGCGGGCGGCCGTCTCCTCCCACAGTCCGTATCCGGCCTGCTCGGCGGGGGCCAGCCCGCCGCGCAGCACGTCGGCCAGCCGCTGCTCCAGCTCCGTCGTCCCGGCGGTGATCCGGGCTGCCCGGCGGTCGGCCCGGCGCCGTGCGGCCTCCGGGTCCGCGGGCTGCGCGGACTGCCCGCCGTCCGCACCCTGCTCCTGTTTCTTTGCGGCGCGCATGCGCCGCCCCGACAGCCATTCGCCGACCCAGTCCGGCACCTCCCCTTCCGCGACCGCGGCCTCGTCTCCCGACCAGAGCAGCAGCAGTCCCAGCGCGTGCTTGCACGGGAACTTGCGGCTCGGGCAACTGCACTTGTACGCGGGCCCGGTGGCGCCGGTGGCGCCCGCGACATCGATGATCGTCTGATACGGCCTGCTGCCGCTTCCCTTGCACAGACCCCAGACGGCGCCGGACGTATCGCAGCCCGTGCCCGACCACGGACCGGCCGTGCCGAGTTTGCTTCCCGTCTTGCGTGACGCCGCGTCAGGAGCCAGAGCCAGCACCTGCTCAGCCGTCCAGCGCACCCCCTGCTGATTCATGGCAACGACGCTAAGGCGCCCCACTGACAATCGCGCTGACCAGCGGATTCACCGGCCCGGTGAGGCCCGTCGAGACGAGGATCCCGGCGGCCGCAACGCCGCCCCGCCGCAGACCCCTCAACCTGCCCCACACACAGCCGACTTCGGCCGTGGTCCGCGGAAGCGGCCCGATTGTCAGTGGCGTGGTGCACGGTGGAATCACATCCGGTCGAACGATCTGGAGGGGGATACATGTCCATGCCCGAAAACCGTGCCGACGCAGACACCGAGGTCCTGCGGCCACATGCCGAAGACGCCTTCGCCGACGAGCTCAAGGCCCTCGCCGCGGCCGACGACCGGCCGCGGCCGGCCCGCTGGCGGCTGTCGCCGTGGGCCGTGGCCACGTATCTGCTCGGCGGTACCCTGCCCGACGGGACCGTGATCACGCCGAAGTACGTGGGACCGCGCCGGATCGTCGAGGTGGCCGTCACCACGCTCGCCACCGACCGCGCGCTGCTGCTGCTCGGTGTGCCCGGCACCGCCAAGACCTGGGTCTCCGAGCATCTCGCGGCGGCCGTCAGCGGAGACTCCACCCTGCTGGTCCAGGGCACGGCGGGCACACCGGAGGAAGCCATCCGCTACGGGTGGAACTACGCCCAGCTGCTCGCCCACGGTCCGAGCCGGGACGCGCTCGTGCCCAGCCCGGTGATGCGGGCGATGTCCGAGGGCATGACCGCCCGGGTCGAGGAGCTCACCCGCATTCCCGCGGACGTTCAGGACACGCTCATCACGATCCTTTCGGAGAAGACCCTGCCCATCCCCGAGCTGGGGCAGGAGGTCCAGGCGGTCGGTGGTTTCAACCTCATCGCCACGGCCAACGACCGGGACCGCGGGGTCAATGATCTGTCGAGTGCGCTGCGCCGCCGGTTCAACACCGTGGTGCTGCCGCTGCCCGCCACCGCGGACGACGAGGTCGGCATCGTCTCCCGGCGTGTCGACCAGATAGGCCGCTCGCTCGATCTGCCTGCCGTGCCGGAGGGCATCGAGGAGATCCGCCGTGTCGTCACGGTATTCCGTGAACTGCGCGACGGGATGACCGCCGACGGCCGCACCAAGCTCAAGTCGCCTTCGGGGACGCTCTCCACGGCCGAGGCGATCTCCGTCGTCACCAACGGCCTCGCACTCGCCTCCCACTTCGGGGACGGAGTGCTGCGGTCCGGCGATGTGGCGGCGGGCATTCTCGGAGCGGTGGTCCGCGATCCCGCGGCGGACCGTGTCATCTGGCAGGAGTATCTGGAGACGGTCGTACGTGAACGGGACGGCTGGAAGGACTTCTACCGTGCCTGCCGCGAGGTGAGCGCATGACGACAGCCGTCACCACGGCGGGGCACGGCGCCGGGACCGCCCCTGTCACCGCTCCTGGAGGGGAGAAGCGGTGGCAGGGGCGAGAGCCCCTGGTGCTGGGGGTGCGGCACCACGGGCCGGGTTCGGCGCGGGCCGTGCGGGCGGCGCTCGACGCCGCCATGCCCCGCGCGGTGCTGATCGAGGGGCCGCCGGAGGGTGACTCCCTCCTGCCGCTCGCCGCCGACGAGTCCATGGTCCCGCCCGTCGCCCTGCTCGCCCACGCCGTGGACGATCCGGGACGCGCCGCCTTCTGGCCGATGGCCGCTTTCTCACCGGAGTGGGTCGCCATCCGCTGGGCCCTGGCGCACGAGGTGCCGGTCCGCTTCATCGACCTGCCCGCGGCCCATTCGCTGGCTGCCGCCTCGGACCCCACCTGGGGCGACGAGGACGAGGCCCATCCGGGCAGCACGGATGAGGCGGCGCTGCGGATCGATCCACTCGCGGTTCTCGCCGATGCCGCCGGGTACGACGACCCGGAGCGCTGGTGGGAGGACGTGATCGAGCACCGCGGTGGGGGCGCCGTGGCCGACCCGTTCGCACCGTTCGCGGTGCTCGGGGAGGCCATGGCCGCCCTGCGCGAGGAGTACGGGCACGGCGGGCGGGACCGCGACCTCGTGCGCGAGGCCCATATGCGGGTCCAGCTGTACGCGGCACGCAAGGAGTTCGGACATGAGGTCGCCGTCGTCTGCGGTGCCTGGCACGTCCCCGCACTCACCACGAAGTCCACGGTCACCGCGGACCGCGCCCTGCTGAAGGGCCTGCCCAAAGTGAAGACGGAGACCACCTGGGTGCCCTGGACCCACCGCAGGCTCGCCCGCCGCACGGGCTACGGCGCGGGAATCGACTCACCTGGCTGGTACGCGCACCTGTTCGGCGCCCCGGACCGTCCTGTCGAGCGCTGGATGACCAAGGTCGCGGGACTGCTCAGGGACGAGGACCGGTTCGTCTCGTCGGCGCATGTCATCGAGGCCGTACGGCTCGCCGACACCCTGGCCGCGATGCGGGGCCGCCCGCTCGCCGGGCTGAGCGAGACGACCGACGCCATACGGGCTGTGATGTGCGACGGCTCCGAAGTGCCTCTGGAGCTCGTCCGGGACCGGCTGATCATCGGTGATGTGCTGGGTGAGGTCCCGGAGTCCGCACCCGCCGTCCCGCTCCAGCGCGATCTGGCCCGCCTCCAGCGCAGCCTGCGGCTCAAACCCGAGCTGCTGGAGCGGGAGCTGGAGCTCGATCTGCGCAAGGAGACCGATTCCGGCCGCAGCCGGCTGCTGCACCGGCTGCGACTCCTGAGCGTCGACTGGGGCGCCCCTGCGGCAGGCCGGGGCTCCACCGGCACCTTCCGGGAGACCTGGCGGCTGCGCTGGGAGCCCGAGTTGTTCGTCAAGGTCGCCGAGGCGGGGATCTGGGGGACCACGGTGCTCGCCGCGGCCACCGCCCGTGCGGAGTCGGACGCCGCTTCGGTGACCGCGCTCGCCGAAGTGACCGCCCTGGCCGAGCGCTGTCTCCTGGCCGAACTGCCCGACGCCCTCCCGGTGGTGATGAAGGCACTCGCGGACCGGGCGGCGCTGGACGCGGATGTGGGTCATCTCGCCCAGGCCCTTCCCGCGCTTGCCCGCTCCCTGCGCTACGGGGATGTGCGGTCCACCGACACGGCCGCACTCGGGGAGGTGGCGACCGGCCTCGCCGAGCGGATATGCGTCGGTCTGCCGCCCGCCTGCGTGGGACTCGACGCGGACGGCGCCGCCGAGATGCGCGGCCACCTCGACGGTGTCCACACCGCTGTCGGCCTGCTGCCGGAGAGTGAGGAGCTGAGCGCCCGCTGGACGGAGGTGCTGCGCAAGCTGGCGGTGCGCGACACCGTGCCCGGGGTGATTCGGGGGCGCGCGGCACGGCTGCTGCTGGACGACGGCCGTCTCGAAGAGGACGAAGCGGCGCGGCTGATGGGCCTCGCCCTCTCGCCCGGCACCCCGCCCGTCGATGCCGCCGCCTGGATCGAGGGCTTCGTCGGCGGCACGGCGGGCGGGGGCATGCTCCTCGTCCACGACGAGCGGCTGCTCGGACTGGTCGACGCCTGGCTGGTGTCTGTCCCCGGCGACGCGTTCACGGACGTACTGCCGCTGCTGCGGCGCACGTTCTCGGCGTATGAGCCCGGTGTCCGGCGCACCCTCGGCGAACTGGTGCGCCGCGGACCGGCGGCGCCGGGCACGGCGCCGACCGCGGGGGAGTCCGGAGTGCCCGGTTTCGGCGCCGGAATCGACGAGGCACGGGCCGATTCCGTGCTGCCCGTACTGAGGCTGATCCTGGAGGGGGAACACGTATGACCACGGCAGCAGCCGGCGCGATGGCGGCCGGTGACGAGCGGCTCAGGCGCTGGCGGCTCGTGCTCGGCGGCGGGGCGGCCGACGGCACCGGCTGCACCCTGGGTGGTACGGACGTCGGCATGGACGCGGCGCTGGGCGCCCTCTACGACAGGGGGAACCGCCAGGAGCGCGGCACCGGCAAGCGTTCGGCCGGTCTCGACGGCTCGGCTCCCAACGTGGCGCGGTGGCTCGGGGACATCCGTACGTACTTCCCGAGCTCCGTCGTCCAGGTCATGCAGCGCGACGCGATCGACCGGCTCGGCCTCAGCACCCTGCTGCTGGAACCCGAGATGCTGGAGGCGGTCGAGGCCGATGTGCATCTCGTCGGCACGCTGCTCTCCCTCAACAAAGCCATGCCCGAGACGACGAAGGAAACGGCCCGGGCAGTGGTGCGCAAGGTCGTCGAGGACCTGGAGAAGCGGCTGGCCACCCGCACCCGTGCGACCCTCACCGGTGCGCTGGACCGCAGCGCCCGTGTCAACCGGCCGCGCCACAGGGACATCGACTGGGACCGCACGATCCGGGCGAACCTGAAGAACTACCTGCCGGAGCACCGCACGGTCGTTCCCGAGCGGCTCATCGGCTACGGGCGCGCCGCGCAGTCCGTGAAGAAGGATGTCGTGCTGTGCATCGACCAGTCCGGTTCGATGGCGGCGTCCGTGGTGTACGCCTCGGTGTTCGGCGCGGTGCTCGCGTCGATGCGTTCGATCGCGACCCGGCTTGTCGTCTTCGACACGGCGGTCGTGGATCTGACGGACCAGCTGGCCGACCCGGTCGACGTGCTGTTCGGCACCCAGCTCGGCGGCGGAACCGACATCAACCGCGCGCTGGCCTATTGCCAGTCGCAGATCACCCGGCCCGCGGACACCGTCGTCGTCCTGATCAGCGACCTCTACGAAGGTGGCATACGGGACGAGATGCTCAAGCGGGTGGCGGCGATGAAGGCATCCGGGGTGCAGTTCGTCGCCCTGCTCGCGCTCTCCGACGAAGGCACACCCGCGTACGACCGGGAGCACGCGGCGGCACTGGCCGCTCTGGGCGCACCGGCCTTCGCCTGCACCCCCGACCTGTTCCCCGAGGTCATGGCCGCCGCGATCGAGAAGAGGCCGCTGCCCATACCGGACATGGCGACTCATCAGTAACAAGGGACTTGCGTGACCCCCGGAGTCCCATGCGAGCATCATGCCCATTGCCACCGGAGGGTCATCCTCCGCTACCAGAGAAGGCTTGCCCGCTGTGTCTTCGACCGCTGCACTGCCCCTAGTGCTCCCAGCCGCCGTGCGCCGTGTGCGCGTGGTGGTTCGGCGGCACGCGGTGCGCGCGGTACAGGTGTTGCTGTTCGTCGCCGGACTGCTGGCGCTGGGGCTGGTCCTCGGTGGTCAGGCGCAGGCGGCGGAATGGCCGGGCGCGGAGAGCTCGCTGGAGCGCGTCGTCGCGGACGATGCGACGGACGGGCTCGATGGGGCGCCGACGGCAGCGCCGGTGAATCCGGTGAATCCGGTGGAGCCGGTGAAGTCGACGGCTGGGCGTGTGAGGGAGCCGGTGGCAAGTGGGGCGGACGTGGCCGCCGTCGAGCCGGTCGTGAAGCGTGCCGCCGCGCCGGTCGCCGAGCGGATCGTCGACCCGGTGGGCGAGCAGCTCGCCGAGCCCCTTGGGCGGGCCGTGACCGCCGCCGTGCAGACGACGGTCCAGAGCGTGCCCGAGCGGCCGTTGCCCGCCTCTTCCGTGCGATGGCCCGGTGGCGGGCAGGACATACCCACGGCTGTTCCCGTCGCTTTCCCCGCCCCCGCTCAGATCACCGCGGCTCTGCCCGCTGCCGTACTCGGGCAGCACCCGACTCCCGAAGGGCCCTCCACCGCGGACGGTGCGCTCACCGCGCCTTCCCCGCAGTCGCCGGACATGACCCCGGGGCAGCACCGGGCACCCCTGGCCGCCGCATTCAGCGGGCGCGGCGGGGGGCTTCCGCCGGCGCCCGGCCACGTACCGGGCGTGCCGGGTGGAAGCGCCGTACTCCAGACCGCCGGTGACGGGCACATACAGCGCGTGGTCGATCCGAAGGGCGTGTGGTTCTCACGGACCGCTTCGTGTGCCCGCATACCCGGATCCCGGCAGCCGGCCCGTGGCGCCGGGCCGCGGGAGCGCCACCGCGACATCCTCGAATTCCCCGGATAGGGCAGGCCGTTCCTCCCGCCTGAGACCTGCCGCGCGGGGGCGGAGCAGGTCTGCCCGACTCTCGGAATCCGAAGGAAACACCCGAACATGAACAAGAACATCCGCCGTTCCATAGCCGTCGCCGCCGGTGCAGCCGGTATGTGGGCCATCGGTACGGCCGCCGCCAGCGCGGACGAGCTGCCCTCCCTCTCCCTGTCCACGCCGGACCAGGCCGCCGGAGTGGCCCAGGACGAGGCCGCAGACCTCGCGGCCACGCCGGCCGTGTCCGCCGCCACCAGTACGGCCAAGGCCACCGCGAAGGGCGTCACCCAGGACGCCGCCGTGGCGACCGCCGAGTCGACCGCGGACCAGGCCCGTCAGTACGCCGAGTCCGGTCTGCCCGCCGCCGACACCGAGGTCGACTACCTGTTCGGCCCGCTGTCCGCGTTCGCCCCGGAGCTCGAGCAGGCCCCGGCCCACACCGCCCGTGCCGCCGCTCCCGTCGTGGACGAGACCGCGCAGGACGCCCTGCCCCCGATCGCCGACCGCTCCGTGGACAGTGTCGTCCCGGTCGCCGGCCAGGCGGTCGGCGACGCCGGTGGTCTCGCCACGGATGTCGTCGGAGACGTGTCCCCCTTCGCGGGCGGCGTCGCCGCCGGGGTGACGCCCTTCGCCGGTGGGGTGGCCGGGGCGGTCGCACCGGTCGTCGAGACCGTCGCCGACCAGGTCCAGCCGGTCGTCCACGGTGTCGGCGGTTCCGCCGGCACCTTCGCGGACGGTGTGACCGGCGAGGTGCGGCCCTTCGCCCAGGACCTGACCGGCACGGTCACCGCCACTCCGGTCGCGGCGCACGCGGTCTCCGGTGCCCAGGGCGCGGCCACCGTGATCACCCCGAGTTACGCCGACGGCGTCACCCAGTACCTGGCCCAGGGCATCTGAGCCGGGACCGCTGACCTGGGGCGGGCGATCGGCGGATGCCCGTCCCCCCAAGCGCTGCGGGCATTGCGGGCGGTCCCCATTGGGGTGGGGACCGCCCGTTCCGTACCCCGGCCGGATGCGTCCTGTAACCGCACAGTTCCGCCACGTGCGCTATCTGTGACCGGTATCACCGCCGCTCTGTGATCTGCGATTTAGGGACCCACGGCCCACGGGGATACTCTGCGAGACGGACATGCCGCGTACCGGCCACCGTGTACGCCTCCCTAGTGACAGCGCAGTCACGTTGCCCTTCGCGGCACGCCCACGCAGACAACGAACCGCGAATCACAACTGCGACGATTAGAAGCAAAGGGACGGACGCGCGTGGACCTGTTCGAGTACCAGGCGAGGGACCTCTTCGCCAAGCACGGTGTACCGGTGCTGGCCGGTGAAGTCATCGACACGCCTGAGGCGGCGCGCGAGGCGACCGAGCGACTGGGTGGCCGTTCGGTGGTGAAGGCCCAGGTGAAGGTGGGCGGCCGCGGCAAGGCCGGTGGCGTCAAGCTGGCCGGCACGCCGGACGAGGCCGTCGCCCGCGCCACGGACATCCTCGGCATGGACATCAAGGGCCACACGGTCCACAAGGTGATGATCGCCGAGACGGCTCCCGAGATCGCCGAGGAGTACTACGTCTCGTACCTCCTCGACCGCACCAACCGCACCTTCCTGGCCATGGCCTCGGTCGCGGGCGGCATGGACATCGAGGAAGTCGCGGCGACGACGCCCGAGAAGCTCGCCAAGATCCCGGTCGACGCCAACGACGGCGTGGACCTGGCGAAGGCCCGCGAGATCGTCGAGGCGGCGAAGTTCCCGGCCGAGGTGGCCGAGCAGGTCGCCGAGATCCTCGTGACCCTGTGGAAGACCTTCGTCGCGGAGGACGCCCTCCTCGTCGAGGTGAACCCGCTGGCCAAGGTCGCCGACGGCCGTGTCATCGCCCTCGACGGCAAGGTGTCCCTGGACGCCAACGCCGAGTTCCGCCACGCCGACCACGCCGAGCTCGAGGACAAGGCCGCGGCCAACCCGCTCGAGGCCGCTGCCAAGGCCAAGGGCCTCAACTACGTCAAGCTCGACGGCGAGGTCGGCATCATCGGCAACGGCGCGGGTCTGGTCATGTCGACCCTCGACGTCGTCGCGTACGCCGGTGAGAAGCACGCGGGCGTCAAGCCGGCCAACTTCCTCGACATCGGTGGTGGCGCCTCCGCCGAGGTCATGGCGAACGGCCTGGAGATCATCCTCGGCGACCCGGACGTCAAGTCCGTGTTCGTCAACGTCTTCGGTGGCATCACCGCGTGTGACGCGGTCGCCAACGGCATCGTGCAGGCCCTGGAGCTCCTCGAGTCCAAGGGCGAGGCCGTGACGAAGCCGCTGGTCGTGAGGCTCGACGGCAACAACGCGGAGCTGGGTCGTCAGATCCTGGACGACCGCAACCACCCGCTCGTGCAGCGTGTGGACACCATGGACGGCGCGGCCGACAAGGCCGCCGAGCTGGCTGCGGCCAAGTAACAAGGGACGAGGTCACAGACTCACCATGGCTATCTTCCTCACCAAGGAATCCAAGGTCATCGTCCAGGGCATGACCGGCTCCGAGGGCCAGAAGCACACCAAGCGCATGCTGGCTTCCGGCACGAACATCGTCGGTGGCGTGAACCCGCGCAAGGCGGGCACCACGGTCGACTTCGACGGCACCGAGATCCCGGTCTTCGGCTCCGTCGCTGAGGCCGTCGAGAAGACCGGCGCCGACGTCACGGTCATCTTCGTCCCGGAGAAGTTCACCAAGGACGCCGTGATCGAGGCGATCGACGCCGAGATCGGCCTCGCGGTCGTCATCACCGAGGGCGTCGCCGTCCACGACACCGCCCAGTTCTGGGCGTACGCGGGCGCCAAGGGCAACAAGACCCGGATCATCGGCCCGAACTGCCCGGGTCTGATCACCCCCGGTCAGTCGAACGCGGGCATCATCCCGGCCGACATCACCAAGCCCGGCCGCATCGGTCTCGTGTCCAAGTCGGGCACGCTGACCTACCAGATGATGTACGAGCTGCGGGACATCGGCTTCAGCTCCTGCGTCGGCATCGGCGGTGACCCGATCATCGGCACCACCCACATCGACGCCCTGGCCGCCTTCGAGGCCGACCCCGACACCGACCTGATCGTGATGATCGGCGAGATCGGCGGCGACGCCGAGGAGCGTGCCGCCGACTTCATCAAGGCGAACGTCACCAAGCCGGTCGTCGGCTACGTCGCGGGCTTCACCGCCCCCGAGGGCAAGACCATGGGTCACGCCGGCGCCATCGTCTCCGGCTCCTCCGGCACCGCCCAGGCGAAGCAGGAGGCCCTGGAGGCCGCCGGCGTGAAGGTCGGCAAGACGCCGACCGAGACGGCCAAGCTGGCGCGCGAGATCCTCGCGGGCTGAGCCACCTCTGCCTGAGGCGAGGGCCCGCACCCCGGGAG
>NZ_JBHWIW010000025.1:0-97703 GCF_042731955.1 Streptomyces sp. NPDC059828 | reverse complement strand
TTTTTTGCGTTTCTGTCCTGTCCCCCACTGCGTTGGGTGCGGCGCGGCCGTTTTTTTTTTGGGGTTTTGGGTGTGTCCGGGCCTGTGGGCGTCCGCCCCCCCGCCTCGCCTGTGGCGACCCGGAGATACCTGTCGCCACAGCAACAGGGCGTCGGAAGCGCAGCCCGTGCGCCCCACATCGCCGTAAGCGCCGCTGCGCCGCCCGCCGCTCAGCCGGCCGGCCGGCTCATCGAACCACCGGCCTCCGCTGATGTCGCCGGGCACCCACAGCGCGGGCGATGCGAACCCGTCAGTCGTGGCGCGCTCGTGGACCGCGCTCATTTCCCGCACACTCGGCTTCGGCTTCGGCGTCACGGCGCCTCAGGCTGTGCGGATGCGGCGGTCCTCGTGTTCACGACGCCGCCCGCGCACCGAGCCGGGCCGCCCGGCGTGCCTCGCGGGCGAGGGGAAGATACCGAAGTCGTTCGGGGAGCACGGGCACCACGGTCCGTACGGCACGTCCGAGCCGACGCAGCCGCCGCTCCTGCAGGTCCGTCCATGGCAGACCTATCGCCTCGCGGGCGTCGGGTGGCATCAGCCCGATGGTGACGAAGCGCCGGAAGCGCACGAACCCCGGCCTCAATACCGGCCAGCCCCACCTCAGCAGCAGCCGCAGCGGCAGCGGTCCCCGGTCCATGGGCGGAATGGGACGGTCGGTGGCGACGAGGTCCCGGACGACGGCGGTGGCTTCGAGCTCATCGGCGAGGACCTTGCGGTAGTAGGGCCAGAACTCCTCGACGGTGCTCGGCATATCCCGGTCGTGGATGCCGAGGATCCGGCCGACCTGGAGCCACTCCGCGTAGAGGCGCCGCTCCTGTGCGCCGGTGAGCGGGCGGTACAGATAGCGGCAGGCGTGCTGGTAGACGGGAAAGCCGGTGGCGTGGACCCAAGCGTAGTTCTCCGGACTGAGCGCGTGGTAGCGGCGGCCCCGGCTGTCGGTGCCCTGGATGGTCCGGTGCAACGCGCGCAGCCGCCGGCCCTCCTCCGCCGCCGTACACCCACAGCTGAAGCGAGCGCAGGGAGCGCTCGCCCCGGCCCCAGGGGTCGGTGCGGAAGACGGAGTGCTCGTCGACTCCGGCGCCCACAGCGGGGTGCGCGACCTGCATGGTCAGCGCCGCCGGCAGCATCAGCAGGCCGCGGATGTCTCCCGTGAGGCTCCACAGCATCCCGCCGACGGGTGGTGGCACCGGATCCGGCCTGCGCATCCCGGGCCTCCCAGGGTGGGTCGTCGGGCGGGGCCCCCGCGGGCCCGGCCCCTGTGTTTCCAGTATGCGATCACACGGCGCCCGCAGCCGCCGCTCAGGGGTATCCGGAGTTGTCCGGACAAGTTCGCTTGATCGAGATGCTTCCGCAAGAAAACCGGTGCCTGGAGGCTACCCCGAAGTAACTGCCGCTGCTTTGATGTGCGCGCTGGTTCATCTCCAGCCAAACCCCCCACCCATAATTGGGAGTTCATGTGGCGCATTCCTCGCTTCGCCGTGTCTGTGGCGCTGCCCTCTCCACGGCCCTCACGGCCGTCGCCCTGGCCGCGGCCACCCCGTCGGCCGAGGCCTCGGCCGGCGCCGCGGCGACGCCTTCCATGAAGGTGCTGACGTACAACGCCTTCCTGTTCAGCAAGACGCTGTACCCGAACTGGGGCCAGGACCACCGCGCCCAAGCGATCCCCGCGGCCTCCTTCTTCCAGGGCCAGGATGTCGTCGTGCTCCAGGAGGTGTTCGACAACTCCTCCTCCGAGGCGCTGATGCGGAACGCGTCCGCGCAGTACCCGTACCAGACCCCGGTGCTGGGCCGTTCCAAGAGCGGCTGGGACGCCACCGGCGGTTCGTACTCGTCACTGACGCCGGAGGACGGCGGTGTCACGGTCCTCAGCAAGTGGCCGATCCTCCGCAAGGAGCAGTACGTCTACAAGGACGCCTGCGGAGCCGACTGGTGGTCCAACAAGGGCTTCGTCTACGTCGTCCTGAACGTCAACGGCACGAAGGTGCACGTGGTCGGCACACATGCGCAGTCCACGGACCCGGGCTGCGGCTCCGGCGAGGCGGCCACGATGCGCAGCCGTCAGTTCAAGGCGATGGACGCCTTCCTCGACGCCAAGAACATCCCGACGTCCGAGCAGGTCATCGTGGCAGGTGACTTCAACGTGGACTCCCGCACCTCCGAGTACGCCACGATGCTCGGCGACGCCGGCCTGGCCGGCGCGGACGCCCGCACCGGCCACCCGTACTCCTTCGACACCCAGGACAACTCGATCGCCGCCGACCGCTACCCGGACGACCCGCGCGAGGACCTGGACTACGTGCTGCACCGCACAGGCCACGCCAAGCCGTCCGGCTGGAAGAACGCGGTCGTCAAGGAGCAGACCACGCCCTGGACGGTCACGAGTTGGGGCAAGGACTACACCTACAGCAACCTCTCGGACCACTACCCCGTGACGGGGTCCGCGTCCTAGGACGCCAAGGCGTGTGTGAGAACTGGCGTCGTTCGCCCGAAGGGCGGGGCTCGCGGCGCCTAGTGCGTGCCATCGCAAGGCGGTGGGTCGTCCTCGTACGGGGCGTACTCGGACGATTCGACAACACGGCGAGTGTGCGTGCCAGGCGTCGCGAGCCAGACGGGAGTTCTCACACACGGCCAGGGCCGCCACAGCTGAAGCGCCTCTCCCGCCCCCGGGCGGGAGAGCCGTTCGGCGGCGGTTCGGAGGAACCGCGGAACGGCCGGCTACCGGTATGCCAGCGCGACGTTGTGGACATAGAGCCCCACCACGGCGATCACGCACAGCAGGACCACCCAGGAGCCGACGCTCGTGTGCCGGCGACCGCCGCGGTTCCGCGTCTCCACGGATCGCTCGGGCCGCGCGGAACGCCTCGTGGCCGGCGCGGAAGGCGCGGTGTCCACCGCGGCCTCGGCCAGCAGCCGACGGCACGTCGCCGCCAGTGCGGCCGTCCCCGCCGTGAGGCCGACGACCGCCTCCGAGCGCGCCGGCGCGGTGGTGCCACCGTCCAGGATGCGGCCCGCACGCAGCAGTATCTCGTCCCGGCCGCCGCTCGGCGCGAGGCTGATCCAGCGCTGGACATGGTCACCCCGGATGACCACGCCCCCCGCGCGGTCCCGGTACACCGTGTGCTCACGCCACAGGACGTCGGCCAACTCCGTCGCGGTCTCTCTCAGTTGCGCACTCATGCGCCGCCTCCCCCTTCGCTCCGCCCCGTCGGCACGGACGAGCACCGCACTCTAGCGCCCCCTATGACTCGTGGTCGTAGACCGTCACGGCGATACCCCGCGCCATGAGGCGCTGCTCTATCAGCGGCTCCACCCGCGCCCATGAGCCACCCGCGAGCCCGCAGCCGATACGGGGCATATGAACCGAGGCCCCGAGCCTGGCCGCCTCGTCGGCCAGCGTCCCGAGTGCCGTGCCGATGGCCTCGTACCGCACCGGCGGGCCCTTGCTGCCCGTACGTGTCCCCCGCTGTCCGACCATGTTCGCCACCCATGTGTACGTGCCGACCTGGACGAGCTGCACCGCCCCCAGCCCGAAGTCATTGCCGGCCCGCCCGCGGTGCCAGCGCCGGTAGGCCGCCTCCGGCTCCGGCCAGCGGCGGGACAGCGCCAGGACGAAGCCCTTGCCCCAGCCGCCCAGGTCGTTGCAGACATGCGCGATGACCTTGACGCCCTTGCCGTGCGGCACGGTCGCATCGCCCCGCACATACGTGATCGCCGTCATCCCCACCTCCCCCATGTGCGGCAACCATACGGAGCACCACTGACATCCTGAGGTGCTCCTCAGGGCTCCGCACCGCAGCGTCGCGCGATTGCCTCGAGGCGTTCGAGCTCGCGACGCGCTGCTGTCGGGTGGGCCAGGTCGAGGGCCATCCCCGCGCGGGCCGTGATGTAGGCGACGTCCTCGCGGGTGGCGGCGTCGAGCGCGGGAGCGCTCTGGAGGCGGCGGCCCGTGACCCGGAGGAAGAGCGCGATGCTCCCGAGCTCATCGCGCAGGTCCAGGGGCAGCACGTGCCGCAGTTCGTCCTTGGCGTAGTCCCGCGCCTGCTCGTCGGCCTCGCCGGGACGGGGCAGCGGGGGCGCCCAGGAAAGACCGGGCCCATGAGTCTCGTCGTACATGTCCGCCACCCCGAGAAGCGCCGACGCCCGATCCCCGTCGGCGACGGCCTCGCGAGCCCACTCCAGCCTGGAGCGCAGTCGGGCACGCGCCTGAGCATCCTCTCCCGTGCGGGCGTCCAGGTAACTGGACCACACGTCGAAAGCCTTGCTCAGCTCGGCGTCCAGCATGACGTCGTACGCGTCCGGCAATCCGCTCCCCCTCCTCCGGCCGCCCGGACATGGACGGCAGCGGCATACGATAGGCCGGGTGGCGGGGCTTCGCCTGCGAATTACCGAGCCGCCCGGTCACCACCGCTCTGGTCGGGCGCCGTAGGTGGTCCGTCCGGCGGGACAGACTCGGGTTTCCGGCCCCAGGCGGTCAGCATGCCGGCCGAGAGGGCTGCGCATTCGTCGGAATCCAGGTATCGGACGGCCTCCTCGATGGCGGCTTCGTCGACCAGGCCGGTGGCGAGCATCGCCGCTCTGCTCCGCTGCCATGTGTCCGCCCAGAATCGGCTGATGGGACTGCCCGGCAGCAGCGGGGGCACATGGATCTCGGCGGCGACGGATACGAGACCCGCCCCGCGCAGCAGGTGCGGGTACGACGGCACCCAGGAGACATCGGTGCCGATGGTGTCCCGAAGCCCCTGCCACAGCGCCCGCATCACCGCGGTGTACGGCGTGCCGGGGGTGCGGTCGCTCGTCAGGTCGACGGCGTCGCTGAGCACCAGCACACCGCCGGGCGCGACGAGTTCGGCCAGCGCCGTGATCACACGGTCGCGCTCGGGCAGGTGCATCAGCACGAAGCGCGCGTGGACGAGCCGGAACCGCCCGGGGTCGAAGTCCGGGGCGGTGACGTCGGCTTCCAGCACGTCGAGCCCGGGCCGCCGGGTGAGGAAACGCAGGTCGCGGTCCACGGCAAGCACGCTCGCCACCCCGGCCTCGTCCAGGAGCCGGCGCGAGACCGTGCCCGTGCCGGCACCCACGTCCAGGCAGTGCCACCCCGGGCCGACCCCGAGTGCTCGCAGGCGCGTCATGGTGATGTCGTCGTAGGCGAGGGCGCCGAAGTCGATGCGCGCACCCTCGCCCTCCTGATCGGGCCGGAACACGGCCTGGCCGTACCGGCCGTCACTCCGCGCGTCCTCGTGCGGGGCGGGAGTCACCGCGCCGCCGAGGTCACGCGGCGGGCGGCGCGGAGCCCGGTGCACCGGACCAGCATGTCGTCGAACGGCTTCATGGCCGGGCCTCTTCACGCGATGGGGCGGTGCCGGGCAGCTGTCCCGAAGCAGCACCGCACCGATCCTCCACCGGCGGCCGCGCGGACGGCCGAGGCGCGCCGTGCCTGAGCCGATCGGCCCAAGGACCCGCTCACGTTCAGCGGGGCCGTCGGCCTTCGCCGTACCCCTCGGCCGTCGGGTCGGCTACGTACACTGACGGGCATGGCATGCCGCATAAGTGAGCTGGTCATCGACTGCGCCGACCCGGACCGGCTCGCCGCCTTCTGGAGCAAGGTCCTCGGCTATGCCGAGCTCGGCCGTGAGGACGACGGAAGCATCGAGATCGGGCCGCAGGACGCCGGCTTCGGCCGGCCCACCCTCGTCCTCAGCCCCAGCAGCGCCCCGCGGACCGGGAAGCTCCGACTGCACATCGATGTCAGCGCCACCGACCGCGACCAGGACGCCGAGTTGGAGCGGCTGCTCGCTCTCGGCGCCAGGCCCGTCGACATCGGCCAGACCGGCGCCGAGAGCTGGCACGTCCTGGCCGACCCGGAAGGCAACGAATTCTGCCTTCTGCGCACCCGGCTCCAGCCTCTCTGACCACGTGCCTCCCCGCTCCGGGCCGCGCGGCCGTCCGCGTGGGGAGCACCACGCACAGCCGTCCGAGCGCCGCACGGCCTCGTCGAGGAGCACCACCCCAGCGCCCAGGAGCCCAGCCGAGCCCCCTCCGCCGCATCGGTGAAGGGGGCTCGTGGCTGACGCACCGCCGTGGAGCGCCGTCTCGGGAAGCGCACCAACGGGCTGCGGCCACCCGACCACACCCGGCCCAAGCCTGTCCCAGCACTTTCACAACACTGGTGAGACAGCAATACTGTTTCACTGCGATCGGAACGTGCGCGGAACGAGGGAGACCATGGCGACCGAGACCGATGAGCCGACGCTCACCGTCGACGAACTGGCCGCCCGCGCCGGGGTCACCGTGCGCACCATCCGGTTCTACAGCACCCGTGGACTGCTGCCGCCCCCGGTGATCGGTCCCCGCCGCGTCGGGCACTACGGGCCCGGTCATCTCTCGCGACTGGCCCTGATCGAGGAGCTCCAGCACCAGGGGATGACCCTGGCGGCGATCGAGCGCTATCTCGAGCAGCTGCCGACCGATCTCAGCGCCCGCGATCTGGCGATCCACCGGGCCCTGGTGGCGTCGTGGACCCCGGAGTCCGCCGATGAGGTGTCCCGGGAGGATCTTGAGCAGCGCGCGGGGCGGGGTCTGACGGATCAGGACATCGGCCGGTTGGCGGCCATGGGTGTGCTGGACCGGACGGCGGAGCCCGACGTGTACCGGCTGGACGGTGGTCTCCTGAGGCTCGGGATCGAGCTGCTGGACGTGCCCATCCCTCTTGAGACGCTCCTGGCAGCCCGTACGGCCCTGCTCGAGCACGCCCGTGCCGCCGCACACGAGATGAGCCGTCTGTTCCAGGACGAGGTGTGGAGTCCGTACCGTGAGCGTGAGTCGGACGCCGACCATGTCGCCGCGATGAAGTCGCTGTCGGCCCATATGCAGCCGATGGTGGTCCAGGCCCTGGTGACGGCATTCCAGCGCTCGCTGCGCCAGGAACTGCGCGAGGCGTTCGGCGCCGGTCCGGCCCGCTCGCGGCCGGCCGGGTCCGCTGTCAGTGGTGACCTCTAGTGTCCTGATCGACAGGGGGCCGATGTCGGGTCGACCCCAGGGGTGAGGGGGCACCATGCGATTCGCACAGCTGAAGCCCGGTGGGCTCTATGTCATGCGGACGTACCGTCCGGATTGGGAGCTGACCCTGATCCGGGTGAGCTCGTCCCCGCGCCTGTGGCGGTGGAACGAGAAGCGGTGGTCCTACGAAGTGGCCGAGGACGCCCGCAGGGCCGACCTCGGGAAGCGTGTCGGCTATCTCGCCGTCTCGCCTCCGGCCGCGTGGCCGGAGAGCGACGGGGTGGGCGGGATGCTGCGCCGTGGCATCCAGCGCTGGGCCCGGCCGATGGCCGCGCTGCGCTTCCCCCTGCCGGATCCTTCGGTGAGCCGTGTGGCCTGGCATGATCTGCCGACCCACGAGGAGGAGATGTCCTGGATGGTCTTCGCGCCAGGGGACATCGTCTGCCCGTACACCTCGCCGGAGGAGTTCGAGCAGCGCATACGGGACCGGATGACGGTGCTGGGTGCGGCGCCGGGGCCGGTCTTCCAGCCGCCTCCCCCGGGCAGCCTCACACCCACCGACGTCCACCGCGCGGCGCTTCGGCTGGACGTACTCGCGGAGCTCCTTGAGCGCATACCCGACCCCCAGCCCTGACGGGCGTTCCGTACACGGCGAGGGACGGACCCGCGCTTGAGGCAGGTCCGTCCTTCGCTACGCGACGTGTGAGCCCTTTCAGGCGTCGGTGAAGGTCTCGCCCTTCTCCGCCTTCTCCACCAGCAACGCGGGCGGCGCGAAGCGCTCGCCGTACGTCGTCGCCAGCTCGCGCGCCCGGGCGACGAAACCGGGCAGGCCGCCCTCGTAGCCGTTGATGTACTGGAGCACGCCACCCGTCCAGGCGGGGAAGCCGATGCCCATGATGGAGCCGATGTTGGCGTCGGCGACCGTGATCAGTACGCCTTCCTCCAGGCAGCGGACGGTGTCCAGCGCCTCGGAGAAGAGCATCCGCTCCTTCATGTCCGTGAACGGGACGTCCACACCCGGCTTGCCGAAGTGCTCCCGCAGCCCCGGCCACAGCCCGGCCCGCTTGCCGTCGGCGTAGTCGTAGAATCCGGCGCCGCCGCTGCGGCCGGTGCGGCCGAACTCGTCGACCAGACGGTCGATCACCGCGTCCGCGGGGTGCCCGGTCCAGGTGCCGCCGGCCTCCTCGACGGCCCGCTTCGACTCGTTGCGGATCTTGCGCGGAAGCGTCAGCGTCAGCTCGTCCATCAGGGACAGCACCTTCGCCGGGTAGCCGGCCTGGGCCGCGGCCTGCTCGATCGACGCGGGCTCGATGCCCTCGCCGATCATCGCGACGCCCTCGTTGATGAACTGACCGATGACGCGGGAGGTGAAGAAGCCTCGGGAGTCGTTGACGACGATCGGGGTCTTGTTGATCTGGCGCACCAGGTCGAAGGCACGGGCCAGCGCCTCGTCACCGGTGCGCTCGCCCTTGATGATCTCGACCAGCGGCATCTTGTCGACGGGCGAGAAGAAGTGCAGTCCGACGAAGTCGACCGGGCGGTCCACGCCCTCCGCGAGGAGGGTGATCGGCAGCGTGGAGGTGTTGGAGCAGAGCAGGGCGTCCGGCTCCACGATGTCCTGGATCTCCTGGAACACCTTGTGCTTGAGCGACGAGTCCTCGAAGACCGCCTCGATCACCGCGTCGCAACCCGCGAGGTCGGCCGGGTCGCCGGTGGGGGTGATCCGGGCGAGCAGCGCGTCGCGCTTGGCCTCGGTGGTGCGTCCCCGGCTCAGTGCCTTGTCGAGCAGCTTCACCGAGTAGTCCTTGCCACGCTGGGCGGCGTCGACGCTGACGTCCTTGAGGACGACCTCGATACCGGCCCTGGCGCAGGAGTACGCGATGCCCGCGCCCATCATCCCGGCGCCGAGCACGGCCACCTTGCGGACCTGGCGCGGCTCGATCCCCTTGGGCCGGCTGGCTCCGGAGTTGACGGCCTGGAGGTCGAAGAAGAACGCCTGGATCATGTTCTTCGCGGTCTGCCCGGTGAGCAGATCGGTGAAGTAGCGCGCCTCGATGACCTGGGCGGTCTCGAAGTCCACCTGGGAGCCCTCGACCGCGGCGGCGAGGATGTTGCGCGGGGCCGGGTAGGGGGCGCCGTTCAGCTGCTTCTTCAGGTTGGCCGGGAAGGCGGGCAGATTGGCGGCGAACTTCGGGTTCGACGGCGTGCCGCCCGGGATCCTGTAGCCCTTGACGTCCCAGGGCTGCTGCGACTCGGGGTGCGCGTCGATGAAGGCGTGTGCCTTGGCCAGCATGTCCTCGGGGGTGGCGGCGATCTCGTGGACGAGGCCGTTCTCCAGCGCCCGCTGCGGCGCGTACTGGGTGCCCTGGAGGAGCACCTTCAGCAGCGCGTCGGCGATGCCCATGAGCCGTACGGTGCGGGTGACACCGCCACCGGCAGGAAGCAGGCCGAGGGTCACCTCGGGCAGGCCGAGCTTGGAGCCGGGCGCGTCGAGGGCGATGCGGTGGTGACAGGCGAGGGCGATCTCGTAACCGCCGCCGAGCGCGGCGCCGTTGATGGCGGCGACGACGGGCTTGCCGAGGGTCTCGATGCGGCGCAGGGCGTGCTTGATGCCCATGCCCAGGTCGAAGGTCTCCTGTGCGTGCTCGGGGCCGACCTGGATCATGTCCTTGAGGTCGCCGCCCGCGAAGAACGTCTTCTTGGCGGAGGTGAAGATGATGCCGCGGATCGTGTCCTTCTCGGCCTCAGCGCGGTCGGCGATGGCCGCGATGGACTCCTGGAAGGCCCGGTTCATGGTGTTGGCGGACTGGTTGGGGTCGTCGAGGACGAGGGTGACGACCCCGGTCTCGTCCTGCTCCCAGCGGATGGTGGAGCTCGTCGGCGTTGCTGTCATTGCTGCTTCTCCGTATGCGGGAAGGATCAGGGGCGGGAGGGACGGGACGCTCAGATGCGCTCGACGATGGTGGCGATGCCCATGCCGCCGCCGACGCACAGCGTGGCCAGGCCGTAGCGCTTGTCCTGGCGCTCCAGCTCGTCGATGAGCGTGCCGAGGATCATCGCCCCGGTGGCGCCCAGGGGGTGGCCGAGCGCGATCGCTCCGCCGTTGACGTTGACCTTGTCCAGGGAGAGCCCCATGTCCTCGACGAAGCGCAGGACGACCGCGGCGAACGCCTCGTTGATCTCGACCAGGTCGATGTCGTCGATGGTCAGCCCGGCCTTCGCGAGGGCCTTGCGGGTGGCGGGCGCCGGTCCCGTGAGCATGATGGTGGGCTCGGAGCCGGAGACCGCGGCGGAGACGATCCGGGCGCGGGGCCTGAGCCCGTAGCGCTCGCCGACCTCCTTGGAGCCGATCGCGACGAGCGAGGCACCGTCCACGATGCCGGAGGAGTTGCCCGCGTGGTGGACGTGGTCGATCTTCTCCACCCAGTGGTATTCCTGGAGCGCGACGGCGTCGAACCCGCCCATCTCGCCGATCGTCGCGAACGACGGCTTGAGCGAGGCCAGCGAGTCCGCCGTGGTGCCCGGGCGCATGTGCTCGTCGTGGTCGAGGACGACCAGTCCGTTGCGGTCCTTGACCGGGACGACGGACCGGTCGAAGCGCCCGTCCTTCCAGGCCGCGGCGGCCCGCTCCTGGGAGAGCGCGGCGTACTCGTCCACGTCGCGGCGGGTGAAGCCGCCGATGGTCGCGATCAGGTCGGCGCCGATGCCCTGCGGGGCGAAGTTGGTGTCGAAGTTGGTCATCGGGTCGGCGAACCAGGCGCCGCCGTCCGAGCCCATCGGCACACGGGACATCGACTCGACGCCGCCCGCGAGCACCAGGTCCTCCCAGCCGGAGCGGACCTTCATCGCCGCCATGTTGACGGCTTCCAGGCCCGAGGCGCAGAAGCGGTTCTCCTGTACGCCGGCGACGGTGTCGGGAAGTCCGGCGGCAATGGCGGCGATCCGGGCGATGACGGAGCCCTGGTCGCCGACCGGGCCGACGACACCGAGCACGATGTCGTCGACGGCGGCGGGGTCCAGCGACGGGAAGCGGGCCTGGATCTCGTGGATCAGGCCGACGACGAGGTCGATCGGCTTGGTGCCGTGCAGGGCGCCGTTGGCCTTGCCGCGTCCGCGCGGGGTGCGGATCGCGTCGTACACAAACGCTTCGGTACTCAAGACAGAGCCTTTCGCATCACGAATGCGGGGTGCGCAGTCGGGGCGGTCGGGGGTGAGGGTGAGGGTGAGGTGTCGGGAGGCAGATGAGCCGGTACGGCGGGAGGAGCCTGGAGAGCGGCACGGCGGTCACGCGAGCAGGGAACGGCCGATGATCTCCTTCATGATCTCCGTGGTGCCGCCGTAGATGGTCTGGATACGGCCGTCCGTGAACGCCTTGGCGACGCGGTACTCGGTCATGTATCCGTATCCTCCGTGCAGCTGGAGGCAGCGGTCGGCGACCCGCTTCTGCAACTCGGTGGCCCACCACTTGGCCATCGACGCGTGCACGGCGTCGAGTTCCCCCTTGGTGTGGTCCTCGATGCAGCGGTCCAGGAACGCCCGGGTGACGGCGCACTCCGTGGCGATCTCCGCGATCTCGAAGCGGATGTGCTGGAGCTTGGCCAGCGGCCGTCCGAAGGCCTCGCGCTCCTTCACGTACCGCGTGGTGATCTCCAGCAGGGACTCGGCGGCGGCGATTCCGGCGACGGCGATGTTCAGCCGCTCCTGGGCGAGGTTGGTCATCAGATGTCCGAAGGCGCCGTTGAGCTCCCCGAGCAGGTTCTCCTTGGGCACCCGTACGTCGTTGAAGAACAGCTCGGCGGTGTCCTGCGCCTTCTGGCCGATCTTGTCGAGGTTGCGACCCCGCTCGAAGCCCTCCATACCGCGCTCCACGACCAGCAGGGACAGCCCTCTGGCCCCGCCCGCGGGAGTGGTCTTCGCCACGACGATCACGAGGTCGGAGAGGATGCCGTTGGAGATGAACGTCTTGGAGCCGTTCAGCAGCCAGTGGTCACCGCGGTCCTCGGCCATGGTGCGGATGCCCTGGAGGTCGGAGCCCGCACCCGGCTCGGTCATGGCGATGGCGGTGATGATCTCGCCGGTACAGAACCCCGGCAACCAGCGCCGCTTCTGCTCGTCGGTGGCCAGGGAGGTGAGGTACGGGCCGATGACGTCGTTGTGCAGGCCCACGGCGAGTCCGGCGACACCGGCCCGGGTGAACTCCTCGGCCAGTACGGCGCTGTAGCGGAAGTCCGTGGTCCCGCCGCCGCCGTACTCCTCGGGCACGGCGAGACCGAGCAGTCCCTGCCTGCCCGCGGCCAGCCAGGCGCCGCGCGGGACGATGCCGTCCTGCTCCCACTGCTCGTAGTGCGGCAGCACCTCCTTGGCGAGGAAGGTGCGGACCGTCTCACGGAATGCGTCGTGCTCGGCGCCGAAGATCTGCCGCTTCATCGCGCTGCCCCCAGTTCCACCAGGTCGTCCATCGGTTGCGTCGGTTCCACCAGGTCGTCCATCGGTCGCGTCGGTCGCGTCGACCCCATCACTTCGCCCCACCCCGGTTCAGGACGCTCGGTACGCCCCAGTCGCGTGCGACCTCCTCGGCGTCCGCGCCGGGCCGGGCCGGACCACGGCGCACCTCGCCCGGTGTGGCGGAGAACCGGGGAGCGGGAGCCGGCTGGGTGATGCCCCCGTGGTCGGTGAAGGTGCCACGGGCCGCCAGATGCGGATGCGCCGGTGCCTCGCGCAGGGAGAGCACGGGCGCCACGCAGGCGTCGGAGCCCTCGAAGACGGCGGTCCATTCCTCGCGGGTCCTGGTGCGGAAGCGAGCGGCGACGGCTGCGCGCAGCTCGCCCCAGCGGTCGAATTCCTTGCGGGCGGGGACCTCCCCAGTCAGTCCGAGCAGCTCGATGAACTCGTCGTAGAACTGCTGCTCAAGGGCCCCGACGGCCATGTACTGCCCGTCCGCGGTCTCGTAGTTCCCGTAGAAGGGGCAGCCGCCGTCGAGGAGGTTGCTGCCGCGGCGGTCCTGCCAGCCGCCCGCCGCCACCATCCCGTGGATCATGGTGGCGAGATGGGCCGCGCCGTCGACGATGGCGGCGTCCACCACCTGGCCCGAGCCGCCCGGGGTGCGGGCGTGCTGGAGTGCGGCGAGCAGGCCGATGACGAGGTAGAGCGAGCCCCCCGCGTAGTCGCCCACGAGGTTGGCGGGCAGGACGGGCGGCTCGTCCGGTTTGCCGATCATGCCGAGGGTGCCGGTGATGGCGATGTAGGAGATGTCATGACCGGCTCGCTGGGCGAGCGGGCCGTCCTGGCCCCAACCGGTCATCCGTCCGTACACCAGCTTGGGGTTGCGGGCGTGGCAGTGGTCGGGGCCGACACCGAGGCGCTCGGCGACCCCTGGCCGGTAGCCCTCGATCAGCACATCGGCGCGCTCGACCAGATCGAGCACCCGCTCGGCACCGCCGTCTGCCTTGAGGTCGATCAGTACGGACCTTTTGTTGCGGTTCGTGAGGTCATAGGCCGGGTCGATGGCCAGTCCCGCACCGCCGGGGCGGTCGACCCGTACGACATCGGCACCGAGGTCGGCGAGCAGCATCGCGGCGAACGGGCCGGGGCCGATTCCGGCCAATTCGACCACGCGTACCCCTGCGAGCGGACCGCCCTGCGGACCGTTCCCTGTGGCTGCCATGAAGCCCCCAGCACTATGACACAACTGATGTAACATCAGTGATGTTAAGAACGTGTTCCACTCCGCACAAGCCCCTGAGACGAGCAAGCGCTTGGTTTTTCTCGGGGCGGCGGGCCGGACCCGGGGTTCAGCGGTCCGCGTCGAGCTGAGCGACCAGCTTCTTCGGAGCGATCGTGCGATAGCTCTCCCCCACCCAGTCGCACAGCACGTCGGCAGCGGGAGCGCCCTTCCCGCCCAACGGGATCTGCACCCAGCCGGCTTTGCCGAGGCCGTAACCGGACGGCTGGGCTCCCGGGCAAGACAGGGCGTGCGCATGCAGGACCTCGTCCTTCAGCTTCACCCCGACGCCCAGCGGATGACTCCCGTCGGTCATCCCCATGAAGACGAAGACCTTCTTGTTGACCTTCGCCACCGTCTCACCCCAGGGGAACTCCTCGGTGGCGCCGGGCAAGCCCAGGGCAAAGGACCGTACCTTCTCCCATTTCGCCATCGCCGCCTTCGGTGGTGCCGCCATCTGGTCCTCCCGGTCGCACGGATGCGCACGGCTCACGCTAGCCTCGCCCATCGGCATCGGCGCGGGGCACAGCCCCGTGTCCGTTCGATCAGCCCGTCGGGATCGGCCGGACGAGGCCCGGGGCAGCAGCTGAAGGGGTCAGCGTGAACAGGCAGAACGAGCCGGAGCGGCTGTACGACATCGTGCTCTTCGGAGCGACCGGCTTCGTCGGCACGCTCACCGCGGAGTACCTCGCCGCACACGCGCCGCAGGGCTGCCGCTGGGCCGTCGCCGGGCGCAGCCGGGCCAAGCTGGAGCAGCTCCGTCAGCGACTCGCGGAGGTCCATCCCGGCTGCGAGGACCTGCCCCTGATCGTCGCCGACGCCTCGGATTCGGCGGCGCTGCGTGAGCTCGCCGAGTCCACGCACGTGGTGGCCACGACCGTGGGCCCGTATGTCTGGTACGGAGAGCCACTGGTGGCCGCCTGTGCCGAGGCCGGCACGGACTACGCCGACCTCACGGGCGAGCCCGAGTTCGTGGACACGATGTTCGTACGGCATGACGCCAGGGCCCGCGAGACCGGGGCCCGGATCGTCCATTCGTGTGGTTTCGACTCGGTACCGCACGACCTGGGCGCTTATTTCACGGTTCAGCAGCTGCCGGAGGACGTGCCGTTGCGTGTGGACGGCTTTGTGCGCGCGGGAGGGCTGATCTCCGGAGGCACCCTCGCCTCCGCGATCACCGCGATCGGGCGCCAGCGACATGCCCTGAGTGCCGCGCGTGAGCGGCGGCTGCACGAGCCCCGGCTGGTGGGCCGCAGGGCCGGGGCCCCGCTGGCCGTACCCCGGTTCAGCAAGGAGACCGGCACCTGGGCGCTGCCGCTGCCCACCCTGGACCCGCAGGTGGTGACCCGCTCGGCACGGCGGCTTCGCCGCTACGGCCCCGACTTCCAGTACCGGCACTACGCCTCGGTCAAGACGCTCCCCATGGCACTCGGCGCCCCCTTCGCACTCGGCGCCCTCGCGGCGCTGGCCCAGCTCCCGCCCGCCCGCACCTGGCTGATGAGCCGATACGAGCCCGGGCGCGGACCGAGCGCCGAGCAGCGTGAACGGAGCTGGTTCCAGATCCGCTTCGTGGGTGAAGGCGGCGGGCAGCGGGTCTTCACGGAGGTCTCGGGCGGCGATCCGGGTTATGGCGAGACGGCGAAGATCCTCGCCGAGTGCGCCCTCAGCCTCGCGTTCGACGAACTGCCGCCGGCCGCCGGCCAGGTCACCACAGCCGTCGCGATGGGCGACGCGCTGCTGGAGCGGCTGCGCGCGGCGGGAATCACCTTCCGGGTCGCCGATCGGCGCTGAGAGGCAGGCCGCTGCGGGGGGATGACGCCTGGAGACCGCTTGATCCACTCTTCTACTCTGGAGGGATGACACCAGAGCTCCGACTGGAGAAGATCACCGCAGCCAACATCGACACCGCTCTCGGCATCCAGGTGCGCCCGGACCAGGAGCACCGGGTCGCTCCGGTGGTGAAGTCGCTCGCCGAAGCCTATGTGCACCCGGAGGCCTGGCCCCGGCTGATCGTCGACGGCGACCGGGCGGTCGGGTTCCTCATGGCCTTCTTCGACAGCGACTGGACCGCCGGCAAGACGGGCACCGACATACGCTCGGGGCTCTGGCGCCTGAACATCGCCGCCGGCGAACAGGGCCGTGGCTACGGGCGCTTCGCGGTTGCATCCGTGGCGGCCGAGATCCGCCGCCGCGGCGGCAGCCGCCTCACCACGACCTGGCACCCCGGCGAGGACGGCCCCGGAGCGTTCTACCTCGGGCTCGGGTTCCGGCCGACGGGGGAGGAGAGCGGCGGCCAGACCGTCGGCGAGCTTGATCTGACGGCATCCCCGGCAGCTGACGGGGCGTAACGTTCAGGCTGTCGCCGCACGCAGGGCGCGGCGGCACAGCGCATCCGCCCGCCGGGTCGACTCCGGGAGCCGGAAGTCCCGCGCCAGGGCGAGCGTATGGGCACAGGCGTTGTCCAGGGAGACGCGGTGCCCGACGGACACGTAGACCGGCTTGACACCGTCCCGGGTACGCAGTGCCCGTCCGAGTTCCTCGCCGTCGTCCGCGAGCAGCGGTGAGGTGTCACCGCGCCGGGGGCCCGGGACGGCGGCCGCGAAGGTGAACGGGTTCTTGGCGACCCCGATCACGGGAAGGTCCGTCAGCACCCCGAGATGGCTGGCCAGCCCGAAGCGGCGCGGATGCGCGCGGCCGTAGCCGTCGCAGACGACGAGGCCCGGGTCGCTCTTCAGCGACTCCAGGACGGCCAGCACGGTCGGGACCTCGCGGAAGGCAAGCAGCCCCGGTATGTAGGGGAAGTCGACCCGAGCCGTCGCCGTGGCCTCCTCGACCACGGTGAGACTGCCGGCGTCGAGCACCACGGCAGCCGCCACGACGACATCGCGCGCGTCGTCATATGCCACGTCGACCCCGGTGACCCGTCCGGTGCCGGGCGGGGGTCCGGGCTCGTCGAGCACGACCCGGGCGCGCAGTTCGTCCTGGATGGCGCGGGCCTCGGCCTCGTCGGCGGGTGTCCTCAAGGTGGTCATGATGGCTCCAGCCTAGGCCGTGATGGAGCAGTAGCGCCGTCCGCCCGGGGTGCGGGGCTCGCGGGCGGGACTTCTCGCCCACGGCCGGTGCTGGATCAGGCGCGAGGGTGCCCTCAGGATCCTGTGCGGCTGGCGCGTGATCGTGGGTTCCCCCGGCGCCCGCTAGTCTTCCGATCATGTTCGTACTGGAACTGACCTATACCGCGCCCGTCGAGCGGGTCGACGAACTCCTCGGCGCGCATGTGGAGTGGCTCGACGCCCTGTACCAGGACGGTGTCGTCATCGCCTCCGGACGCAAGAACCCACGTGACGGCGGGGTGCTGCTTGCCGTCGGGGACGACCGCGCACGCGTCGAGGAGCTCATCCGGGCCGATCCCTTCATCAGCGGAGGGGTGGGCGAGTACCGCATCACGGAGTTCTACGCGACGAAGACGGCCGCGGAGCTTGCGCCGTACCGGCAGCAACTCCCGGACAGGACCTGACCTTCCGGTTCGCCCGGGACTCCGTCCCGGGCGACTAACCGCCGAAGCCGTCCCGGACGATGCGGCGGGCCACTGAGGCGCGGGCTCCGGCGAGTTCGGCGGCGATGCGCCGGCCCCGGTCGTCGTCCAGCACCACCGCGGCGCCGTGGGAGGGCCCGACAAGCAGGCAGGCACGCCTGAGGTGGGTCGGCGGGTGGGTCGCGTCGACGCTGTGACCCCCGCCGGACGCCGACGCGTCGCAGTCGCTCGTACTCGCCCTCGGGGATCGAGTCCATGGCCGCTCTGAGCCGCTCCCACATCTCCTCCGCCCCGCCTCCGCCGCGCGTCTGGCACCCGTCCCCCGTACGGCGGCGCGGTTGGCCTCGCGGCCGAGGGTGAGCGCCGCCGATTCCGCCACCAGGAGCCGGTCCATGAGGCTCACGGCCTCCTCGGTGGATGCGGCGCGGGCGGCCTCGCGGTCGGCAAGGTACTCGGCTCGCTGGGAAGCCCGCAGCGTCAGGGGCGAAGAGGGCAACGCCGCGGGCGGCGGTGTTCACGGCGGCCGTCGGGGAGCGCGGCGGTCGGCGACCCCGCGCTACCCGCTGACCGGCAGGGTGACGCTGCTGAACCGCGCCCGGACCGAGGTCACGAGCTCCCCGGAGTCACCTCACTCCCCGGCTCCAGCCGGGCGACCCTGCCCTTCTCGCCCGACGCCCAGCACCCGAAGTCCGGCGTGCAGTCGACGGTGTCGAAGGACCCGGTGTCGACGGTGCGCCAGTTGCGGCCGCCGTCCGTCGTCAGGTCCGTGCCGGTGGGGCCGACGGCGAGGGCCGCGAAACGGCTGTGCGGGAGCCAGGCGACACCCGAGCGGTACGCCGCGGGGGGTGTGGTTGCCTGCCGCCAGCTCCGGCCGCCGTCTCCGGTCACCGCGCCTGCCTGCGGTGATGCCTGGCCGGTGCGGTAGTCGCCGCCGACCGCGAGCCCGTGCCCGCGGTCGCGGAAGGCCAGTGCGAAGACCCCCCGTGCCGGGTCCCCGGCCGGAATCGTGGACTCGGACACGGTCCAGTGCAGCCCGCGGTCGGCGGAGTGCAGGACGCGGGCGGTGGCACCGCCTCCGGTGGCCAGCCACACGTCCCTCGGTCCTGAGCTCACCAGGCACTGGCCGCTCGCCGCGAAACCCGCCTCGCCCGGCTGGGCGGCGGGCATACCGGTGCTCGGCAGCACCTTCCAGGACTTCCCGCCGTCGCCGGTCGACAGGATCCGGTACGCGCCGTCGACCGGGTCGCTCATGGCGAGACCGTGGCGGCTGTCGAAGAAGGTGAGGCAGTCGTAGAACGCCTTCGGGTCGGTGTTGCGGAACGACTCGGTCCAGGTGGCTCCTCCGTCGCTGGTACGCAGCACCCGGGACGCCTCCCCCTCGCCGATGGCCAGCACCACGGCGCGCCGGCCGTCGAAGGCCTCGACGTCCCGGAATTCCAGCTCGCCCGCGCCGGGCGGCGAGACGTTTCGCCAGCTGCGCCCGCCGTCGGTGGTACGCACCACCGTGCCCTTGGAGCCCGCGACCCAGGCGGTGTTCCGGCTGACGGCCGCGAGCCCGCGGAACCGTGCGTCCGTGCCGGTCTGCTTGAGCTCCCAGTGCGCCGGGACCGCTGTTCCCGCCGCCTGTGCCTGCGCCGGTGCGGCGAGGACGGCGGCCAGCGCCGCCCCGCACAGGCCCATGGAAACCATTCGTCTCGTCGTCCCCTGTGACTTCCCCTGTGAGGTCATGGCGCGCGAACGTAGTGCACCGGAGACGGCGGGTCCAGACCGCCTCGCCGGCCCGGGCTCCCGCCGGTGACGCAGCTCACGCGGCCGAGATCGCCCGGCCGATGCACGGAATATGCCCGGACGTCGTCTTCCTGAGCGCGAAGAGGCGTCGCGCCGCAATGACGAGAGGAAGCAGGACGTGTCCAGCATCATCGAGCAGGCCGTTCAGGCCCGACTGGTCGCGTCGGCCCCGAAGATGGAGTCCGTGCCCACCACTCTTCGCTACGACCGTGCGGATCCGTTCGCGGTGAGCATGGAGTTCCCCGCTCCGGCGACCCTGGAGGGCACAGAGGTGTCCTGGGCCTTCTCGCGTGAGCTGCTCGCCGCGGGCATGGAGGAACCCGCGGGTGTGGGCGACGTACGGGTGCGGCCGTACGGGTGGGATCGGACCGTGGTCGAGTTCCACGCCCCCGAGGGCACCGCGATGGTGCATATCCGGACCTCCGAGCTGCGGGAGTTCCTGGAGCGGGTCGACGGGCTGGTCCCACAGGGCCATGAGCATCTGTTCCTCGATCTCGACGGGGATCTCGCCGAGCTGATGGGCGGCGGGGCCTGCTGACCTTTCCCGGTCCCCGGCTTCCCGGCTAATTCGGTTGCCCGGCCGCCCGCCCGGGCGTAGCTTCCTCATCGTCCCTGTTGTCACTGATCGGAGAAGGACGTTGCTCGTCTGAGGTCTTGAGACACCGTGCGACGCGGCCTTTGCCCGCGTGCCGTGTGCGACCTCGGCGTACGAGCCGTATCGTCCCGTTTCTCCGGACCAGGGTTCCGCGTTGCCCGACCGGTGTCTCACCCGTTGCTCACCCTCCTTCCACCGCAACAGGGAGACCCGTATGTCTACTTCCGCCCCTTCCATCACCTGCACCTCGCTGTCCTTCGCCTGGCCCGACGGCACCCCGGTCTTCGAGGACTTCCACCTCGCAGCCGGGCCCGGCAGGACAGGTCTGATCGGTCTCAACGGCTCCGGGAAGTCCACCCTGCTACGGCTGCTCGCGGGTGAACTCGCTCCTGCGGAAGGCTCGGTGCGCGTGGCCGGCGAGGTCGGCTATCTGCCGCAGAACCTGGTGCTCGACACGGCGCTGCGCGTCGACGAGGCGCTCGGGATCGCGGCCACCCGTGCCGCCCTGAACGCCATCGAGTCCGGGGATGTCCGCGAGGAGCACTTCACCACCGTCGGCGACGACTGGGACGTGGAGGAGCGGGCCTGCGGCACGCTCGACCGGCTCGGGCTCGGCCGCGTGGGACTCGACCGCACCATCGGTGAACTGTCCGGCGGCGAGAGTGTCCTGCTGCGGCTGGCGGCTCTGCTGCTGGCGCGCCCGGACGTGCTGCTCCTCGACGAGCCCACCAACAATCTGGATCTGTACGCACGCGGCCGGCTGTACGAGGCGGTGGAGTCCTGGTCCGGGTTGATGGTCGTGGTCAGCCATGACCGTGAACTCCTCGAACGGGTCGACCAGATCGCCGATCTCCGCGAGGGCGAGGTCACCTGGTACGGCGGCGGCTACTCGGACTACGAGGAAGCCCTGGCGGTGGAACAGCAGGCCGCCGAGCGCATGGTCCGCGTCGCGGAGGCCGACGTGCAACGTCAGAAGCGGGAGCTGGCCGATGCCCACATCAAGCTGGCCCGCCGCAAGCGCTACGGGCAGAAGATGTACGACAGCAAACGCGAACCCAAGGTGGTGATGGGAGAGCGCAAGCGGCAGGCCCAGGTATCGGCGGGCAAGCACCGCATCATGCACACCGGGAAACTCGACGAGGCGAAGGGACGGCTCGCCGAGGCGGCGGAGGCGGTGCGTGACGACGACGAGATCCGTATCGAGCTGCCCTACACCAAGGTGCATCCTGGCCTGGGGGTGCTGCGGCTGACCGACCTGGAGCTGGCGCACGGCACCCGCATCGCGGGTGGGTTCGAGCTGCGCGGCCCGGAACGTATCGCCCTCGTCGGTCGCAACGGCGCAGGGAAGACGACACTGCTGCGCACGATCTCGGGGGAACTCGATCCGGTCGCCGGCGAGGTGGAGACGCAGGTGCCGTGGCGTTTCCTGCCACAGCGGCTGGATGTGCTCGACGACGAGCTGAGCGTGGTCGAGAACGTGGCCCGCTTCGCCCCCGCGGCGACGGACAACGCGATCCGGGCGCGGCTCGCGCGGTTCCTGTTCAAGGGGGCACGGGCGGACCGCGCCACGGGGACGCTCTCGGGCGGCGAGCGCTTCCGTGCCGCGCTGGCCGCGCTGCTGCTCGCTGAGCCCGCCCCGCAGTTGCTGATGCTGGACGAGCCGACGAACAACCTGGACATGGCGAGTGTGCGAAGTCTGACGGCGGCACTGGAGGCGTACGAGGGTGCGCTGATCGTCGCCAGTCACGATGTCCGGTTCCTGGATGCCCTGGGGATCACTCGCTGGCTGCTGCTCGACGGTGAGCTGCGGCCGACGACCCGGGAGGAGGTGTGGGCGGACCCGGCGGCGGAGTAGCGGGCGCGAGCAGGCCCGAGGGGGCGACGGAACGGCGCGAGGGCGGCGCATCCGGCAGACCGTGCGGGTCGCGCCGTGCGGGTGCGGTTCGCGCCGTCCGGGTGTCACGTCGCGGGTTCACGTCGCGGCTGTACCGGTACGGGTCTTTACTCGAACGGGCAGGTGCGGCTAATGATGGGCGGGCGCGCCCCGTCCGCCCCGAGCCCGCTCAGGAGACTCCGTGCCGAGCAGAAAAGCCCTGATCCGACGCCCGAGTCCGCGCCTGGCCGAGGGACTGGTCACCCATATCGAGCGTCGCCCCGTCGACTCGGCGGCGGCGCTCGCCCAGTGGGAGGCCTACGCGGACGCCCTGCGCCGGCACGGCTGGGAGACGGTCGAAACCGAGGCCGCCGACGACTGCCCCGACTCGGTGTTCGTCGAGGACACCGTGGTGATGTTCCGGAATGTGGCGCTGATCGCCCGTTCGGGGGCCGAGTCGCGCAGGCCCGAGACGGTCGCCGTCGAGGAGACCCTGGCGCGGCTCGGCTGCTCGGTGAACTGGGTGTGGGGGCCAGGCACCCTCGACGGCGGCGATGTGCTCAAGGTCGGCGAGACGATCTACGTGGGCCGCGGTGGCCGCACCAACGCCGATGGGATCCAGCAGCTGCGAGCCGTCTTCGAGCCGCTCGGCGCACGTGTGGTGCCCGTGCCCCTCTCGAAGGTGCTCCATCTGAAGTCGGCCGTCACCGCGCTGCCGGACGGCACCGTCATCGGGTACGAGCCGCTGGTGGACCAGCCCGCTCTTTTCCCCCGGTTCATGCCGGTGCCGGAGGAGCCGGGGTCGCATGTGGTGCTGCTCGGCGGCGACAAGCTGCTCATGGCGGCGAGCGCCCCGAAGACGGCGGATTTGTTCGCGGATCTCGGCTACGACCCGGTTCTCGTCGACATCGGCGAGTTCGAGAAGCTCGAGGGCTGCGTGACCTGCCTCTCGGTGCGGCTTCGTGACCTGCATTCCTGACCTGTTGTAACAGTACATAACGGACACGGGCTTGGCCGTCGGCCGACCGTGTGCTTAACCTACGGTTTCGTAACCTACGAAGCCGTAGGTAGCCATCCGTACCAGCGTGCGGTGGATCGCCTGCGGCTGCACGCCCCGCTCACCCCCCGAGCATCTTCGAGCACTCTCCGCGTCCCCAGGAGCACCCGTGACGATCACCTCTCCCCATCTCGGCAGTTCGGAAGCCTGGACGGACGCCCGGCTGCTGTACGCGCTGGAAGAAGTGGTGGAGAAGGAGCTCAACCGGCACCTCAAGGCCACCAAGGACTGGATGCCGCACGAGTACGTGCCGTGGAGTGACGGGCGGAACTTCCCGGGCTTCTTCGAGGACGGCGAGCCCTGGGACCCGAGCCAGTCCAAGGTGACCGACATCGGCAAGATCGCCCTCGTGGTGAACCTCCTCACCGAGGACAACCTCCCGAGCTACCACCACGAGATCGCCTCGCTCTTCGGCCGTGACGGCGCCTGGGGCACCTGGGTGCACCGCTGGACCGCCGAGGAGGGCCGGCACGGCATCGTCATGCGGGACTACCTGCTCGCCTCACGCGCGGTCGATCCGGACAAGCTGGAGCAGTTCCGGATGGCGCACATGTCCGAGGGCTTCGAGTCCGACAACCGGCACTCGATGCTGCACTCCGTCGCGTACGTCTCCTTCCAGGAGCTGGCGACGCGGATCTCGCACCGCAACACCGGCCACCGGTCGGGCGACCCGGTGTGCGACCGGATGCTCGCGCGGATCGCCACCGACGAGAACCTGCACATGGTCTTCTACCGGAATCTGCTGAGCGCCGCCTTCGAGCTCGCGCCCGATCTGACGATGCAGGCCGTGCGGGACGTCGTGGTCGACTTCAGGATGCCGGGACACGGAATGCCCGGTTTCGAACGGGCCGCGGCACAGATGGCGATCGGCGAGATCTACAACCTGCGCATCCACCATGACGACGTGCTGCAGCCGGTGCTGCGTTTCCTGAAGGTGCTGGAGATCGACGGCCTCGGTCCCGAAGGCCGCAAGGCCCAGGAGGAGCTGGGCTTCTACATGGGCGGTCTGGATGCGGAGGCCAGCAAGTTCGACGAGAAGCTGGCGGCACGCAAGGCCCGGATGGCGGCCCGTGCGGCGGGCTGACCCGCCGCACGGACTCCCTTCGGGTCACCAGGCGGCCTCCTGGTAGTCCTTGAGGAAGACCCCGGACACCGGGGCACCCGCCTCACCTCGCACGATGGGGTCGTACACCCGCGCGGCGCCGTCGACGATGTCCAGCGGCGTACGCGTACCGGCCGCCGCGATGCGCGCCTTGCGCGGGGCGGGATTCTCGTCCGTGATCCAGCCCGTGTCCACACTGCACATGTGGACGCCCTGCGCGGCGAGTTCGGCGGCACTGGTGCGGGTGAGCATGTTGAGGGCCGCCTTGGCCATGTTGGTGTGCGGATGCCCGCCGGTCTTGTTGCGTACGGCGAAGCGGCCCTCGACCGCCGAGACGTTGACGATGTAGCGGCGCGGGTGCGGTGAGGCGAGCAGCAGCGGCAGCAGCCGGTCGCAGAACAGCGCCGGCGCCAGGGCGTTGACCAGCTGGGTCTCCAGGATCTCGGCCGCGTCGAGCTCGCCGATGCGCGCGGACCACGAATTGACCGGGGACGGGTCGGGCAGCAGCCCGGCCTCGTCCGTGCCCGCTGCGTCCACCGTGCCTGCGGTGTCCACTGCGCCCGCTGTACCCCCCGTGACTACGGTGTCTGCCGTACCCGCGTCGGCGAGTACCCGCTCCAGTGAGCCCGACGGCCCGCCTACCGCCGTCACCGTGGCGTATCCGGGCGCGGCGAGCACGCCGGGCGAGGGTGCGCCTCCCTCGCCCGCCGCGAGCAGGGCGTAGGACTCAGGGGGTCTGCGTATCGTCTGGGCCGCGTTGTTGACGAGGATGTCCAGGGGCCTGCCGTCCGCACGCAGCAGATCGCACAGCCCGAGCACCTGGCGGGGATCGCGCAGGTCGACGGCGGCGACGGTCAGGCGCCCCATCCACTGCTCGCTGCCGCCGGCGGCTTCGAAGCGGCGCAAGGTGTCCTGCGGGAAACGGCTGGTGACGATCACCTCGGCGCCGTCGCGGAGCATCATCAGCGCGAGCTGGAATCCGATCTTCACCCGCCCGCCCGTGAGCAGGACCCTGCGGCCGGTCAGGTCCGTGTGCATGGTGCGCCGGGCAGCGTTGTCCCGGGCGCAGGAGGGGCACAGACGGTGGTAGAAGGCATCAGCCTGCCGGTACAGCGACTTGCAGACGTAGCAGTGCCGCGGTTTCAGGAAGTCCCCGGGGCTGCCCACGCGCATCGCCAGCGCGCTGTCCTCACGTCGGTCGAGGCCGCCGGTCGCGGTGGCGGCACTGAGCACGGCATCGGCGTCGGAGCGGGCCTGCCGAACAGCCTTGCGCCGCTTGTTGCGGCTCTCCTTGGCGAAGGTCGCGGCGAGTTCCTCGCCACGCATCCGCTGGGGGTCGTCCAGGGGCAGTGCTCGCAGTCGTCCGACGATGCCGGCGAACGCCGCCAGCTCCTCGTCCGTGATCCGGTCTGTCATACCCGTCGATCGTAATGAGGTGCACCGACGCTCGGCACCCCGATATTCCCGGCGTCTACCGCGGCGCAGGCGCGTGTGCGCCGACCCCGTTCTGAGCCCGCCGCAGCCGTCCCCGCTCCTTCTCCGACAGACCGCCCCACACCCCGAACCGCTCGTCGTTCGCCAGCGCGTACTCCAGGCACGCCACCCGTCCTTCGCAGGCTCCGCAGAGCTGCTTGGCCTCGCTTGTGGAGGAACCGGGGGCGGGGAAGAACAGCTCGGGGCCGACTTGGGCGCACAGGGCCGTTTCCTGCCAGGCGAGTTCGGTGTCGATGGCGGTGATGGTGGCGGTCGTCGTCGTGGTGTTGATCGGCATGCCGCACACACTGCCCGGGGGCGATAAACAAGACGTCAACAAGTGCTCAACGAACACGCGGCCACCGCGAATTCCACCGCCCGTACGGCGGCGTCCACTGTCAGTGACACCAACGGGACCCTACCGCCGGGCCGTTCGGCTTGCGAGACGTTCGTGTTCGTGTCGCGCGGCTGCCCGTGGCCGCACGTACCGTCATGGGTACGCGTGCGTCCGGTCACCCGTCATGGTGGTCCCGCCGGGAGCCGCCACCGCGCACGGCCCCGGTTGCGGCAGGCTGGACGCATGCGCCTGCGGATCATTCCCGTCACCTTCGCCGCCCTCTTCTCCGCGACCGGCTGTGTCTCCGTGTCCGGCACTCCGCACTCCCCCGTGCCGAGTACGGCCGCCGCCCCGGCATACGCCGGTACGCAGGCGTCACCGGGACCCGCCCCCGGGCGCCCGTCGGTGCGCGAGGAACTCGCCAGCACCGCACCGGAGCAGGACTCCGCCCCACAGCAGGACGGCGCGGAGCCGGGGACCGCGGCCGCGGCGCCGCGGCAGGGAGCGGCCCGGCAACCCGGCCGGGTGCCGGCGCGGCACGAGGCACAGCCGGCATCCCCGCGCCGCACCCCTGCCAAGGCGCGCCCGCCCCGGCTCAGCGCTCCACAGCACACCGGGCGTCCGTACCCCGGGCCCCGGCCGGGGTACGGCATGGGCCATCTCTGCGAGGAGTCCGACGGGGTCACCGACCCCACGCTGACGGCCTTGTGCCGTGAGACCTACCGTCGCTGACGTGCCGTTACCGGGGGCGGGGCTCAGCTCTCACGCTTGGCCCGGCTCGGCTGCACCCGCTTCGGCTCGCCCGGCATCTTCGGGTACTCGGGCGGGTAGGGAAGATCGCCCAGACCGTGGTCGGCCTCGTCCCGGCGTGCCAGTTCCAGCAGGCTGTCCAGGCTGAAGCGGTGGTCGTCCATGTCGGCGTGGACATCGCCGACTTCGGCGTACCGCGCGGGCATGGTCTTGATGTCGAAGTCCTCCGGCACGGCGTCGTCGATCTCCTCCCAGCGCAGGGGCGCGGAGACCGGGGCGTTCGGACGGGGGCGCACGGAGTAGGCGGAGGCGATGGTGCGGTCGCGGGCGGTCTGGTTGTAGTCGACGAAGATCCGCTCGCCGCGCTCTTCCTTCCACCATTTGATGGTCACCCGGTCCGGCAAACGGCGCTCCAGCTCGCGTCCGCAGGCGATCGCGGCCCGCCGCACCTGGGTGAAGGTCCAGCGCGGTTCCATCGGGACGAAGACATGCAGCCCTCTGCCGCCTGAGGTCTTGGGCCAGCCCCGCAGTCCTGCCTCGTCCAGAACGGCACGCAGCTCGTGAGCCGCACGGACGGCGTCGGCGTAGTCGGTGCCCGGCTGAGGATCGAGGTCGATGCGCAGTTCGTCCGGGTGGTCGGTGTCGTCGCGGCGCACGGGCCAGGGGTGGAAGGTGATGGCTCCGAGGTTGGCGGCCCAGATCACGGCAGCCGGCTCCGTCGGGCACAGCTCGTCGGCGGAGCGACCGCTGGGGAAGGTGATGTGGGCGGTGGGGATCCAGTCGGGGAGGTTCTTGGGAGCCCGCTTCTGGAAGAAGGACTCTCCGTCGACTCCGTCGGGGTAGCGCTCGAGCGTGGTGGGGCGGTCGCGCAGGGCACGGGTGATGCCGTCGCCGACGGCGAGGTAGTACTGGACCATGTCGAGCTTGGTGTACCCGCGCTCCGGGAAGTACACCTTGTCCGGATTGGACACACGGACGGTCCGCTCCCCCACGTTCAGTTCCACCGCTGTGGCCATGTCCGCCAGCGTAGGTCGTGCCGACTTCCCTCGCATAGCAGGCATACCCGACAATCACCCTATGGACCTGCCGGTGATGCCACCCGTGAAGCCGATGCTCGCCAAATCCGTGGCCAAGATCCCGCCCGGGATGCAGTACGAGGCCAAGTGGGACGGCTTTCGCGCGATCGTCCACCGGGACGGGGAGGAGATCGTGATCGGCAGTCGTACCGGAAAGCCGCTCACCCGCTACTTCCCCGAGCTGGTCGACGCCCTGCGCGGCAATCTGCCCCAGCGGTGCGTCATGGACGGCGAGATCGTGATCGCGTACGGGGGCAGGCTGGACTTCGACCGGCTCACCGAGCGCATCCACCCGGCACACTCCCGGGTGCGGATGCTGGCCGAGACCACCCCGGCCAGCTTCGTCGCCTTCGATCTGCTCGCGCTCGGCGACCGCTCTCTGCTGGACACTCCGCTGACGGAGCGCCGCGGCCTGCTCACCGAGGCACTGGCCGACGCCGGCGAGCCGGTGCATCTGGCGCCCGCCACCACGGACACGGCGGTCGCGGCGGAATGGTTCGAACGCTACGAGGGAGCCGGGCTGGACGGGGTGATCGCCAAGCCGCTCGATCTCCCTTACCGTCCGGACGTGCGCCTGATGTACAAGATCAAGCACGAGCGCACCGCGGACGTCGTCGTGGCGGGCTACCGCCACCACAAGAGCGGGCCGGTCGTCGGCTCGCTGCTGCTCGGTCTCCACGACGCCGGCGGCGTCCTCCAGCACGTGGGTGTCTGCGCCGCGTTCTCGATGAAGCGTCGCGAGGAGCTGGCGGCGGAGCTGGAGCCGCTGCGGATGGATGATGCGGCTGAGCACCCCTGGGCACGCTGGTCGGACGAGTCGGCGCACCAGTCAGCCAGGCTCCCCGGCGCGCCGAGCCGCTGGTCGGGCAAGAAGGACCTGTCGTGGGTGGCACTGCGGCCTGAGCGGGTCGTGGAGGTCGCGTACGACCATATGGAGGGTGACCGCTTCCGCCACACCGCCCAGTTCCGGCGATGGCGGCCGGACCGCACTCCGGACACCTGCACATACGCGCAGCTGGAGGAGCCCGTACGCTACGACCTGTCCGAGGTGTTGTCAGGATCCGGTTGACCGGGGGTCAGCGGTCCGCTCCTGTACCAGCAATCGGGGAGCGGCGGCAAACGGTTGCAGCAATAAGACATCCCGAAGGGCAAACCGTGAAGCCCGTCCGGTACGTATAGAGGGCGACAACCACCGCGCCCGGCGACACCGGCGCACCCCTCAGCAAAGGACCCCCACGTGACCGCCTCGAACCTCGTCCCCGTCCCGATCCCCGACGGGGTCGCAGCACTGATCGGGTCCTGCATGCCGCTCGGCGTGCTTCAGGCGGAGATCGAGGCCGAATGCGCGGCCCGCGAGGCGCGTCGTTTTCGCGCCCCGTTCTGCGCCGAGGACCAGGCGGACCGCGAGCACGCCCTCGCCACTCTGGCCAGGGCGAACAAGGTGCTGGCAGCCTACAACCCGGGGCTGGTGCTGCGGCCGGGGCGAGGTTTCTGACCTCCCCGTGGTGCCGGTCCGCCGCCGCGGAACGCCCGGCGGTACGCCTGCGGGCTGGTGCCGACCTGGCGCTTGAAGCGTTCACGGAAAGCGGTCGGTGAACCGAAGCCGACCTGCGCGGCGATCCGGTCGACCGGGTGCGTCGTGGTCTCCAGGAGGTGCTGGGCCTGCCGGATACGGGCCCGGTGGAGCCACTGGAGCGGAGACGTGCCGGTCTGCTCCCGGAAGCGGCGGTTGACCGTGCGGGCGCTCATGCCCGCGTAGGAGGCGATGTCGGCGAGCGTGAGCTCGCGACCGGCGTTCTCCTCCATCCAGCGCAGCAGCGGCTCGAGCGCCGCCCCCGCGGGTGCCGGGGGTTGCTGGTGGACGATGAACTGCGCCTGTCCTCCCTCGCGTTCGAGGGGCATCACCGCGAGGCGGGCGGAGTCGGCGGCGACCGCCGAACCGTAGTCGCGGCGGATCATGTGCAGACAGAGGTCGAGTCCGGCCGCGGCCCCCGCCGAGGTCAGGAACTGACCGTTGTCGACATAGAGGACGTGGGGATCCACCTCGATCCTCGGGTACATCCGGGCGAGTTCAGCCGCCCCGAGCCAGTGGGTGGTGGCCCGCAGGCCGTCGAGAAGTCCGGTCGCCGCGAGGACGAAGGCGCCGACACAGACCGAGGCGATGCGCGTGCCGTTCGCGGCGGCCGCGCACAGGGCGCCGATCACTTCCGGGCCCACCGCCGCCGACGGGTCGGCGCAGCCCGGCACGATGATCGTGTCCGCGGCGGCGAGCGCCTCCAGCCCCCAGCGCGCCCGGAGGGTGAAGTCGCAGGCGTCGACCTCCCGCTCCGGGGCGCAGACCCGCACCCGGTAGGCGGGACGGCCGTCCGGCAGGCGGGCCCGGCCGAATGCCTCGACCGGGGTGGACAGATCGAAGGGGATGACTCCTTCGAGGGCGAGTACGGCCACCGTGTGCATGGCCACAAGGTAGGCGACAGCCGGATTCTCGCCGGCGACGGCGAGCCGGGCCGCCGGGTGCTCCCCCTTGCGCCGGCGGTGTGGTGACGGTCGCGGAACGGCCGCACGGAGGCTTGGCGGGAATCCGTTGGGAACTGGCATTCTCGCCACTGTTCCGCTCTGGGCATCCGCCGCTAGCGTCGGCCCATGCCCAAGATCCTTCTCATCGTGCACGTGCTGGCGGCGATCATCGCCGTCGGCCCCGTGACCGTGGCCGCGAGCATGTTCCCCGTGGCGGCACGCGGGGTGATCGCCGCCCCCGACGACGAGCGCGGTCGGGCGGTGCTGCTCAATCTGCACCGTGTCTGCCGGGTGTACGCGGTCGTAGGCGTCGCCGTCCCCGTGTTCGGTATCGCCACCGCCAACAGCCTCGGAGTGCTCGGTGACACCTGGCTGATCATCTCGATGCTGCTGACCGCCGGGGCCGCGGCGGTGCTCGCCGCGCTGGTGCTGCCACGGCAGAGCACGATCCTGGCCGGGCCGGCGGGCCTCGCGGACACCAAACGGCTTGCCATGTACACAGGGGTGTTCAACCTTCTGTGGGCCACGGTCACCGTGCTGATGATCGTACGGCCGGGGTCGACGACCAGCGTCTGACCGGGTGCTCAGGCGTCAGGGGCCTCGGATGTCCCGAAGGCGCCGTCCACGTACACCCAGGCACCGTCGGAACGCGCGAACCGGCTGCGCTCGCGCAGCGCCTCCGGCGTACCGCCGTGCGTGTAGCGGGCCACGAACGTGACCAATCCCGTGGCGTGGAAAGCACTGCCGTCCGCCGTCTCCAGGATCTCCAGGCCGCTCCAGCGCATCGCCGGGTCGAAGTCCACGGACGCCGGGCGGGTGGCGGGATGCCAGGTTCGCAGCAGATAGCCCTGGTCGCGCAGGACGAAGGCGCTGTAGCGGGAGCGCATCAGCAGTTCGGCCGTCGGAGCGGCGTCCTGACCGCTGTGGAAGCGTCCGCAGCACGCGCCGTACGAAGCCGCCAGCCCGCAGGGGCACGGCGAATCGGCGGTGAGCGAGGGACTTGCGGGGCGGGTGGTGCGTCGGGCCATGGCCCCATTGTGCCGTGCGCGCATGTCACGGAAGTGACAGCGTGGCGAGACGGGGAACGCTAGAGAAAGGCGTACGGCATGAGGGTGGTCGGAGTATGAGGCTGACGATTCTGGGCGGTGGCGGTTTCCGGGTGCCGCTGGTGTACGGGGCGCTGCTCGGCGACCGCGGCGAGGGCCGGGTCACCCAGGTCACCCTGTACGACCCGGACCCGGCCCGGCTCACCGCCATCGCGGGTGTGCTGGCCGAGCAGGCATCCGGTGTCCCCGACGCGCCGGTCGTCATCGCGACCACGGAAGCGGACGACGCCCTGCGCGGCACCGACTTCGTGTTCTCCGCGATCAGGGTTGGCGGCCTCGAGGGCAGGGCCACGGACGAAAGCGTCGCGCTCGCCGAGGGGGTGCTGGGCCAGGAGACCACCGGCGCGGGCGGGATCGCGTACGGGCTGCGCACGGTGCCGGTCGCGATGGACTACGCCCGGCGGATCGCCGCGTTCGCGCCGGATGCCTGGGTCATCAACTTCACCAATCCGGCAGGGCTGGTGACCGAGGCGATGTCCCGCCTGCTGGGGGACCGGGTCATCGGGATCTGCGACTCTCCCGTCGGGCTCGGCCGAAGGGCCGCCCGGGCGCTCGGCGCCGCGCCGGGCGAGGCGTGGATCGACTACATCGGCCTCAACCACCTCGGTTGGCTGCGCGGGTTGCGGGTCGCCGGGCGTGACCAGCTTCCGCGGCTGATGGCCGACCCCGAAGCACTCGGCTCCTTCGAGGAGGGGCGGCTGTTCGGCGCCGAATGGCTGCGCTCGCTGGGAGCGGTCCCCAACGAGTACCTGCACTACTACTACTTCAACCGCGAGACCGTGCAGGCATACCGCTCGGCCGTGCGGACCCGCGGTGCCTTCCTGCGCGACCAGCAGGCCGCCTTCTACGCGGACCCGTCCCTCAAGAGCTGGGAGGCGACCCGGTCCGAGCGCGAGGCCACGTACATGGCAGGCAGCCGCGACGTGGCGGGCGCCGGTGAGCGCTCCGCCGACGACCTCGGCTCCGGGGGGTACGAGCAGGTGGCACTGGCGCTCATGCGCGCCATCGCCCGCGACGAGCGCGCCACGCTGATCCTCAACGTCCGCAACCGGGGCACCCTTTCGGAGCTCGACCAGGACGCCGTGATCGAAGTGCCCTGCCTGGTCGACGCGAACGGCGCCCACCCTTACGCGGTCGACCCCCTGCCCGGTCACGCGGTCGGTCTGGTCACCGCGGTCAAGGCCGTCGAGCGGGAGGTGCTCGCGGCGGCGGACAGCGGCTCACGCGCCACCGCAGTGAAGGCCTTCGCCTTGCATCCACTGGTCGACTCCGTCGCCATCGCCCGCCGTCTTGTCGACGGCTACACCCAGCAGCACCCCGGCCTCGCCTATCTCAACCGGAAGTAGGTGTCTGTCCGATGCACGACGAGCGCCCCAGGATCGAGCAGCGCGTGGAGCGGGTACTGGAGCAGCGGATCCGGCCCCAAGTCCACTCGGCCGCCGTGCCGCTGACGGTCGAGTCCTGGCAGGTGCCGGACGAACCGGTGCCGCTCGAGCAGGTGCTCGAGCGAGTGGACACGGACTTCGAGCCCTTCGCGATGGGCACGCCCTGGGGGCCTCCCTGGGGCACCACCTGGTTCCGGGTGCGGGGCGAAGTGCCCGCCGACTGGGCGGGCCGCCGGGTGGAGGCATGGTTCGACCTGGGCTTCGTCAGCAGCTGGCCGGGCAACCAGGCGGAGGCTCTGGTGCATCTGCCGGACGGCACCCCGCTCAAGGCGGTCAACCCGCAGAACCAGTACGTCCCGGTCGCCTCGCCCGCGGCCGGTGGCGAGCAGGTCGCGTATCTCATCGAGGCCGCCTCCAACCCGGACATCCTCGCGGACCGCTTCCGCCGCCCCACCTCGATGGGCGACAGGCACACCGCGGGTCGCGACCCGCTCTACACCTTCGCGCGCGCCGATCTCGCCGTGCTCGACACAGGGGTCTGGCATCTGTCCCTGGACGTGCAGGTGCTGCGGGAACTGATGCTGGAGCTCGACGAGCACGATCCGCGCAGGCACGAGATCCTGCACACCCTTGACCGGGCCCTGGACCGGCTCGATCTGGACGACATCCCCGGCACGGCCGCGGCCGTCCGCGCCGTGCTCGCGCCCTCCCTGGCTTCGCCCGCGCACGCCGGTGCGCACACCCTGTCGGCCGTCGGGCACGCGCACATCGACACCGCCTGGCTCTGGCCGATCCGCGAGACCAGGCGCAAGGCCGCCAGGACCTTCGCCAACGCCACGGCCCTGGCACGGGAGTACCCGGAGTTCGTGTTCGCCTGCTCCCAGGCGCAGCAGTACGCCTGGGTGCGCGACGGCCACCCGCAGGTGTGGGCCCGCATCCAGGAGGCGGTGAAGCGGGGGCAGTGGGCGCCGGTCGGCGGGATGTGGGTGGAGGCCGACGGAAATCTGCCGGGTGGCGAGGCGCTGGCCCGCCAGTTCGTCCACGGCAAGCGCTTCTTCCTCGATGCCTTCGGGATCGAGGCGGAGGGGGTGTGGCTGCCGGACTCCTTCGGCTACACGGCCGCGTTCCCGCAGCTCGCGAAGCTCGCCGGGATGAAGTGGTTCCTCACCCAGAAGCTGTCCTGGAACCAGAGCAACAAGCTGCCCCACCACACCTTCTGGTGGGAGGGCATCGACGGTTCGCGGATCTTCACCCACTTTCCGCCGGTGGACACCTACAACGCCGTGTTCTCCGGGCGGGAGCTGGCTCACGCGGTGCGCAACTACCAGGAAAAGGGACGCGGTACGCGCTCGCTCGCACCGTTCGGCCACGGCGACGGCGGAGGCGGCCCGAACCGGGAGATGCTGGAGCGGGCGCGGCGGCTGGCCGATCTGGAGGGCTCGGCGAAGGTCGTGATCGAGCACCCGAACGCCTTCTTCGCCGCGGCGCAGGCGGAGTATCCGGACGCTCCGGTGTGGTCGGGCGAGCTCTATCTGGAGCTGCACCGGGCCACGTACACCACCCAGGCCCGCACCAAACGGGGCAACCGCCGCAGTGAACACGCTCTGCGCGAGACCGAGTTGTGGGCGACGGCGGCAGCGCTGAGGGTGCCCGGCTACACGTACCCGTACACGGATCTCGACCGGCTCTGGAAGACGGTGCTGCTGCACCAGTTCCACGACATCCTGCCCGGCTCGTCGATCGCTTGGGTGCACCAGGAGGCGGAGGAGGAATACGTCCGGGTCGCGGCGGAGCTCGATGCGCTGACGGCACAGGCGCTGGAGGCCGTGGGGGGGACGGGCCCGCTGGAGGTGTGGGCGTACAACGCGGGTCCGCGGCCACGGTCGGAGGTGGTGCGGGTGCCGTCCACGCTGGCTGGCGTGTTCGACCCCGGGCTGCCCCGGTTGTCGGACGGCACGATCGCCGTCCTCGCCGACGTGCCCGCCTCGGGCTGCGCGCCCGTGGCAGCGGGCGTACCCGCACTGCCACCGGTCAGGGTGATCGGCCACCAGATCCTCGACAACGGACTCGTACGGATCGAGCTGGCGGACGACGGCACCTTCGCCTCCGTGCGCGATCTGGGAGCGGACCGCGAGGTGCTCGCACCGGACGGTGGGGGCAATCTGCTGCGGCTGCACCCGGATCTCCCGAACTACTGGGATGCCTGGGACATCGACAAGCACTACCGGCACCGCTGGACGGATCTGCTGGAAGGCGTGGTGGTCACGGTCGCCGAGAGCGATCCGCTGCTGGGGTCACTGCGCGTGGAGCGGTCGTTCGGCCAGGGCTCGCGGATCGTGCAGACCGTGACCCTACGGGCCGGGAGCCGCCGGATCGACATCGCCACCGAGATCGACTGGCACGAGAAGGAGAAGATCCTCAAGGCCGGCTTCCCGCTCGATGTGCACGCCGACCGGTCCACCGCGGAGATCCAGTTCGGTCATGTGCACCGGCCCACTCATACCAACACCAGCTGGGAGGAGGCCCGTTTCGAGGTCTACGGGCACCGCTGGGTGCACATCGGCGAATCCGGCTACGGCGTCGCGCTCCTCAACGACGCCACCTACGGCCACGACGTCTCCCGGACCACCCGGGAGGAGGACGGCGGTACGACCACGACCGTACGGCTCAGTCTGGTGCGCGCCCCGCGGGTGCCGGACCCGGGGGCCGACCAGGGGCCGCATCACTTCACCTACTCCCTGCTGCCGGGCGCGACGATCGAGGACGCGATCGCCGAGGGCTACGCCCTGAACCTGCCGCTGAGGATCGGCCCCGGCGGTGCGGCCGTGCCGCCCGTCGTCACCACGGACGGGCCGGCGGCCGTGGTCGAGGCGGTGAAGCTCGCCGACGACGGGTCGGGCGATGTGGTGGTGCGGCTCTACGAGTCGCTGGGCGGGCGGACGACGACCACGCTGCGCACCGGGTTCCCCGCCGCAAGCGCGGTGATCACGGATCTGCTGGAGCGCCCGCTGCCGGAACAGCCGCGGCTCACCGTCGAGGACGACGCGGTGGCGGTCTCTCTGCGGCCCTTCCAGATCATGACGCTGCGCCTGGGGCGCCACTGACCCTGGGGGCCTTCAATCAAGGGGGTCCTCAAGGGGGTCGTCAAGGGCCCTCACCGCGTGTGGCGGACCCGGCCCACGGGAAGTAAGGCGGGTACGGCAGCGAGGGGGCCGCAGCTCGGCAAAGGGGAAGCACATGGGCGGGTACGTGGGCTGGATCGTGGTGATCGCCGTGATGGCGCTTCCGATCGTGATCGGCCTGACACGGGAGACGGGCCATTTCCGGCGTGTGACCAGAGCGGACCGCGCGATGCGTGAACTCGCGACCGCGCCCGGGTGGGAGCTGCACGACCGGTCAGCCGGGCGATGGAGCGGATACGTCTATCACTTCCCGTTGGTCGACGGGCTTCCCGCCAGGGTGCTGCACGGTTCGTACGAGGGTCACGAGGTCACCGTGGCACGTCTCCAGAGGCTCGAGCAGCGGCGGGGGCTGCACTGGCTCTCGGTGTCCTACCGGCTCCCCCGGAGGTACCCGATGCTGCGCCTGGAACGGGACTGGAGCGCGGCCCACACGGGCCTTCCCGTACCCGGCAACGCCCTGTACGTGCCCATCGCCTCCGACGTCGACGCCGTCGTCGGGCCCATGGAGTCCGCACGGCTGCCTCAACGACTGCTGGCGCTGGGGGCACCGGCCGTCTCGCTGGGCGGCGATGAGATCCTCTTCCTCTACCATCCGATGCCCGACGTACCGGACCTGCCGGCCCTCATCGCCCAACTGGCCACGCTGCTGCCCGACGTGCTGGGGGTGACCGAACTGCTCCGCGAGGATCCGGCTGCCCCCGAGGACGCGTCGTGACCGGGCCGTCCGGTCCCGTCCTGTCGATCCGTCCGAAGGCGGCAACTCCTCAACGAGGGCACAGGGGTGCAGTGTGAGCAGCGACTTCGAGAACCGCGACGAGCGCGACGAGCGCTCCAAGCGCCGGATGGAGACGCTCTGGCGCGTCGGCACCGTGCTCGCTCTCGTGGTCTGGCTTGTCTTCCTCGTCTCCATCATCGAGGACGACCCCGGCCCGGTGTGCGGTACGGGACAGGACAAGGGCCCGTGCTGAGCGCTCCTCCCCACCTCGCCTCGGGTGTGTCCCCCGGCGGGTTCGGACTGTGCCGGGTGGTCGGGGTCACGGCGGACCGTGCGAGGCGGGGCGTGGCGTGCCGCCAGCCGGCAGACCAGTCCTTACGGACCTGTGACGCCGTGGCCGTGGGCGGGGGCAGATCGTGATCCTCGCCGTAGCGTCGGCGGCATGCGAGTTCTTGTCACTGGAGGCGCGGGATTCATCGGCACGTACGTCGTGGCCGCCCTCGCCGCGCGCGGCCACGATCCGGTCGTCCTCGATGCCCTGCTGCCCGCGGCGCACCCCGGTCCTCCCCCGTCGACCCCCGATCGGGTGTCCGGAGGAATCCATGCCGACCTCCGCGACCGGGAGGCGGTCGACCTCGCGCTGCGCGGTGTCGACGCGGTCTGCCACCAGGCGTCGATGGTGGGTCTCGGAAGGGACTTCGACGACGCCCCCGCCTACGTCTCCTGCAACGACCAGGGCACGGCGGTGCTGCTCGCGGCGATGGCGCGAGCCGGGATCCGCGATCTGGTACTGGCCGGCTCGATGGTGGTCTACGGCGAGGGCCGCTACGACTGCCCGTCGCACGGCACGGTCCGCCCGCGACCACGACCCGTCGCCGCGCTGGAGGCGGGCCGCTTCGAGCCCGACTGCCCCCGCTGCGGCCGGGAACTGATACCGGGCCTGGTCGACGAGGACGCCCCCACCGACCCGCGCAGTGTGTACGCCACGACAAAGCTCGCCCAGGAGCATCTGGCGGCGTCCTGGGCCCGGGCGACCGGCGGCAGGGTCACATCCCTGCGCTACCACAATGTGTACGGCCCTGGGATGCCCCGGGACACCCCGTACGCCGGAGTGGCCTCCTACTTCCGTTCGGCGCTCGAGCGGGGCGAGGCTCCGAGGGTCTTCGAAGACGGGCGCCAGCGCCGCGACTTCATCCATGTGGGCGATGTGGCGGCGGCCAACACGGTGGCGCTGGAGGCGCTCGCGGGCCGGGCACCGGGCAGCGTCACCGCGTACAACACCGGCAGCGGCACCCCGCACACGGTCGGCGAGATGGCGGCCGAGCTGGCCGCGGCGTACGGCGGGCCGGCGCCGGTGGTGACCGGGGCGTTCCGGCTCGGCGACGTACGGCACATCACCGCCGACTCACGGCGCCTGATGGCTGACCTGGGGTGGCGCACGGCCGTCGGCTTCACGGAGGGCGTGGCGGAGTTCGCGGCGGCGGGTCTGCGGGGTGCGGCGGCATGAGCGTCGACAACACGCACGTCCTGAACGGCGTGAAGAACACCATCGTCGGCACGAGTGCCGGAGACGCCGTCGCCGACGTGGTGCTGCCCTGTCTGGACGAGGCCGACGCGCTTGCCTGGGTGCTGGCACGGATTCCCCGTGGCTGGCGGGCCGTCGTCGTCGACAACGGTTCCACGGACGGGTCGGCCGATATCGCCCGGGGCCTCGGGGCGACCGTCGTCACCGAGGCGAGGCGCGGATTCGGCGCCGCCTGCGATGCCGGACTGCGCGCCACGAGCGCCGAGTTCGTGTGCTTCTGCGACTGCGACGCGTCCCTCGACCCCGGGCTGCTGCCGGGACTGGTGCGTCGGATCGCGGACGGGGAGGCGGACCTGGTGCTCGGCCGCCGACGGCCCCGGGAGAGCGGGGCGTGGCCGCTGCACGCACGTGCCGGGAACGCGGCGCTGGCGCGGATGCTGCACCGCCGCACCGGACTCCGGCTGCACGACCTCGGACCGATGCGGGCCGTGCGCCGCGCCGACCTGCTGCGCCTGGAGCTGAACGACAGACGCAGCGGTTATCCACTCGAGATGGTCGTACGCGCGGCGGACGCCGGCTGGCGGATCCAGGAAGCGGATGTGCCGTACCTGCGCCGGGTGGGCGCGTCGAAGGTGACCGGCACGTGGCGGGGCACCTGGCAGGCGGTGCACGACATGCGCCAGGTGCTCTCGGCGCCACCGCTCGTGCCCTCGGTGCGGAGCGTCCCATGACCACTCTGCTGGTGATGGCCAAGGAACCCGTGCCCGGCCGGGTGAAGACCCGGCTGACATCCCTGTACACGCCGCGGGAAGCCGCGGCGCTCGCCGAGGCGGCGCTCATCGACACACTGGAGACCGTCCGGGCCACCCCCGCAGGGCGCCGGGTACTGGTGCTCGACGGCGCACCCGGCCGCTGGCTGCCGCCCGGAATCGAGGTCGTACCGCAGGTGGCGGGCAGCCTGGACATACGGCTCGCCGCCGCGTTCGCCGACTGCTCGGGACCAGCCCTGCTGATCGGGATGGACACGCCACAGATCACACCCGGGATGCTGGCGGACGGGCTGCGACTCACCCCGGGTCGGGCGGTGTTCGGCCCTGCGGACGACGGCGGCTTCTGGGCACTCGGACTGGCCGAGCCCGACCCGGATCTGGTCGCCGGAGTGCCGATGTCCCTGGCGCACACCGGGGCCGTGCAGCGGCTGCGGTTGGCGGAGGCAGGGCTGTCGGTACGGGAACTCCCCCGATTGACGGACGTGGACACTCCCCGGGACGCGGCACTGGTGGCCGATGGCGCTCCGGACACCCGGTTCGCCGCGGAAGTCCGGCGGCTGGCAAGCCTCCGAGCGGGAGCGGGGGCACGATGAGCCTGACGACGGCAGCGACGGAGAGCGCTGCGGCGGGCGGGAGCGCTGCGGCAGGCTCCATGGCGGCATGGCGGGCCGATCCGTACGCGGACGCCCTGCGCACCGGATGCGGGCCGCTGTTCCTGCGCCGTCCGGATGGCTGGCTGCTGCCGTTGGACGTCGAGCGCTGGTGCGCTCCGGCTGACGAGGCCGATCGCACGGTGCTCGAACGCTGCCGCGGCCCGGTGCTGGACATCGGCTGCGGCCCCGGTCGGCTGGTCGCCGCACTGGCGGAGCGGGGCCGGCCCACACTCGGTGTGGACGTCAGCCCGGCGGCGGTCGCCCGCACGGTCGGCTCGGGTGGCAGCGCGCTGTGCCGCTCGGTCTTCGAACCCCTGCCGCAGGAGGGCAGTTGGGGTACGGCGCTGCTGATCGACGGCAACACGGGCATCGGGGGCGACCCACGCGCGCTGCTGTCCCGTGTCGCCGAACTCGTTTCCGCCGACGGTCTGCTGATAGCCGAGGCCGCACCGGTGGAGGTGGACGAGTGCGTCGATGTCCGGGTGATCGACGGTAGCGGAGGGCTCGGCACGCCGTTCCCCTGGGCCCGGGTGGGACCGTCGGCGCTCATCGACCACGCGATGGCGACCGGATGGGGTCGGCCTCAGCGGTGGACGGCCGGGGGACGTACGTTCGTGTGTCTGTCCCGTGGTGTCGGCGCCCGCCGGGCTCGAGCACGCGGTTCACTCATCGTGTGAACACGGGAGAGGTGCTGGTGGACGCCTTCGGGCGCGTCCAGGAGGCGGTACACGAGGCGGTCGAGGGTCTCTCGGCGGACGAGCTGCACGCCCGGCTCGATCCCGGTGCCAACAGCATCGCCTGGCTGGTGTGGCACCTCACCCGGATCCAGGACGACCACATCGCCGACGCGGCCGGAGAGGAGCAGGTGTGGCTGGCACAGGGCTGGGCCGGCCGGTTCCAACTCCCGTTCGATGAGGGCGAGACCGGCTACGGTCACTCCAGCAGACAGGTCGCCCAGGTCCGGGTGGACTCCGCCGGGCTGCTGCTCGGCTACTTCGACGCCGTACACACGCAGACGCTGGCGTTCGTCGGCGGGCTCCAAGGCGCCGCCCTGAACCGGATCGTGGACGAGGCGTGGTCGCCGCCGGTGACTCTGGGTGCCCGCCTGGTGAGCGTCATCGCCGACGACCTCCAGCACGCGGGCCAGGCGGCCTTCGTCCGGGGCGCGCTCGAGCGACGCTGACCGCCCGGCCCTGCGATTCCCCCGGACCTTACGGATCGCTGACGGCAGTGCTCGATGTGCGGCACGAGGCCGCTCCGGCTGACACGCTGAACAGGTGATCATCCCGCGCCCCTTCGCCACCCGTGTGGCCGTCCTGGCCCTCACCGCCCTCGCCACCGTGCTCGCCCTGACCGTCCGGAGCGACCGCTACTTCTCGGACCCCGTCGGCCAGGCGTGCTGGTACGGAGCGTGCTGGCTGCTCTTCGCGGCGGCGGTGCGGTGTCTGCGCAGGGTCCCGGTGCGCCGGGTGGCGGGGCTGGTGCTCGGCGGCTCGGTGATCGTCGCGGCGACCGGCCTGCTCGCTCCCCCGCGCACCAGCTCCGACATGTACCGCTACGCCTGGGACGGCCGGGTCCAGGCATCCGGGGTCTCGCCATACGACCATGTGCCCGCCGACCCGGCGCTGGCCGGGCTGCGCGACGGCTGGCTCTTCCCGACGGGCCCCGGGTGCGAAGGCCCCGAGCGGGCCCGGATCGCCGCTTCCGGGGAACCGGGCGAGCGGTCCTCCGGGAGCGCTCAGGTGCACTGCACGCGGATCAACCGGCCGGGTGTGCCGACGATCTACCCGCCACTGGCCGAGGGGTACTTCCTGCTGGTGCACGCCCTTTCGCCGGGCGACGGCCTCGCCCGCCACAAGCCGCTCCAGACTGGTGGCGCACTGCTGTCGGTGGGTGTGACGGGGGTGCTGCTGCTGGTGCTGCGACGGCGGGGAGCGGATCTCCGGTACGCCGCCTACTGGGCATGGTGCCCGGTCGTCCCCCTCGAAGCGGTGAACAACGCCCACGCCGACGTCCTGGGTGTGCTGCTGGGGGTGGCCGGGCTCGCCGCCGTGGTGCACCGCCGGAGCACCGGTGGTGCGCTGCTGGGCGCGGCCGCCGCGACGAAGCTGATCCCCGCCGTGCTGCTGCCCGGTGCCCTGGCGGGAGTGCGCCGCTGGCGTGACGCGGCCGCGGTGCTGGTGCCCGCGGGGGTCGTCATGGGGCTGGCCTACCTGCCGTACCTCCTGCTCTCCCGTGGTTCGGTCCTGGGCTACTTGGGCGGGTACGTCGAGGAGGAGGGGTACGACGACGCCTCCGCCGGCAGCAGGTACGCCTTGTTGCGGCTGGTGCTGCCGGACGGCTGGGTGACCTTCGCGATGGCGGCGGGGATGCTCTGCGCCGTGGTGCATGTCCTGCTGCGCGGCGACCCGCAACGGCCTTGGAGCGGCGCGCTGTTCGTGACCGGCACGGCGTTCCTGCTGCTGACGCCCTCGTACTCGTGGTACGCACTGCTGCTCGTCGCGTTGGTGGCGCTGGACGGGCGGTGGGAATGGCTTGCGGTGGCCCTGGCGGGAGCCGTCAAGTACGTCATGGGCCAGTGGGACGGCAGCGGGTTCGTGATCAGCGCGACGGCGTACGGGATCGCGGCCTGCGTGGTCCTGGCCGGAGCGGTCCTGCGTGAGCGGGCCCGGGACAAGGCCGTCGCCCTCCGAGTCGGTGGAGCTCACGAGCACCGGGCCATCGAGTCCGGAGCGCCTGAAGAACCGGGTGCTTGTGCTCACTCCGGCCCGGTTTCCGCGCCTGTCCCCCTGCGTCCGCCGACGGGGCCGGACTCGAAGAGGTCATCCGCGACTTCTTCTGACGGATCGGCCCCGTGACGGGTCACAGCGAGTGGTTCGGCGGAGGCCGTCAGCCGACGCGGGCCACGCCCGCGTAGCCCGGGATCGGGTCATCGCCCGTGACCGCGACGGCCTCACCGAGCTCGGGGTGCCAGTCGGCGGTCAGCGAGACGCCGGGCCCGACCAGTTCGAGCCCGGCGAAGAATCGGGCGAACTCCTCGCGGGAGCGCAGCCGCAGGGTGAGTCCGCGGGCCGAGTACATCGCGCGGGCCTGCACGGCCTTCTCGGGGTCGAAGTCCCCCGTGGTGTGTGACAGCACCAGGTAGCTGCCGGGCGCCAGCCGGGCGACCAGCCGCTCCACCAGGTCGTACGCCCCGTCCTCGTCGTCCACGAAGTGCAGCAGCGCGAGCATCGACAGGGCCACCGGCCGGGAGAAGTCGAGGACCTTGCCCGCCGCCTCCAGGATGGTCCCGGGGTCGCGGGCGTCGGCCTGGATGTACTCGGTGGCGCCCTCGGGAGTGCTGCGCAGCAGCGCCTCGGCATGGGCCAGCACGATCGGGTCGTTGTCGCAGTAGACGACACGGGAATCGGGGGCGGCCCGCTGGGCTATCTGGTGCAGATTGGGCTCGGTGGGGATTCCGGTGCCGATGTCCAGGTACTGGCGGATGCCGGTATCACCGAGCCAGTGCGTGGCGCGGTGCATGAAGGCACGGTTGACTCGCGCCATGTCCCGTCCGCGCGGCTCGAGCGCGAGGAGCTGCCGGGCCATCTCCTCGTCCACCGGGTAGTTGTCCTTGCCTCCGAGGAACCAGTCGTACATCCGTGCGGGGTGCGGCTTGCTGGTGTCGATCCGTACGACGGCGGGGTCTTGCCCGGTCATCTGGCATCTCCTGGAGTCAGCGGACATGTGACAGAGGGACGAACGGAACTGTACGCAATCCGCGAGCAGTTGATTACGCATCAGGCCGACCGGGCGCATCAGCCGGCCCGGTCGGCCCACCCGGCATTCGGATCGGCGCAGGTCGGTCGGGGCAGGTCAGGTCATCTGAGGAGGAAGTCCGCCTGCCCGGACTTCGCGCCCTGGATGAACGCGGCGATCTCGCCGTGGGTGTAGATGAGCGCGGGGCCGTCAGGATCGGCGGACTGGCGCACGGCCACCCTGCCGTCGGCCAGCTTCATGGCCTCGAAGCAGTTGCCGCCGTTGCCGCCGCTCCACGGCTTGTGCCAGCCTTCCGAGCCGAGCTCCCGAGCCGGCATGCCGTTGTATATGCGATCCATTCACAGCTCCTTGCGGACAGCCCTGAGGATGTCCTTCGTGCGTTGTGCGGTGGCGGCCTGGGCCGCCATGCGGTCCATGACCTCGAGGTGGGACGCCACCTCGGGGCGCGCGTCGAGGTAGACCGCGCCGGTCAGGTACTCGCTGTAGACCATGTCGGGCAACTCGGGCATCGCGAACCGGAAGAGCACGAAGGGTCCGTAGGTACCGGGGTGCGGCCCGGTCGCGAACTCGGCCAATTGGAGCGTGACATTGGGCAGTTCGGCGGCTTCGAGAAGCCGGTCCAGCTGATCCCGCATCACCTGGGCGCCGCCCACCGGCCGCCGAAGCACGGTCTCGTCCATGATCACCCAGAATCTGGGCGCGTCGGCTCTGGTGAGCAGGGCCTGCCTCTCCATCCGTAGCGTGACATGGCGTTCGATGTCCTCGGCGCTGGTGGCGCCGAGGGCTCCGCTGTGCATGACGCCATGGGCGTACTCCCGGGTCTGGAGCAGCCCGGGGACGAAGTGGGGTTCATAGGCCCGGATCAGGCTCGCGGCCCCTTCCAGACTGACGTACATGCTGAACCAGTTCGGCAGCACATCGTGGAAACGCTGCCACCAGCCCGGCCTGTTGGCGTCCTCGGCGAGCCGGGTGAAGTTCTCGGCCTCCTCGTCCTCGACTCCATAGGCCCGCAGCAGCAGTTGTACGTACGGGATCTTCAGCGCGACCTCGGCCAGTTCCATCCTGCGGATGGTGGCGGGGGCGACATGGAGCACCTTGGCCGCCTCTTCGCGCCTCAGCCCCGCTCGCTGCCGCAGCTCCTGGAGTCGCTTGCCCAGTACGACCTGGCCCACGGTGGGGGCGGACCGCGGCTCGCTCACAACGACCTCCCCTGCGCCCTGTTCTCGATGGAGACGAGTGTGCCATGAGACCGCGTCCCAGAACCCGCCACTCTGCAATTTTCATAGTGCCTCTTGCCAAGTGTCATCTTCCGGAGGAGAGTGGCTCGCTGAACCAGTTCACGAGGCTGCCGCGCTCTGCCCGGGGAGAGGCGTGACGGCACCGTTTCCCCACCGTGAAGGATTGGTCGTGGCACCTGGTAACGCGCTCAGCCCGCAGCTCGCCGCCCCCTTCGCTTCGCCGTCGGCAGTCCGCCGATTCGGCCGCTCCGGGTTCGAACAGCCGGCCCCTCTTCGGGGGCGCGGGCCGGCCGCCCGCGAAGCCCGCGGCAGCCGCAGAACCCGCGGCAGGAACAGGGCCCTTGAAGGGCCCGAAGGGGCGCACGAGGGACGCCTCGACATCCCCGCGGAGCTGCCGGCCTCGCTGGGCTGCGACGCAGTGGGGATTCCCGCACGGCACGGAGCGCGGATGCTCACGCGACTGCCGCACGCGGGCTGCGTGTTCTCGGACACGGACTGGTGGTGGTGGATCGTGCCCGAGGGCTCCGATCTGGAGCTGGCCTGGCCCCTCCCGTCCTACTACTCCCGTGGCGCCCGTGTACCGACGGCATCCACACGCCTGATCCACTGGCCGGAGGACGCCAGTCCCTACACACCGCCGATTCCGCTCTATCTGATGGTGTGCCAGATCACGGGAACAGCGCCGGCGTGGTCCCGCTACGAACCCCGAAGCGCACAGGAAGTCTGAGCCCCGGCCCGGCACCGCACCCGACAGGACCTCGAGCGGCGCTCGCGGCCCTGTGGCAACCGGGTGACGGGTAAGGACAGTTGCCGCCACGGGTGGAAGGATCCCCGGGATGTCCGGCAAACCGTCCACCCACGGGGGTCACCTTGTCTCTGCTCGCCATCAGTGATCTGCATGTCAACCATCCGGAGAACCGCAAGCACGTCGACGGTCTGCGTCCGGAATCCGATGACGACTGGCTCCTGGTCGCCGGAGACGTCGGCGACCTGGTGTCGGACGTGGAATGGGCGCTGGCGCTGCTGCGTGAGCGGTTCGCCGAGGTCGTCTGGGCGCCCGGCAACCACGAGCTGTGGACCGTTCCCGCGGACCCGGTGCAGGCCCGGGGCGTGGAGCGCTACGAACTGCTCGTGGATCTGTGCCGTGGACTCGGCGTGCACACACCCGAGGACCCGTATCCCGTCTGGACGGGCGATGACGGGCAGCCGGTCGCCGTCGCGCCGCTGTTCCTGCTGTACGACTACACCTTCCGTCCGGACGGGACGACCACCCGGGACGAGGCACTGGACCAGGCACGGCGCGCCCATGTCGTCTGCACCGACGAGCGCTTCCTGCACCCCGACCCCTACCCCAGCCGGGACGCATGGTGCCGGGCCCGGCTGGAGCTGACCCGGTCACGACTGGCGGAGATCCCCCCGGAGCTGCCCACGGTGCTGGTCAACCACTATCCGCTGGTCCGCGAGCCGACCCGGGTGCTGCGGTATCCGGAGTTCGCACTGTGGTGCGGTACGGAGCAGACGGCCGACTGGCACCTCGACTACCGGGCGCGGGCCATGGTCTACGGGCACCTGCACATCCCCCGCACGACCGAACACGACGGGGTGCCGTTCCACGAGGTGTCGGTGGGCTACCCCCGTGAGTGGCAGCCGCGGAGCGGGGGTCCGGCACAGCCGACGCGCATCCTTACCTGACGCGCGTGCGCACCTGACGCGTTTGCCCACCTGACGATGACGTGACGGGACCGGTGGCGCCCCGGAGGGATGCCGACTGCCGACTACGTCACAGCGGCTGCCGGTACCTCCCCGTACGATCGGGCACCGCCGTGCCTGGCCAGGTGCGGACCAATACGCCCGAAAGGTCCAAGGTGCCCGATTCCGCCAGCAGTTCCACGCCGAGCGGCGAGGCGGGCGGGGCCCAGCGTCCCGCCCGCGCCTTTCCCACCCCCAACGGGATGACCGGCATCGGCATGATCGTGGTCGATCCGGACGGCCGGATCCTGCTCGGCCTCGGGCACGACGGCCGCTGGGAACTCCCAGGAGGGAAGGTCGACCCCGGGGAGAGCTTCGAACGGGCGGGCGCACGCGAACTGGCGGAGGAGACGTCACTTCAGGTCGACGAGGACGAGGTGTCGGTGATCGCCGTGGTCCTGGACGATGAACGGGGCATCCCCCGGATCTCGGCCGCGGGCCTGGTCACGGATGTCGCTGGCGAACCCCAGGTCACGGAGCCGGACAAGATCGTGCGCTGGCAGTGGCACCGACCCGAGGACATCGGAGACATTCCAGGCGGACTCTTCGTGCCGTCGGCCGGAGTGCTGCGGGCCTGGCGTCCAGATCTAACACTTCCGAGGGTTCATACGTACTCCTATCCGATTTCTGTTATCGGAGCGGAGGCAGGGCGTCTCCCCTGTGACGGACGAAACAGGCCCGAGCCCAGGAAGTGAGTGGACACAGCGTGAGCAGCGAACGCGAAGCCCAGATGGTCAAGGCAGCACAGGCCGGAGACCAGCAGGCGCAGGACCGGCTCGTCGCCGAGTACCTTCCCCTGGTCTACAACATCGCCGGCCGGGCGCTCAACGGCCACGCGGATGTGGACGACGTGGTGCAGGAGACCATGATCCGCGTCCTCGGCAGTCTGGACGGGCTGCGCAGCCCGGAGAGCCTCCGCAGCTGGCTGGTGGCCATCACCATGAACCAGATACGCGGCCACTGGCGGGAGCGCCGTTCGGAGGCGATACCCACCGGTGACGGCCTGGGCGACGCACACGACGTCGTCGACCCGGGGGCCGACTTCGTCGATCTGACCATCCTTCGCCTCGGGCTCTCCGGCCAGCGCCGGGAGACCGCCGAGGCCACCCGCTGGCTGGACGAGGACGACCGCGCCCTGCTGTCCCTGTGGTGGCTCGAGGCCGCGGGAGAGCTCTCGCGCGGCGAGGTCGCCGAGGCCATGGAGCTGACGCCCCAGCACACCGCGGTGCGCGTACAGCGGATGAAGGCCCAGCTCGAGGCCGCGCGCGTGGTGGTCAGGGCACTCGACGCCAACCCGCGCTGTGTGCTGCTGGAGCCGATCGTCGCCTCCTGGGACGGCATACCCTCGGCCCTCTGGCGCAAGCGCATCGCCCGCCACGCCCGCGACTGCACGGTCTGCGCGGGCCACTGGTCGAACCTGGTGCCCGCCGAGGGCCTGCTCGTGGGGCTCGGACTCATCCCGGTGGCGGCTCTGCTCGCCGGCAAACTCACCGCGCCGGGTTTTGTCGCCACGGCCTCCGCACACGCCGCCGACACCATCGCCGCGCCCGGCCTCGTCACCACGGCCTCCGCACACGCGGCCCCTGCCCGGGCAGCCGGCCACAGGGGCGACCACTCGGGCGGTGCCTCCTCCGCCCCCTCGTCCCGGACCCAGGCAAGGCTGGAGCGGGCGAGCCGTCGGCGCCGTGCCACGGTCGTGGCGGCCGGTGTCGCCGTGCTGGTCGCCGGTGGTGGAGCGGTCAGCATGCTGAACGGCCCCGATCGCGAGATGGTGGAGCCTTCGACGGCCGCGGCCCCGGCCGCCCCGTTGCTCCCCTCGGCCTCCGAGAGCCCGTCCTCCTCCCCGACTCCTTCCGCCTCGGCCTCCCCGAGCCCGAAGCCGAGCCCGAGCAAGTCCTCGGCGAAGCCGTCGCCGAAGCCGAGCCCGGTGCGGCCCAAGTCCCAGCCGAAGCCCGCCCCGAAGGCCCCGGAACCGGACCCTCAGCCGGCCACCGGGGGCAGCACCGCCGAGCAGGTCATCGCGCTGGTCAATGCCGAGCGCGCCAAGGCGGGCTGTGGCCCCGTGAGCAACAACGGCCAGCTCGCCGCAGCCGCGACGAACCACTCCGACGACATGGCGGACCGCGGCTTCTTCGACCACACCAACCCGGACGGCGAGGACCCCGGCGACCGGATCACCGACGCCGGCTACCGCTGGAGCACCTACGGCGAGAACATCGCACGCGGCCAGCAGAGCCCCGAGTCGGTGATGGACTCCTGGATGAACAGCTCAGGACACCGCGCCAACATACTCAACTGCTCCTTCAAGGAGCTGGGCGTGGGCATCCACAACGGGTCCGGCGGCCCCTGGTGGACGCAGGCGTTCGGCTCACAGCTCTGACCTGACCGGCGCGGATCGCGGACGGGGGCCGCTCGCGGCGGGCCCTGTCCTCTCCGGCAGGGCACGGACTACGAGGTCTCCCCGCCCCGCAGGGTGACGTCCAGCCAGTCGAACGCCCGCTGGTCGAACAGCGAGCGGTTCCACCCCTGGCAGTGCCCCCGTGCTCCGTCCTCGGCCCGGAAGCGTACGAGCGTCCGGGGGCCACCCAACCCGTCGAGCAGCAGCTCGGCCTGGACGGACAGCGGGTCGTCGTCGTTCGCGACGACGAGTGTCGGACAGGTGATGCGCCCGGCGACCCCGGACAGCCGGTAGCGGTCCATCTCGATGACGTACGCGCCCAGCGAGTCGAGCCCGTGCACCCACAGGGCCCGCTGGACCAGCCGCCAGCGCATGACCGGGTCGTCGGCGACGGGGGCAAGATACTCGTCCAGGGCCTCTGGGCCGATGTCGGGCAACTGGTCCCTGAGCGCGGGCGGCAGGGGCAGCACGTCGACGGGGTCGTAGAGCCCGGGGTCGGCGATCAGCGCGGCGACCCGGTCATCGCCCGACACCCCGCGCGGAGCGAGATAGCCCCCGAAGCTCCACCCCATGACGGCGATCCGTCCGGCGTCGATCTCCGGCCTGCCGGTCGCGTAGTCGATGACCGGGCGCAGCACGGTCTCCCAGTCCGGCCGCATCCGCAGCCCCTGCTGCACCAGGGCCCGCCCCTGACCCGGACCGTCCACGAGAAGGCAGGCATAGCCGCGGCGCACCGCGGGCAGGGCATGGGCCCAGTACATCTCATGGATGTTGGAGTCGTAGCCGTTGACGCCGACCAGCGTCGGCCGCGCGACGCCCCGGTCGTCGTCGGGCAGGCAGAGACATCCCGGCAGTGTGGTGCCCTCGAACGGGACCTCGACCAGCTCGACGGGCCGGGACGCCAGCGCGGCGTACCTGCTGAAGCACTCGCGCTCCCGTTTGAACGCGGCCTCGAGCCGCGGGTCCACGGGTGAGCCGAACAGCGGCTGGTAGGACATGCGGTTGTACGTGGTGGCCCGCCAGAACCCGCCGGCCGCGCTCACCCGGTGGCCCCGCTCCGCGCTGTGCTCGGCCGCGGCGGCCACCCGGGACGCGGTGGCCGACCAGGCGCGGTACCAGGATTCCCGGTCGCCGGAACGGATATGGCCGGCCGTGGTGGCGCACTCGCCGTACTCGGCGCCGCCGCGCGCGATCAGCATCAGCGCCCGCTCGGCGTGCATCTGGAACAGCGGGTCGTCGAAGAGGTGCATGCGGATCCTCAGGCCGGGACGGGAGACGGGACCGGACCGCCCCTCAACCGATCCTTCACCGGTCGCGGGTCACACGCCCGAGGCGCGCCGTGCACGGGGCCAACCGGGTCGTGCTCCGGAGCCGCGCGCCCCGATGGCGCATGCGGGGCACGTCCGCGACACGGGCGAACCCAGGGCTGCACTCAGACCGGAACGGCATCTTCCGTAAACCTGCACATTGAACACTCAACCAATGCAGGGGAGCTGAGTGCCGCTCAGCAGGGACGGCTCACTTGGCGCCTTGACTGGCCATTGGGGCGGGAGTGTCCGATTCGGCGCACCACCTCCGGTCACCCTCAGAAGGATTCGGCCCGTGAAGCTTGTGCAGATCTCGCCACCAACACGTGGACACGCCTGCACGCGGATTCAATTCCGTGACCGACCGAGGGCTCAAGAACCGTTGCCGGATTGGCTGCACAGCGACTCCACGTGCTTTGATCCTGCGCACCGCAAGAGTGACGCCGAGGGTTCTCGAAGAATCGGGTATCCGAGGCACACACACGCTCGCGGCAGCGGTCGGTGCATTTCCCGGCGGGGCCCGGCCGCGTCCTTTTTAAGAAATATCCACATGAAGGGAAACTCGATCATGGACTTCACCCCCCAGGTTGAGACCGCGGAGATCTCCGACGCCGACCTCGACAACGTGTCCGGCGGTCTGCACAGCGCCGTTGTCACCGGTGTCGCGGGCAACGTGACCTCCACCCTCGACTCTGTCGCCCCGGTCTCCGGCCTCATCGGCACGGCCGTCGGCACCGTTGAGGGCGCCACCGGCCTCAACACCGGCGCCGTCACGGGCCTGGTCGCCGGTCTCTGAGCCGGTCAGTGTGAGCCCCGGAACCTTTTACGTTCCGGGGCTTGCCGCAGTTTTCCCGCAACATTCCCGACATGTTTCCGACTTGCACTTGTGCACGCGAGGGAAGAGTCCCGTGCAGTTCCGCCAGAAGGCACTTTCCAAGCTGCAATCGCCCGAGGAAATCGATCTCCCGGTCCGATTCGCCCGGCCACAGGGCTGGCTCGTCCTCAGCGTCACCATTGTCGCGATGGTCGCTTCGGGCATCTGGACGGTAAAGGGTTCCGTTTCGTCCACTGTCAGCGCACCCGGGATTCTTACGCATGCGCAGGGCAGTTATGTCCTCCAGAGTCCGGTTGGCGGGCAGATCACCGAGGTGCTCGCCCAGGAGGGCAAGCGACTACCGGCCGGCGCTCCACTGCTGACGGTGCGCACGGCACCGTCCGACGGCACGTCGGACGGGACCTCGGATGCGGACGAGACGCCGGAGGCGGACGGTGAGCCGGACGCGGAAAGGGACACCGTCATCCGCACTCTCGCCGCGGGCCGGATCACCGCGCTCTCCGTCGGCATCGGCGCCGTCGTCACCACGGGGGCCGACGTGGCGGTCATGGAACGCGTCGACAAGGCCGCCGCCCCGCTGCGCGCGATGCTCTACATGCCCGCCGACAACGGCTCGGCGATCCCCGTCGGCGCCCGTGTCGATCTCACCGTGCAGTCCGTGCCCGCACAGCGGTACGGAGTGCTGCGCGGACGGATCGAGGCCATCGGCCGGACCTCCCAGACCCGTCGGCAGATCGCCGGTTTCCTCGGCGACGACCAACTCGGCGAGCAGTTCTCCCAGCAGGGACGTCCGCTCGCGGTCCTGGTGCGCCTCGAACCGTCCTCCGGCACCCCGTCGGGTTACCGCTGGTCCTCACAGGACGGCCCCCCGCACGCACTCGACTCCATGACGCTGGTCACGGGGGCCGTGCACCTGGCCGACCAGCACCCGATCGACTGGCTGCTGCCATGACCCGGACATCACCACCGCGCACGAGCGGCCACGGCCGCCGTCGCGCGAGGTCCGCACCGCCCGCACCGCGCAGGCAGAAGCCCGTCCGCACCCCGACCGTGCTCCAGATGGAGGCCGTCGAGTGCGGAGCCGCCGCACTCGCCATGGTCCTGGCCCACTACGGCCGGCACGTCCCGCTCGAGGAACTGCGTATCGCCTGTGGGGTGTCACGGGACGGCTCCCGCGCCAGCAACATCCTCAAAGCGGCCCGCAGCTACGGCCTCCAGGCGAAGGGCATGCAGATGGAGCCCGCCGCGCTGGCCGGGGTCCGCCCGCCCGCCATCCTCTTCTGGGAGTTCAACCACTATGTCGTCCACGACGGCATGGGCCACCGCCTCGGCCGCCGTGGTGTGCACATCAACGACCCCGACAAGGGACGCCGCTTCGTGCCGATGGAGCACTTCGACACCAGCTTCACGGGCGTCGTGCTGGTCTTCGAGCCCGGCAGGGACTTCCGCGAGGGCGGCAGGCGGCCGGGAGTGCTGCGCTCCGTCCCCGCGCGGCTGCGCGGGACCACCGGCACCATGGTCGCCGCGCTGCTGGCCAGCCTGCTGCTCGTCGCGGTCGGCTCGGCGCTGCCCGCGCTGAGCCGTACGTACATCGACCTGTTCCTGGTGGGGCGCCAGACCTCGCTGCTCGGTGTCCTGTTCACCGCCATGGCGGCGATGGTGGCGCTGACCGCCGTGCTCACCGGTCTCCAGCAGGCCAATCTGCTGCGCGGCCGGATCATCTCGTCGACGCTGAGCAGTGCCCGCTTCCTCCGCCATCTGCTGCGGCTGCCCGTGACGTTCTTCGCCCAGCGCAGCCCCGCCGACCTGGTGCAACGGCTCCAGTCCAACGACACGGTCGCCGAGACCCTGGCCAGGGACCTCACGGCTTTCGGCGTCGACGGGATCGTGGTGGTCCTCTACGCACTGCTGCTGTGGACGTACGACCCTCAGCTCACGGTCGTCGGTGTGCTGATCGCCCTGCTCAACGTGGTCGCGATGCGGGTGGTCATACGGCTGCGGGCGACCCGTACGCAGAAGCTGCGTGCCGACAGCGCCCGGCTCACCAACACCTCGTACACCGGCATCCAGCTGATCGAGACCCTGAAGGCCACCGGTGGCGAAGCGGGCTACTTCCGGCGCTGGGCCGGCCAGCACGCCGTCACGCTGGAGGAGCAGCAGCGGCTCGGCGTGCCCAGTGCGGCGCTGGCCGTCGTGGCGCCGACCCTCGCGACGCTCAACAGCGCGCTCATCCTGTGGATCGGCGGACTGCGCGCCGTGGAGGGCCATATATCGATCGGTCTGCTCGTCGCCTTCCAGGCGCTGGTGACCCGGTTCACCGCGCCGATCACCCGGCTGAACGGCATGGCGGGCCGGATCCAGGACTTCGCCGCCGACGTGGCGCGGCTCAAGGACGTGGAGAACTTCCCCGCGGACAGCCTCTACACCCGCCCCGAACCCCCCGCGAGCACCCGCAGACTGCTGGGTCACGTCACGCTGGACAACGTCACCTTCGGCTACAGCCCGCTCGACAAACCCCTGCTCACCGGTTTCTCGCTCGCGGTCGGGCCCGGGCAGCAGGTCGCTCTCGTCGGCGGCTCGGGCAGTGGCAAGTCGACGGTCTCGCGGCTGATCGCCGGTCTGTACAGCCCTTGGGAGGGGACCATCCGGATCGACGGCCGACGCCTGGACGAGATCCCGCGCGGGGCGCTCGCCGCCTCGGTCTCGTTCGTGGACCAGGATGTCTTCCTCTTCGAGGGAACGGTCCGCGACAACGTCGCGCTCTGGGACCCCTCGATCCCCGACGACGCGGTGGCCGAAGCGCTCAGGGACGCGGCGCTGTACGACGTGGTCTCGCGGCGGCCCGGCGGCATCCACGGGCGGGTCGAGCAGGATGGGCGCAACTTCTCCGGCGGGCAGCGCCAGCGACTGGAGATCGCCCGCGCGCTGGTGCGCCGGCCCAGCGTGCTGGTGCTCGACGAGGTGACCAGCGCTCTGGACGCGGAGACCGAACAGCTCATCATCGACAATCTGCGGCGGCGCGGCTGCGCCTGTGTGGTGATCGCCCATCGGCTGAGCACGGTGCGCGACAGCGACGAGATCGTGGTGCTCGACCATGGCGCTGTTGTGGAGCGGGGCCGCCACGAGGAGCTGGTCGCACGCGGTGGCGCGTACGCCGAACTGGTCAAGGAGCACTGAGGTGATCCCCACTCAGCCCGGCCGACCCGTCCAGCAGGGCACTTCAGCCCATCCGGACGACATGGTCCTGACGGCACTCGGTGCCCTCGGCACACCGGTCGACTGCGACGGACTGCGCAGCCTGTCGCTGGAGGGGCCCCAGGTGCTGTGGCTCGTCATGGGCGGCTCCCTCGACCTGTTCGCCGTGGACGCCGCCCAGCAGGGTCACTGGCACTTCCTGGGCCGTCTGGAGCGGGGCACTCTGCTCCTCGGCCCCGTCGAAGGCCCCCGGCACACTCTGGTGGGCAGGCCGTCCCAGGGCTGTGTACTGCGCCGCATCCCGCTGCGGGAGCTGTACCCGCCGCAGGAGTACACCGAGCCCGGAGCGTACGGCGGGTACGGCGGGTACGACGGCTACGAGCAGCAGTACCGCAGCCAGTACGACAGCCAGGACGGCACGCTCAGCCTGCTGGAGCACGCCTTCGCGCTCGGCGTGGGCCGCGGCCAGCGCGTGCTGTTCGAAGCGCCGCTCGACGGACGGACGACGGACGAGTCGTCGGTCGGCGACGAGGACGTGCTGTGGTTGCCGGTCTTCCCCGGCAGCGTGCGGTACGGGGCTGAATACAGCACCGATGCCACCGCCGACCTGCTTGTCGACGGCGCCCTGTGGCAGCAGATGGTCAACCAGCAGTACCGGCTGCTGTCGGCGCTGGACGGCTGGATCGAGCGGTTGGAGCGCGCTCACGAGGACCGTGCGGCGGCGGGCATGAAGGCGGGCGAGGCGGTCCGGGAGGGCGCCGACCAGGCGCTCCTGGCCTCCATCGGGCGCTCCCGCGACACATCGGCGGCACGCGCGGCACAGGGTTTCTCCGACGACGCCGCGTACGCCGTGTGCCGGCTGGTCGCCGCAGCTACGGGCATCGCCCTGCCCGAAACCGGGCCATCCGACTCCCCGGCCCCTGCTGCGGCGTCCGACCGCACCGGACCCGTCGAACGTTTCGCGCTCGCGTCCCGGATCCGCGCCCGTACGGTCCGGCTCGACGGTCGCTGGTGGCGCGAGAACTGCGGCCCGCTCGTGGGGCACCGGGCCAAGTCCGGCGCGCCGGTCGCCCTGCTCTGGCGCCGCGGCGGCTACCAGGCGGTCAATCCGGCTACGGGCAGCCGGATGCGTGTCGACGAGGACAGCGCGGAGGAGTTCGAGCCGCGCGCCGTCATGTTCCACCGGCCGCTGCCCGAACGGCCCGTGAACATCTGGCGGCTGCTTCGGTTCAGCCTGCACGGCACCCGCCCCGACCTGGGTGCCCTGGCCGTCGCCGGTCTTGTGACCGTCACCCTGGGCGCGCTGGTCCCGATCGCCACCGGGAAGGTGCTCGGCGAGTACGTGCCCAGGGCCGAGACCAGCCTGATCGTGCAGGTCTCGGTGGCCGTGATGGTCGCGGGCCTGGTCTCGGCCGCGTTCATGCTGCTCCAGAACCTCACCATCCTGCGGATGGAGGGCCGTATCGAGAGCACACTCCAGCCCGCCGTATGGGACCGGCTGCTGAGGCTGCCGACGCGGTTCTTCGCCGAGCGCTCGACCGGAGAGCTCGCCAGCGCCGCCCTGGGCATCAGCGCGATCCGGCGGCTGCTGTCGGGTGTGGGGCCGGTCGTGGTGCAGGCATGCACCGTCGGGACGATGAACATGGTGCTGCTGCTCGTCTACAGCGTCCCCCTGGCGCTCGCGGCGATCGGGATGCTGCTCGTCATCGGCCTGGTGTTCCTGGGCCTCGGGCTGTGGCAGTTGCGCTGGCAGCGACGCCTGGTGGAGCTGAACAACAAGCTCAACAACCAGGCGTTCCAGACCCTGCGAGGGCTCCCCAAGCTCCGGGTCGCGGCGGCCGAGAGCTTCGCGTACGCGGCGTGGGCGCGGCAGTTCGCACGGAGCCGTGAACTCCAGCGGCGGGCGGGGCGGATCCGGACCCTCACCACGGTGCTGGACGCCGTCTATCTGCCGCTCGCCGCGCTCATCATGTTCATGCTGCTCGCGGGCCCCGCGCGGGGGACCCTGTCCGCGGGTGACTTCCTCACCTTCCACACGGCCGTGACGATGATGCTGACCTCGGTGACGCAGCTGACGGGCGCGCTGGTGTCGGCCGCGGCCGTGCTCCCGATGTTCGAGCAGATCAAGCCGGTCCTGGAGGAGGCTCCGGAGGTACGCGGAGCCAGCACCCGGCCGGGGGACCTGTCCGGGGCGATCGAGACCCGCGCGCTGTCCTTCCGTTACAGCGACGACGGCCCTCTTGTGCTCGACGATGTCTCACTGTCGGTCCGCCCGGGTGAGTTCGTCGCGATCGTCGGCCCCAGCGGCTGCGGGAAGTCCACCCTGCTGCGGCTGCTCATCGGCTTCGACGAGCCGGAGTCGGGCAGTGTCCTGTACGACGGTCAGGACCTCGCCGCCCTCGACCAGGCGGCAGTGCGCCGCCAGTGCGGTGTGGTCCTCCAGAACGCCCAGCCGTTCACCGGCTCGATCATGGACTGCATCTGCGGTGCGGAACCGTTCACCCAGGAAGAGGCCTGGGAGGCGGCCGAGATGGCGGGCCTCGGCGAGGACATCCGCCGCATGCCCATGGGCATGCAGACCATGATCGCCGGTTCGGGCGCCGTATCCGGTGGCCAGCGCCAGCGGTTGATGATCGCCCAGGCTCTGATCCGCCGCCCGCGCATCCTCTTCTTCGACGAGGCGACGAGCGCACTGGACAACGCGACCCAGCGCACCGTCACCGAAAGCACTCGCGCCCTGCACGCCACCCGTGTGGTGATCGCCCACCGGCTGTCGACGGTGCTGGACGCGGACCGCGTCATCGTGATGTCGGAAGGCCGCGTGGTCCAGGAGGGCCCGCCATCGGCCCTGCTGGCGGACACGGGAGGGCGACTGCACGAGCTGGTGCGACGGCAGCTGATATGAGCGTCCGGCGCGCGCAACCCCGCCTCGCGAGACCGATTCCCGCGCGCCCCCCGCTGCCCCTGACCCGCGCTCAGGGCCGCGTATCGGGTGTTTCCAGTTCTCTCAGCGCGGCCAGGAACTCCCTTCCTCCGCCACACAGCGGTTCGAGCTGGTCGACGACCTCCTGGCGCGCCCTGTTCTCCGGCTGGGCGATGCGCTCCCGGATGAAGTCGCTCGACTCTTCGAGATGCTCCCGGTACCGGTCGAGGTTGTCCGTCAGATGGTCGACGACCTCGGTCGCCTGCACGCTGATGGCCAGTGTGAACTGCTGCCGGACCGCTGTCGCCTCCGCGTCGACGGCCTGGATCCACTCCTCTCGCAGTACGTCGGGCGAGCTGGCGCGTCCCTTGCGGATCTGGATTCCGAGGTGGACGAGTCCGGCGACCCCGGCGACAAACCGCTGGGAGTCATCAGGCAGTTCGACGGAATCCACTCACTCCTCCAGCGATCCCCTCATCGCGGCGGCAGACCGGGTGCTCGCGCGGCACCCGGAGCCACCGCCGCGGGCGGTTGCGAGGCGATGTGAGAGCCCGGCGGCCGTCCATGCCGATGGCCCGCTTCGATGTCCGCCCACACGGTCTTCCCCGAAGGCGGATGCGGACGGACACCCCAGCGCGCGGCGAGCGCCGCGACGATCACGAGCCCGTAGCCTCTGCCGATCCCGGGCGCACCCAGGTCCCCACCGATCTCGGGACGCCGTTCCCCGCGGGCATCGGTCACCTCCACCCTCAGCCTCCCCGGCTCCAGCAGCAGGCTGAGCCGGAACCCCCGCCCCGAGAGCCGGGCGTGGCCGACCGCGTTGGCGGCCAGCTCCGCGACGACCAGCGCCGCCGTCTCGGTCCGCTCACCACTCCTGGCCCATCCCCATTCGACCAACTGCTCCACGGCGAGCAACCGGGCCAGCCTGGCACCACGCCGCGTCGAGCTCAGCAGCTGGGTGAATTCCATGACCGGTGACCCTGGTTGCGGCATGCCTCTACATACGGATTCACACATCGCGGCATTCAGCCGGGCCGACGGCGCATACGCGGCAGCGCACGATGCCGAATTGGGCCCCGCTCCCCGGGCTCACTATGATCCGCCGATGATCACAAGAAAGCGACTGGCAGCCGCGCTCTGCGGCGCGCTGCTGGTCACCTTGACCGGCGGCCTTCTCCCGGCCGCCGCCATCGCCGACTCAGGCGGGCCCGAGGGCGGGCAGGCGAAGGAACCGCCCAAGGTCGAGCTCGTGCTCGATGTGAGTGGTTCGATGCGAGCCCGGGACATCGACGGGCAGTCCCGGATGTCCGCCGCCAAGCAGGCGTTCAACGAGGTGCTGGAGGCGGTGCCGGAGGAGGTGCGGCTCGGGATACGCACCCTCGGGGCCAACTATCCGGGCAACGACCGGAAGGAAGGCTGCAAGGACACCCGCACGCTCTACCCCGTCGGCGAACTGGACCGGACCGAGGCCAAGACGGCGGTGGCGACGCTGGCTCCGACCGGGTGGACGCCGATCGGCCCGGCGCTGCTGGGAGCCGCCGACGATCTCAAGGGCGGGAACACCACCCGCCGGATCGTGCTCATCACGGACGGCGAGGACACCTGCGCCCCGCTCGACCCGTGCGAGGTGGCCCGCGAGATCGCCGCCAAGGGCATCAACATCACCATCGACACACTCGGTCTTGTCCCCAACGCCAAGATGCGCGCGCAGCTGATGTGCATCGCGGAGGCGACCGGCGGTACGTACACCTCCGTGCAGCACAAGGAGGAGCTGTCCGACCGGGTCAGCCAACTGGTCGACCGCGCGGCCGAGCCGGTCGTCACCCCGGTGGCCACGCGGGGCACCGACGGGTGCCAGGACGCGCCGCAGCTCAAGACGGGGCTCTACAGCGACCGTGAGGTCTTCGGCCAGCACCGCTGGTACCGGGTGGATCTGCTGCCCGGGCAGGAGCTGCGGGCCTCGGTGAGCGTCGCCGCGGACCGGGCCGTCAACCGTGACTACGGTGTGCTGCTGCGGGCGTCGACCGTGCGGGGCCGGGAGATCGTACGCGGCGAGGCAGCGGGGGACGGGCGCACCGATGTCCTGTCGACCGGGCTGCGCTACCCGAAGCCGGGCAGCGATGACGCCGACTCCGACGATGTCGACGTCAAGCCCGCGGCGGAGACGGTGTGCCTGAGGGTGAGCAACTCCTTCTCCGCGCCCGCCTCCGTGAAGACCTCCCCCGGCCTGCCCGTCGAGCTGACCGTCGACATCGTGGACGGCCCCGACGAGCCCGGTGACGTGGCCTACTTCGGCCTGGGCCGCGGCTGGTGGCTGCTCGGCCTGCTGACGCTGACGGGCTTCATCGCCGGTCTGCTCTGGGGCTGGATCTCGCGCTGGCGCATTGCCGTCTGGAGGACCAACTGATGCGTACCCTAAGCACTTTCGCCGGAGCGCTCGCTGCCTGCGCGGCTCTGTTCGCGCTGCCGGGAACCGCCGCGGCGGACACCCCATCGCCCACCGCGTCCGGCGACACGGAGGAGGCCCCGGCGCCGACCGAGGCCGGTACGTCGTTCCGCACCGCGACCGTCGTACGTCCCGGGCAGCGGGCCACGGTGCAGGGGTCCACCGGCGACTACCTGTACTGGCAGTTCCCCGCCGACGCCGGGGAGCGCCCCACGGTCAGAGCCACGGTGAAACGTCCGGACACGAAGGCCGGGCACGGCGCCCACACCTGGCGGCTGGAGGTGTACGACGGGCTGCGCCGGCGTCAGGCCTGCCGCTTCGGCAGTGACACCAGGAGGGCTTCCGCCGAAGCCGCCACGGTGGAGTTGTCGTGTGCGCTGCGTACGGTCAGGGCCTGGGCGGAGCCCGCGGCCAACGATCCGCTGCCCGGCACGTATTTCGTGCGTCTGACCGTCGTCGGCGCCCCCGCCGACGACCTCGGTGAGTCCGTCGACGCCTCGCTCGAAGTGACCACCGCCGACGCCGGGGGTGCCGCCGATGTGGACGGCGCCCTGGGCGCACCGCTGGTGCCCGCATCCGGCCCGCGAGTGGAGCCGGACGGGGGCTGGGCCTCCGGCTGGTGGTCATCCCGGCTGCTGTGGACGACGGGTGGCGCCGTACTCGCGGCCCTGGCGGGAATCTGGGGCTACCGCCTCACCCGCGGCAACGGCCGCCCGGGGCACGTACCGCCCGGGGCCTGAGCCCTTGGGGGTCTCCGGCGACCCTCGTGGTGCCGCCCGCCTCACCCGGCGGGCGGCACCGGGCTCCCCCCCCCGCTCGAAAAGGACAGCGATGAACCACACAGCCCGTTCCTTCCAGCTGGTCACCGGAGCCGCCGCCTCCCCGGTGATCCTCCATGTCCCCCACGCGTCACGCACCATCCCCCCGGACGTCCGCAACGGCATCCTGCTGGACGACGACGCACTGACACGCGAACTCGACCACATCACCGACGCCCACACCGCGGAGATCGCCGCGGCGGCGGCAGGAGCGGCTGCCGTGGCGCCCTGGCAGTTCGTCAACCGGCTGTCCCGCCTGGTGGTCGATCCCGAGCGCTTCCCCGACGAGCGTGAGGAGATGCTGGCGGCCGGCATGGGGGCGGTCTACACACGGACGACACACGGCGAGCCGCTCCGCCCCACCGCTCTGGATCCCGCGCCGCTGCTCGACCGCTACTTCCACCCGTACGCCGCCGCGATGACCCGGGCGGTCGCCGGCCGGCTGGACGCGGCCGGCCGCGCCGTCGTCATCGACGTGCACTCCTACCCGTCGCACGCGCTGCCGTACGAGCTGCACGGCGACGGCCCGCGCCCGCCGATCTGCCTGGGCACGGACCCCCATCACACCCCCGATGAGCTTCTCGCCCTGGCGCGGGCGGCATTCGCGGGTTTCGGCGGCATCGCACTCGACACCCCGTTCGCCGGGACGTACGTGCCCCTGCAGTACTACCGCAGGGACCTCCGGGTGAGCGCCCTGATGGTCGAGATCCGCCGCGATCTCTACATGGACGAGCCGGGCGGCACGGCAGGGCCTTGCCTGAAGCGGCTCGCCTCCGCGTTGGCGGACCTGGTGGCGGCGTTGACGAGGTGATCGCGCGACGCGCGGACCTGTCCGCGCAGGTCGCCGATGTCGGTGCCGAGGACCCGTCCGCCCCATTTGCGGGGCTCCCCGTCGATGAGCACCGCACTGATGTTGCGCGCGTCGGCGCCCAGGACGACCGTGCCGATCGGATCGTTCAGCGGCATGTTGTTGATGTCCTCGGCCTGGATGACGAGGAGATCGGCCTTCTTGCCGGGGGTGAGGGAACCGGTGATGTCTCCGAGACCGATGGTGCGGGCGCCCTGGAGGGTGGCGAAGTCGAGCACGTCGCGGGTACCGATGCGTGCCGCCGCCTCGCCGGATTCGCTGCCGTACGAGCCGTTGACAGCGCGCATCCGCTGGATGGTGTGCAGGGCGCGCATCTGGGTGAACATATCGCTGGCAAGGGCGACTTCGACGTCCACGCTCAGCCCCGGGCGGATACCGACGGCGAGGGCCTCGTCGACGGCGGGGATCGCCGTGTCCAGTCCGATCTGGGAGTCGGATGTGGGGGCGAGTGCCACGGTGGTACCCGTGTCGGCCATCGCCCGCCATGCCTCACCGGTGAGTCCGGTGCTGTGGATGAGCGTGACATCGGCACCGAGTACGCCCTCGCGCGCCCAGCGCAGTACGGCCTCCGATGACGACGCCCCGATGACGGCGTCCACGGCCACACCTATGCCCAGCGCGTCGGCGACGCGCCGGAGCCGGGGGCCGTAGGCGAGGGACGGCCCGGCGATCTCGTCCGTGGCCAGGGCTGCCAGACGCAGCGTCAGCAACTGGTCGTCGCTGGAGAAGTACCGTTCCCTCAGCCGGGTGAGGTCACCGGGCCACTGCTGGTCCCAGGCACCGAAATGAGGGCCCATCGAGGCATGGACGCCCCGGATTCCGGTGTCGGTGAGCGCATGGATCGCCGCGTCGGAGTGCTCGGCGGTACGGGAGTTGTGGGAGAAGTCGAGCAGTGTGGTGATGCCCCCGTCGATCGCGGTGAGGGCGGCCAGCTTGGTCCCGGTGTACATGTCCTGGGGCCGGTAGACCGTCGCGTACCCCGCGAGTGTGGCGGCCACATAGCCCGCCAGGTCGTCGACATCCGGCATGATCCGGCGCAACTGGGCCTCCCAGGCGTGCCGGTGGGTGTCGACGAAGCCGGGGGTGAGGACCGTGCCCGTCGCGTCGACGACCACGGCGCCGTCCGCGCTCGGCGACTGGCTCAGGTCCGGTCCGATCGCGGCGATGGTCGTCCCCTCCACGAGCAGGTCCCCGTGCTCCAGCACACCGAGGGACGGATCCATGGAGACGATGGTGGCGCCCCGGAAGAGGATGCGGCGTTCGCGGTCGCCGGACCGGCGCCGGATCTGCTCCAGTAGGGCGGTGCTGAAGGTGTCGTTGGGGTGGTTCACGGTTCTGGTCCTCACGGAGATGAATGCCGCCCAGCGGGTGTACGTCTGTGCCGCTGCGCCGCGACCAGGTTCGGGCCACCGCCCCAGGGGGACCAGGCCTGCCCGCACCGGGGTTCGGCGGACCCTGGTGCGCCACTCCCCTGATCCCCCACCCAGGAGGACGGCGACCTGGTCCCGCCGGCGCGGTGGCCCGAAGGTGGGGGCATGACGAACGACGACACCGCTCCGGGCGGCCACCCCCATCCGTACGTCGGCATGTGGGTCACGGCCGACGGTTTCATCCGCCAGGAACTGCTGCCGAACGGCCGCTACGACGAGGCCCGCGGGAGGCGGGCGAGTGCGTACACGGGCTCGTACACGGTGAAGGGCAGCCATATCGACTACGTGGATGACACCGGCTTCACCGCGACGGGGGATGTGCGCGAGGGCGTGCTCTACCACGAGCACCTGGTGCTCCACCGGGAGGACTGAGTCCTCCCGCGCGGACGTGCTCCTACCGCCCGGACGGGCTGGTGATCGGGGACGGGCACATGACCGGGGGTGCGTTGAGCGACGCGAGCAGGGTCAGGGCACCGGCCGAGGGCGATCCGGGTTCGGGCTGGTAGACGACGAGGTGCTGGGCCGGTGCACCGGCGACCGTGAACACCTCGGCGTGCAGCTCCAGATCGCCGACGACGGGGTGCCGCAGACGCTTGGTCTCACGGTCCTTCCCGTGTACGTCATGGCGGTCCCACAGCTCACGGAACTCCCGGCTCCCGGCGCACAGTTCATCGACCAGGTGCGCGAGCCTCGGATCGTCCGCATCGGTACCGGCCGCCTGCCGCAGGGCTGCCACGGACGATGCGGCGGCGCGGTCCCAGTCGCGGAAGAAGTCGCGGGCGGCGGGATCGAGGAACACCATGCTCAGCAGATCGCCATGCTCGGTGAAACCCGCGAACAGAGCATCGGCGAGGTGGTTGCGGGCCAGGAAGTCCAGAGGGTTTCCCAGCACAAAGGCGGGTGTGTCCCCCCAGCCGTCGATCAGACGACGGAGTGGGGGGCTGATGTGCTCGGCCCGGGGCGCTCGGGGAGCCCGGTGTGTCCCGGATACGGCGAGCCGGTGCAGATGGGCCACCGCTGCGTCACCCAGCCGCAGTGCCCGGCCGACGGCATCGAGCACCTGAGACGACGGGTGCCGCTCCCGCCCCTGTTCCAGCCGCATGTAGTAGTCGGCGCTGACCCCGGCCAGCAGGGCTACCTCCTCGCGCCGCAGACCGGGCACCCTGCGGCGCCCGGTGGCGGGCAGTCCCGCGTCCTCGGGCCGCAGCTGGGCGCGCCGGGCACGCAGGAAGTCGCCCAGGCCGTTCGGTGCTGCCTGTCGTTTGCCGCTGACCCTGCCACTGCCACTGTCCATGGGACCAGGCTATTCCGGCCCCCTGGCCCGGAACAGCGCTGATCCTGGGTGCTCCACACCCAGGCGGACGCGGGCTCGCCACCGCCTGCCGGTACCATCCAAGATCATGGAAATTGCAGTGCTGTTGGCAGTCATCGGAGTCCTCCTGCTGAGCGGTTCCATCGATCTCAAACTGAGCCGCATGGACCGCCGGGTCGCGCGGCTCGAGCGCAAGATCGACCTGGTTCTTGACCACATGGGCGCGAGCGAGCCGGCCGACCCGCGGCTCGAGCAGGTGGCCGCGCTGCTGCGCGAGGGCAAGAAGATCGAGGCGATCAAGGTCTACCGGGAGGTGACCGACGCCGACCTCAAGGAGGCGAAGGACGCCGTGGAGCGTATGGAAGCCGGCGACTGAGCCCCGCTGGGCTCCCCCACCGCGGGGAGGCGTTCGGCCATCGCCACCGCCACCCGCTCCTCAGAGCCACCGGGCCGCTCCGAACACGCGGGCGTCAGGGCCCTGGAGCCCGGGGGATCGCGCATGCCCGGGTAGGCGGACGCCCTCCTGCCCGGAGCGGCGGGGCGGCCACGGTTCCGCGACGGGTCACGGGTCGAGACCGGGGGCGGCTCGTCCCGCGTCCGCCGGTACTGTGAGTGGGCTTCGGCCCGTGGGACAGGCGAACAGGGGGCACGAGTTGCTGGAGTCTCTGAGACCTCATGACCCGCCGCAGATCGGGGGGTACCGTCTGCTGGCGCGGCTCGGCGCAGGCGGCATGGGCGAGGTGTTCCTGGCCCGGACGGCCTCGGGGCGCGCGCTGGCGGTGAAGACCGTGCATCCCGATGTGAGCCGTGAGCCGGGGTTCGCGGAACGGTTCACCCGCGAGATCCGTACCAGCGACCGGGTCCGCTCCCCGTGGACGGTCACGGTGGTGGACTTCAGCCCACCGGGGCAGGCAGCGCAGTGGCTGGCGACGGAGTACGTTCCCGCGCCGTCGCTGGGTGACTGGGTGCAGCGCTACGGCCCGCTACCGGAACCGGCCCTGCGGTGCCTGGCCCGGGAGCTGTCGGCCGCGCTCCTGGCCGTCCGCGAGGCGGGCGTGGTCCACCGCGACATCAAACCGGGCAACATCCTGCTGGGGCCCGAGCGTCCCCTCCTCATCGACTTCGGCATCGCCCGCGCCGTCCGCGACGCACGCCAGACGCAGACGGGAGCCGTGATCGGTACACCCGGGTTCCTCGCGCCCGAGCAGGCGACCGGAGCCGTGGCCCGGGCGCCCGCGGATGTCTTCTCGCTCGCCGCGGTCCTGGTGTACGCGGCCACCGGCCGGGGCCCCTTCGCGGCGGCCGGCGAAGAGCTCCAACTACCCACGCTCATGTACCGGATCGTCCATGACGAACCCCTCCTCGACGGGATACCGGAATCCCTCACGCCGCTGGTGAAGGAGTGCTTGGCCAAGGCCCCGGACGAGCGCCCCACCGCCGATGACGTACGGGCGCGGCTCGCCGCTCTCGGCACGGAGAGCTGGACCGGGGCCGCGCCCTCGGCCCTGGTGGCAGAAGCCGGGCGCCGGGAAGCCGAACTCCGGCACCTGTTGTCCACGCCCGAGCCGACGGCAGCGGCAGCAGTGCCGCCACCCGCTTCGGGCGTCACAGCGCCGCCGTACCCGGCGTCACCGCCGCCACCGCACGGCGCACGGCGGACTCGTCGTCCCCGTACGATCGCCGCGGCGGCCGGTGCGGCAGTCCTGGCGACGGCCGCCGTCGTGATCCTGCCCCGCCTTCCCTGGAGCGACGGCGGCGGAAGCACCGCCACACCCGACGGCCCCTCGCCGAGTGCCGCTTCCTCCTCCGCCGCCACGAGCACCCTGCCCGCCGCCTGGGTCGGTACGTGGACGGGTGTCGGTCCCGGAACGCCTGACGCGGACGGCATCAGCCGGCCGCGGACGCGGGAGTTCTCCGTCACGGTCACCCTTCATGAAGGCGCTGTGGGCGATCTCATCGGACGGCAGGTCAGTGACGTGGAGGACATCGGGACCGGCCGCAACCTCGGCTGCACCGAGGCCCTTGAACTACGGCAGGTCCGTGGGGACACCATGATCTTCGCAGCGCTCACCAGCCGCCCGACCGACCCTTCGGGCTCCTTCGTCTGCCGTCAGGGCAACATGTACATCGTCACGAAGTCGGGTGCGGACCGGCTCACCCTCGCGTTGGAGGGGGCACAGTCGGCCGGTGCTCCTTCGGCACTGACGCGAAGCCGCTGAGCACCGGCGACAGCCGTCAGCCCAGTCCCGCGCGGTGCAGGGCCGCGACGTCCCGGCTGGGCGGGGCGCCGAAGAGGCGGCGGTACTCCCGGCTGAACTGCGACGGACTGTCGTAACCCGGCCTGATGGTCCTGACCCGCTACATGGCCAAGGAGTTCAGCAGGCGCGGCATCCGCGTCAATGCCATCGCTCCCGGTGCCACCCGGACCCGGCTCGCCGACAACGCCTTCGAACGGTTCCCCGAGGTGATTCCGGCCATCGCGGCGAAGACGGCGCTGGGGCGGGTCGGCGAACCCGACGACATCGGCATGGTGATCGCCGCGCTGCTCTCCGAGGAGTGCCGCTGGATCACCGCCCAGAACATCGAGGTGGCCGGGGGCTACGGCCTCTGACGCCCTCGGACGTCGTCAGAGTCCGCAGCGGACCGCACAGCACTCGTGGGGAGCGCACATGCGGGTCTGACACACGAGGTGCGCGAGCGTACGACGTGCGGACCCCCCGGGAACACGGGTGGCTTCGCCTCCCGGGCGGCAGCCCCCGCCGCGCTGCGACCGTCGCGCACTGGGGCGTACGGTGGTCGGAGGTGATGCTTCCGTTTTGGAGTCGCCGGGAAAGGTGCCTCATGAAGTTCACAGTTCTCGGGGCGACGGGCCTGATCGGCTCTCAGGCGGTCAAGCTGCTCACAGGGGCCGGACACGAGGTGGTGTCGGCCTCGCTGTCGACCGGGGTCGACGTGCTCAGCGGCAAGGGCCTGGACGAGGCGCTCTCGGGCGCTGACGTGGCGATCAATCTGACGAACTCCCCCACGTTCGACGCGTCCTCGATCGCGTTCTTCGAGACGTCGATGACCACCATCGGGGCCGCGGCGGACGCAGCCGGTGTGGGCCATCAGGTGATCCTCTCGATCGTCGGCGTGGACCAGGTGCCCCGCCTGGACTACTACCGGGCCAAGGTCGCCCAGGAGGACGCCCTCGCGAACGGGCCGACGCCGTACTCCATCGTGCGCGCCACACAGTTCTTCGAGTTCGTCGAGGCCATCATGTCCATGACGACCGACGGGGATGCCGTCCGTCTGCCGCCCACCCCCGTGCAGCCGATGGCGTCGGCGGATGTCGCCGCAGCGGTCGTGGGCACCGCCTCCGGGCCTCCGTTGCAGGGCGTCCGCAACATCGGCGGCCCCGAGGTGTTCCCCCTCGACGAGCTGGGGCGGATCACCCTGGGCGCCCGCCCCGACGGGCGGCGTGTGCTCCCCGACGACCAGGCGGGGATGTTCGCCGTGGTCCCTGGTGACGTGCTCACCACGCCGGAGGGCGCCGATCTGGGTCCGACCTACTACAGGGACTGGCTGGAAGGCGCAGGCGCGAGCTAGGCGTGCCGTCCGGCTCTCGACGGGAGCGAGACCGTCAGGAGCGTGTGAGGACGACGAGTTGCCTGGTCGCCCGGGTCATCGCGACGTAGCGGTCCACAGCTCCCTCGACGCCCTCCCCGAACGACTCCGGATCGACCAGGACCACCAGATCGAATTCAAGGCCCTTCGACAGCTCGGGAGTCAGCGACCGGACCCGGGAGGTCGCCCGGAACGCGGGGTCGCCGATGACGCAGGCGGTGCCCTCCGTATGTGTCCGGAGCCAGGTGTCCAGGATCGATTCCAGATCCGCGACTGGTCCATGGACGACGGGAACTCCGCCGCTGCGGACCGAAGTCGGCACATTGGCGTCCGGGAGCACCGCCCGGATGACCGGTTCGGCTTCCGCCATGACCTCTTCCGGGGTGCGGTAGTTGATGCTCAGGGAGGCCACGGCGATCCGGTCGAACCCGACCCTCTGGAGCCGTTCCCGCCATGAGCCCGTGAACCCGTGCCTGGCCTGGGCCCGGTCCCCGACGATGGTGAAGCTCCGGGACGGGCAGCGGGACAGCAGCATCTGCCACTGTGCGTCCGTCAGTTCCTGTGCCTCGTCCACGACGATGTGCGCGAACGGGCCGGCGAGCCGGTCCGGGTCGGCGGTGGGCAGTGCGGACGTGTCGATCAGGCTGTCCTGGAGGTCCGGTCCCCGCAGCATCGTCACCGCGCCTTCGCCGTCGTCGTCGGCCGCGAGTACGTTGTCGATCACGGCGGAGATGCGCTCGCGTTCGGCGGCGACGGCAGCGGTGTGGCGGTGCTTTCGCCGTGCCGCCTCCGGGTCGCCGAGCCGCTGCCGTGCCGCGTCCAGGAGCGGCAGGTCGGAGATTGTCCACGCCCGGGGGTCGTCGCGCTGGAGTTTTCGCACCTCTTCGGGGCTCAGCCGGGGCGCGCACATCCGAAGGTAGGCGGGCACGGTCCACAGGTCGCCGACGAGATCGGCCGCTTCGATCAGCGGCCACGCCCGGTTGAGGGTGGTGACCAGAGCCTCGTCGTGCAGCAATGACCGCCGGAAGAGGTCGGCCGATACCTCGCCCCCGTGCTCGTCCATCCCGCCCGTCTTGTCCTTGAGGATCGCGAGCAGCTCCTCCCAGATCTGCTCGCGCGCTTCGTTGTGCGGCGTACCCGGTTCCGGTGCGCCGAACGCCTCGGCCCAGTCGTCGGCGCTCAGCCAGAGGTCGGACCAGTCGGTGCTGACCGTCATGCCCTCGGCGGGCGGCTCCTCGTAGAACCTGACGGCCGTCTCGATGGCGCCCACCATGTCAGCGGACGCCTTCAGGAGCGCCACGTCCGGGTCGGTCTCGGTCGCCGCTCCGGGGCCCTCGGCGACCAGGTCCCGCAGGGTGCAGGTCTGCACACCCTCTTCTCCGAGGCTGGGCAGGACGTCGGCGACACAGGCCAGGTAGGGCTGGTGCGGGCCGACGAACAGCACGCCGCCGCGACGGTGACCGAGGCGGGGGTCGGAGTGGAGGAGATACGCGGAGCGGTGCAGCGCGACGACGGTCTTGCCCGTGCCCGGACCACCGTCGACGACGAGCGCACCGCCGGATCCGGCGCGGATGACGGCGTCCTGGTCGGCCTGGATGGTGGCGAGCACGTCGCGCATCCGGGCCGACCGGTGGCCGCCCAGACTGGCGATGAACGCGGACTGATCGTCGAGCGCGGTGTGTCGCTCCAGCCCGTCGGGGGTGAACACCTCGTCCCAGTAGTCGCTGACCCTGCCGTCGCTCCAGCGGTACCTACGGCGGCTCGCCAGCCCCATCGGATTGGCGTGGGTCGCCGCGAAGAACGGCTCGGCGGCAGGGGAGCGCCAGTCGAGCAGCAGCCGGCGCCCGGTGCGGTCGGTGAGTCCGAGCCGTCCGATGTAGGCGGGCTCGGGCTGGTCCTCGCTGACGACGCGTCCGAGGCACAGGTCGAGACCGAAGCGACGCAGGGCCCGCAGCCGCGCACTCAGCCGGTGGACCTCCGTGTCGCGCTCCATCGCCTCGCGGCCCACACCTCCGGGCGCCCTCAGCCTGGCGTCGAGGAGGTCGGACAGTTCGGCGATCGCCTGCTCAAGAGCCTCCGCGACCGCGGCGAAGTGCCGCTCGTCGTCGGCGACGAGTGCCGGGTCGGCTTTGTGGGCGAGGCGGTCGAGCAGGTCGAACGCCTTGGTGGTCAGGGGGTTCACGGCATCAGCTCCCATCCGGCCTCGCGCACGCGAAGACCGGCGGCGGGCACGCCGGCGGGCCCGGCTCCACTCCCCGATCCGGCGTCACCGCACCACACGTGATCCGACAACAGCGCACGCACTTCGTGAATCTCCAATTTGCGCAGGTTCTGTCCACGGCCTGCGATTCTGCGGCACGACCGGGGCCTTGCCGCAAGCCCCCCGGTGCGCTATACGTTAAGAGTGGCAAGGAGTGTGGCTCCCCTTCTCGTCCACCGCCTGCTCGGCCCCCTGACTGATCGCCCGGACTCCGGGGCGGCTTCGGCAAGCCCTTCCACGCCTGACATGATCGGCGTGTGACCAGCACATCAAAGTTCGTCCTGTTCGATGTCGACGGCACCTTGGTGGATGCGGTGAGCAACCAGCGCCAGGTGTGGCGGACATGGGCGAAGCACTACGGGCTGGACGGGGACGAGGTGTACCAAGTCGCCCTGAGGACACGTCCGATGGAGACCTTCGCACTCGTCGCGGCGGACCGCGATCCGCACGAATGCCTGGCGACGCTGCACGAGCTGGAGGACGAGGACGTACGGACCGGTGACTACGCGGCGTTTGACGGGGCGTCGGAACTGCTGCACGGGCTGCCGTCGGGTTCCTGGGCGCTGGTGACATCGAACTACGAGCACCGGGTGCGGGGCCGTTTCCTGCGGACGGGGCTGCCGGTTCCGGGTCTGGTCGTGGACGCCGCGGCTGTCGAGGAGGGCAAGCCCTCCCCCGTTCCGTATCTGCGGGCCGCCGCACGCCTGGGCGCCGCACCCGAGGACTGCCTGGTCATCGAGGACGCGCCGTCCGGGGTCCAGTCAGGACTTCGGGCCGGGATGACGGTGTGGGGTGTGAACGCTGCGGTCGCGGTCGACGGTGTGCACCGGCACTTCGCCAGCCTGCGTGAGGCGGTCCCGCACATCCTGGCCTTCGTATCCGGGCCCCGGGCGGGTGCCGCGGCCTGAGCCGGCCTGGCACGAGGCGGGCTCGATCAGCGGCCGGGGAGGCGTTCGGTGATCTCCTGAAGGACCCAGGCGTTGCCGTCGGGATCGCTGAAGGCGGCGAAGGAGCAGTAACTGCGGCGTTCCGGGTCGGGTCCGGGGACCCGGTTACGCGCCCCGGGGCGGTGGAACACACCGTCGGCGTCGTGGAACACCTCACCGACCTCCGCTCCCCGTTCGAGGAGTTCCGCGCGAGCCGCCTCGATGTCCGTGACCACCAGGTACAGCCCCTGCGCCGATCCGGGCGCCGCGTCGCTCACCCCCGTGCCGAAGATCACCGAACCGGGAGAGCCGGGCGGAGTGAACTGCACGACCCTGAAGTCGTCCCCGAACGGGAAATCGGCGTCCTCCCGCCAGCCCAGCGCCTTGTAGAAGGCTTTGGCCCGGTCCACATCCGCGACGGGGAGCACCGCGATCTCGAACCTCATATCCATGACACGGCACCCCTTCTTCGCGCCGGGGGGAATGCGGGCGACGCCAGACCAGCCGCACCGGTGAGGGCCTCACCACTCATGATGACCCCGGATCCGGCATGCCGCAGACGCGCTCAGCCGGGGATCAGGTCCCCGACGGCGTCCAGCGCCAGCATCCACATGGGCTGCGCCCCGGTGCCGAAAGCCACCGCAAGGGCGTATCCGACAGCGGCCTCCACCGGCCGCGTCCGTGCGCCCTCGCACCACTGGGCCAGGACCACGCCGTCCCCGTCCGACGAGAGGTCCCCGATGTGCTGATCGTCCCGCAGCAGCCGGCTTCCCGGGATCGAGTCCGGCACCAGGCGGTAGGTGGCATCGGCCCAGTCGACGTCCACCCGGAAGGAGTTGCGGGTCAGCCGGCCCTTGGCCGGGCGGATCGGGGTGGCACAGCCGTCGATCTCCAGGGAGAGCAGCGAACCGTCGCGTGTACCGACGGGGACGTGCTCATCCGCTGCGGTGCCGTCGGCACGGCGGATCACGACCGACGGAATCCCCTCGCCCGCGACCGTCACCACGCCTTCCCGGATGTCCAGGGAGACATGGACCTGCCCGAACAGATCGTCGTGCGTGGACGAGGCGACGGGGCCTGCCTCCTGGTCGCGCTCCACGGTCCTCCCTCTGCTCGGCAGGTCCGCACCGAGTGCGTCCGCGGTGAATGCAAAGAGGACCGCGACCATCAGGTCGAGGCCCTCGCATCTGTATCGCTACAGCAAGTGTCCGAGGGGGGACTTGAACCCCCACGCCCGATAAAGGGCACTAGCACCTCAAGCTAGCGCGTCTGCCATTCCGCCACCCGGACCAGGTGTGTACCGCCCGCGGTGTTACCCGCGGCGACATGGACAACTCTACCAGGGGTTCGAGGCGTCTCTGAACCGCATTTCAGGTGGTCAGTGGCGTGCACGGAGGGTCGGCCCGCACGGTGTGGGCGACCCACCACACACGGTGGCCGTGCCGGACCGGGACTCGGTCCGGCACGGGTACCAGGGGTCGCCCGGGGTCAGGAGAGCTGGCCGTCGTAGTCGGGGAGCTTGAAGGTCCGCTCGGCGTGGCCGCCGACGAGGTCGGTGGTGTTGTTGCCGATGTTGGCGATGATCGTGTAGCCCTTCGCCTCGATCTCCACGCGCTTGCGCGTCTTGTAGGCACCGACCTCGTCGAAGAGGTCGGGCAGGTCTCGCACGTAGAGCCCGTCGACCGGGTAGCCGGCCTTCTTCAGGTTGTAGTCCGTGATGGAGTAGATGATGCCCGGGCGTGCGGTGACGAAGAAGATGTCCACACCGCGCGAGTCGGCGAAGCGGACGAGGTCACGGACCTGCTTGATGGCGGGGGTCGGCCACTCCCAGAAGGGGTGGAAGTCCGTTTCCAGCGACGTGTTGTCGATGTCGAGGACGATCGCCTGCTTCTTGGTGGAGGGCTGCGAGGTCCGCTGCTCGATATAGGGGCGGGCCACGGCGATGACCTCGTCGATGTCGCGCTGCCAGGTCGCGTAGTCGATGTCGGCGGCCTTGGCGGCGGTGGTCGCGGCCTGGTGCTTCGGAGCGGGCTGCGCCGGGGCGGCGGCCGATGCCGTGGGGGCGGAAACGGCGAGGACCGTGGCAGCGAGGACCGCGGCCGTGCCGGTCTTCCATCTGCGTACATGCATGGGGGAACTCCTGGTGTGGGGATGCGGCTCGAGACACGCCCGTGCGTCGTCCGAACGACGAGCGTTGTCATGCTCGCGCCCCATGATGTACGGAATGGAACATTCCATCTACTGGTCAGTAGCCATAAATCTTCGGGAGATGACGGCACATGACCACGCGTCGGGGATGACTCAGGTCAGCCGGCCGCAGGGCCGCCCAGCGTCCGGTCGGTGTCGGATCCCACCCAGCGGGCGGCGAGCAGCAGCGCGATGTCGTCGGGGCGGTCGGTGGACCGCCGTGCGTCACGGATCAGCCGGTCGGCGGCATCGGCCACGGTCGCGGGTCCTGACCGGGCCAGGCTGGAGCGCAGCTGCTCGATGCCGACATCGATGTCCCTGCCCGGGCGTTCGATCAGGCCGTCGGTGAACAGGGCGAGCACCTCCCCCGGTTTGATGCTCAGGTCGCTGACCGGGTAGGTCTCGGCCGAGTCCACCCCGAGGATGAGTCCCCCCGCGAGGTCCAGCACCTCGGTGGTGCCGTCGGGCCTGCGGATCAGCGGCTGGGGGTGCCCGGCCCGTACGGCCTGGGCGTCGCCGGTGGCAGGGTCGAGCCGGACGTAGCAGCAGGTGGCGAAGTGGGCGGGGTCGAGGTCGCTGAGGAGCCGGTTGGTGCCGCTGACCACATCCGCCGGTTCGAGACCGGCGAGAGCGAACGCGTGTACCGCACTGCGCAGTTGGCCCATGATGGCCGCCGCGGAAACCCCGTGGCCCTGGACGTCCCCGATCACCAGGTCAAGCCCGCGGTCGGTCTCGATGACGTCGTACCAGTCGCCTCCCACGTCCATGCCCTGCGTACCGGGAAGGTAGCGTCCGACCGTCTCCACGTTGTCGATCACGGGCAGCCGGTGCGGCAGCAGCGCGTCCTGGAGGCCACGGGCCAGGGCGGCTTCGGTGTCGTAACGCCGGGCGCGTTCGAGGGCCTGCGCGATGAGGCCGGCGAGTGCGGTGAGCACCGTGCGTTCCTCGGGGGCGAAACCGCGCGGCTGGTCGAAGCCGAGTATGCAGGAGCCGACGGGGCGCCCGGAGGCGATCAGGGGGAGGAACGCGCGGGCGCCGACCGAGGCGTCCAGGGGGATGCCGGGATAGGCGGAGGCCAGCTGTTCCATGGATTCGAAGAAGATCGGACGCCCGGTGGTCAGGGTTTCCACGCCGGGCAGCCGGGCGTCGAGGCCGACCCCCTCGAAGGGTTCGAGGAAACCGGCCGGGAAGCCGGTCTCCCAGGCGAGGTAGAGATGCCGCTCGTGGAGGACGTACAGGGCCAGCTGACGGCCCCCGAACGCGGGCAGCAGCTCCTCGGTGACGACCGCGGAGACCTGTCTGGCCGTGACGGCTTCCGTCAGGGCGATGGCCAGGGCGACCGGGCGGTACAGGGCCGTGGCCCGGTCGGCGGGAGAGGCGAAGATGCCGAGGCCGGCTCCGGGCCGGCTGACCGGCGCGGGTGGGCATTCCGGGCGTTCGGTGACGGCGATGGTCCCGGTGACCCCGTGGTGGCCCGGGAAGAGCGACACCGAGACCCAGTCCTTGCGGCCCCGGTTCACCTGGAATCGCACCGGGTCGTCGGAGAGCAGGGCCGCCCGGTAGTAGTCCTCGTAGGCGGGCCGGTTCATCCAGGGCACCGCGTCCCACAGGACGCGACCGATCAGCTCGGCCCGGGCGCGCCCGAGCAGTTTCTCCCCGGTGCGGTTGACGTAGGTGATCCGCGCGGACCGGTCGAGCGAGAACAGACCGTCGGGAAGCCGGTCGGCGACCGCCTCGCTGGCGATCGCTCCGGAGCCGAGGTCGATCAGGGAACCGGTGAGGCGGCGCGCACCGACGCCCCCGCCCGGCGGATGGACGGGACGGCCCGCGAGCTCCAGCAGGGTCGGGGGTCCGTCCGGGCGCTGCAACCGCAGTCTGCGGACCACGGGGCGGCCGTCCTGGGCGGCTTCCCGGGCAACCACCCACAACTGGTAGACGTCCTCGGGCACGACCCGTGCGGTGAGCGCCTCGATCCGGCCGGGGAACTCGTCGGGAAGCACGCCGAGTATCGCGCAGAACTCCTCGTCGGCTTCGAGGTTTCCGGTGCTCAGGTCCCAGTCGAAGGTGCCTATCCGCAGCGGCCGGGCGGCGGCTTCGGGGGTCTGGACGACGAGCGGCTCACCGCTCCAGGTCACCGGTGTGCCGTCCCGTTCCAGCTGGGCGAGTGCGGCGCCGAGCCGCAGGCCCGCCTGCCTCATCCGGTTGCGGTCGGGCTGCTCGACGGGGTGGCCGGGGGTGGCGGGGCGCAGGGCCACCAGCACACCGAACTTCTCGTGCTCGCTCTCGGCGGGCACGTAGAGGGAGCCGAACGGGAACGGCAGGCCGGCCATGAGCTGGGGGAACCGGCGCATCGCCTCCTCGCCGTCGGCAAGGTGGATGGGCTCGGACGTGCGGTAGCACTCGGCCACGGGGAAGGGCCGGTTCACATGCATACGCCACCAGGGACGCATCAGCTCGCCCGGCAGTCCGACTAGGACGGCCAGGCGCAGCAGGCCTTCGGTTTCCGAGCGCAGATATACCCCACCGGCGTATCCGCCCACCGCGCCGGTGGCCTTGACTGCGGCTTCGGCGAGCACAAGTCCGAGCTCGTCCGCGCTGGTCACTGCGCCGACACTCGTTCCGTGTTGCTGCCCACGCCTGCTGCGCGGGCCATGCCTGGCCGCGCCGTACCAGGTCACACAGCAAGGATGCGTCAGGGCTGCATGGGAGCGCACCTCAGGCCGTACGGGTACGAGGTCCGCGGCTGCGGAACCCCTCCGGGACAATGGGACCGCCGAGTCCACCGCACGCACAGAATCGGGACTGATCATCATGGGACGGGTCACCGAGCGCCGCCGCACGATCCGGGTCCGGGACGGGGCGGTGTCCGTCCGGCCGGACACCCTGGTCTCCGAGGAGCCCATGGAGATCCGGCTGAACGGCCGCCCGCTGGCCATCACGATGCGCACGCCGGGTGACGACTTCGCGCTCGCGGCGGGCTTCCTGGTCAGCGAGGGTGTGCTCGGTGCGGCGGAGGACATCAGGTCGATCGTCTACTGCGCGGGCGCGGAGCCGAATCCGTCCCTGGAGGCGCCGGGCGGGGGCGCGAACACCTACAACGTCGTCGACGTCCAGCTCGCGCCCGGTGTCCCGGTGCCGGACATCACGCTGGAACGCAATGTCTACACCACGTCGTCCTGCGGTCTGTGCGGCAAGGCCAGCCTCGACGCCGTCCGCACCGCCACCCGCTTCCCGATCGGCGGCGCCTCCTCGCTCGCTCCCCCGCTCCGTGTCGAACCGGCCCTCCTGGCCCGGCTCCCCGGGCGGCTGCGGGAGGCCCAGCGGGTCTTCGACCGGACCGGCGGGCTCCACGCGGCCGCCCTGTTCTCGGAGGACGGCGACATGCTGGACATCCGTGAGGACGTCGGGCGGCACAACGCCGTGGACAAGCTGGTCGGCCGTGCGTTGCGCGAGGGCATGCTGCCGCTGTCCCGAATGATCCTGCTGGTCTCCGGGCGGGCGTCGTTCGAGCTGGCGCAGAAGGCGGTGATGGCCGGGATTCCGGTGCTGGCGGCCGTCTCCGCACCCTCCTCGCTGGCCGTGGACCTGGCCCTGGAGACCGGTCTCACCCTGGTCGGCTTCCTGCGCGGCCCCGACATGAACGTGTACGCGGGCGAGGAGCGCATCGCGCTTCCCTCGTGGGTGTGACGGTGTGGGGTGTGAGGGTCCCTTTCGTCAGCGGGCAGCGCGGGGGCTGGGCGCAGGCGGTGTGATGAGCTGGAGCTCGAGGGTGGAGGAGGGTTCGGCAAGGCCCGGCCCACCCGCCTCGGCCCAGGCGAGCACGTCGTCGGTCGCTTCGTCGTCGAGCACCCAGCCCACCCACACGGGGCGTGCGCCTTCGGACCTGGCGGCCGCCGAGGGCTGCACGACCACCACATTGGCCTGCCCGCAAGGACCGAGGCACTCGCTCGTGCGGACTGCGAAGCGGCCTTCCGACGCGGCTGCCGCCTCGCGCAGCCGGCGGACCTGTGCCTCGTGGTCGGTTCCCGGGTGCTTCCCGGCGTCACCGCAGCAGCAGCCACGGCAGACCACCAGGGTGCAGGGGCGTGCCGCCCTGGGGGCGGGAGCGCCGACGGCGCAGGCTATCTGGGATCCGAGTGCGGGCATGACCGCACGCTATCGCCCCGGACGGGGAGTTGACGGCGCGGGCCACCCGGCCGTTCGCGCTGTCCGGGGGCCGGCTGGCCGGGCAGGGCCGCAGATCCCGGACAGGACCCGTGAGGGTGACCGGCCCTCCGTTTCGCGATCACCGCACAGACCATCAACTGCATCTGGTGGAACAGCATCAGCGGCAGCACCGCCAGCCCCGCGTGCGCGCCGAAGAGCACACTCGCCATCGGGAGCCCGGTGGCGAGGCTCTTCTTGGAGCCCGCGAACTGGATCGCGGTGCGGTCACCGCGGCCGAAGCCGAGCCGCTTCGGGACGTACCAGGTCAGCGTCAGCACCACGGCGAGCAGCGCCGCTTCGACGAGCAGCAGCGCACCCAGCCGCACCGTGGTGACCTGGTGCCAGACGCCCGCGACCATGCCCTCGCTGAAGGCCGCGTACACGACGAGCAGGATCGAACCCCGGTCCACCAGGCCGAACTTCTTCCTGTGCCGTGCCACGAAGCCAACTGTCCAGCGGCGCGAAAGCTGTCCGGCGAGGAACGGCAGCAGCAGTTGCACCACGATCCTGAGCAGTGCGTCCGTGGAGAAGCCACCCGCCTGGTGCCCGAGGAGGAGCGCTGCCAGCAGGGGGGTGAGCAGGATTCCGGCGAGGCTGGAGAAGGAGCCCGCGCAGATTGCGGCGGGCACATTGCCGCGGGCTATCGAGGTGAACGCGATAGAGGACTGGACCGTCGACGGGACCAGGCAGAGGAACAGCACCCCCGTGTAGAGCTGCGGAGTCAGCAGCCACGGAACCAGTCCCCGCGCGGCGAGCCCGAGCAGCGGGAAGAGCAGGAACGTCGAGGCCAGTACGGTCACGTGCAGCCGCCAGTGCCGCAGGCCGTCCAGCGCCTCACGGGTGGACAGCCGCGCCCCGTAGAGGAAGAACAGCAGTCCTACGGCGCCCGTGGCTGCCCCCTCGGCGACGGTGGCCGCCGCACCGGAGGCGGGCAGCAGTGCCGCCAGCAGCACAGTGGCCAGCAGTGCCGACAGAAACGGGTCGAGCGGCAGCCAGGCGGGCAGGCGCGGCGGGAGCGGAATACGGCGGCTCATATGCTCCCTGGCTCCCTGGGCTCTCGCGGGGTCGGCGCGGCTCGCGTACCGGCGTGGGAGGCCGGCGTGTCCGGTGCCCTCCATCGTCACCGCCGGACGGGCGATCGGGAATCCCGCATTCCGGACTGACGGTCATCACGGTTCGCGATGAGCCCGTAGCCTGAGAAGCGTGTACGACCCGGTCCATCTGCGCACATTCCTCGCCGTTGCGCAGACGCTGAGCTTCACCCAGGCCGCCCGGCGGCTCGGCGTGCGGCAGTCGACCGTGAGCCAGCATGTGCGCAGGCTGGAGGTTGCCGCCGGCCGCCAGCTCTTCACCCGGGACACCCACAGCGTGCGGCTCACCGAGGACGGCGAGGCGATGGTGGGCTTCGCCCGGACGATCCTGGACGCACAGGAACGCGCCGCCGCCTACTTCACCGGCAACCGGCCGCGGGGACGGCTGCGCTTCGGGGCCTCCGAGGACTTCGTGCTCAGCCGGCTGCCCGAGATCCTCAGGACGTTCCGCCGTGAGCACCCGGAGGTCGATCTGGAGCTCACGGTCGCACTGTCCGGCACGCTCCACCGACAGCTCGACGCGGGCCGGCTCGATCTCGTGCTCGCCAAGCGGGCATCGGGCGGCGGGCACGGTGAGCTCGTGTGGCGGGACACGCTGAGCTGGATCGGTGCGCCCCGGCTGAGTCCCGACCCGGACCGCCCCGTACCTTTGATCGTCTTCCCTCCGCCGGGGATCACCCGGGCCCGGGCCCTGGAAGCCCTCCATTCGCACGGCCGGGCCTGGCGCGTCGTGTGTACGAGCACCAGTCTCAGCGCGCTGATCGCGGCGGCCCGGGCGGAGCTCGGTGTGATGGCCCATACCCGCGGACTGGTCCCGCCCGGTCTGGAACCGGTCCCGGCCAGGGCGGGACTGCCCGAGCTGGGCGATGTGGACTTCGTGCTGCTCCACGGCCACCGGCCGGGCGCGTCCCGTGGCACCCGGGAGGCCGCCGACGCGCTCGCCGCCTCGATCCTCGCGGGCGGCGACCGGCTGCACCGTCCTGAGCCCCCGCTGTGAGGGGCGCTCGCACGGGGTCGCTCGCTCGACCTCAGGCCCGCGTAGAGCGGGCGTGTTCTCCACGTACAGATTCGGTGTAGATTACCGGCACCCTCCTGTGCTCTTTGGGCTCAGCGTTGCTCAACGCTCCCTCATATGGCCGGATATGAACGGCTGACCAGCAGCGATGCGAAATGTGCCGACTTGCTGGAGCCCCTCCCCAGCGGCCTCGCGGTGGGGTACCGTCACCGGCGCTGTGCGGAGCGCCACAAGGAGCAGGTCATTGCGTGAGTTCACGGTTCCACCCTTGGCGATGGCACCACCTGTCGGCGGGCTGGCGGATGCCGTGTTCGATCACGCCCGAACGGAGCCCGACCGTGTGGCACTCAGCCGCAAGGACGACGAGGGCCAGTGGCGCGATGTGACGTCCGCGGAGTTCCGCGACGAGGTGCTGGCCATCGCGAAGGGACTGCTCGCGGAGGGCGTGCGGTTCGGCGACCGGGTCGCGATCATGTGCCGTACGCGCTACGAGTGGACGCTGTTCGACTTCGCGCTGTGGACGGTCGGCGCCCACAGCGTGCCCATCTACCCCACCTCGTCCGCCGAGCAGGTCTTCTGGATGCTGCACGACGCCGAGGTGTCCGCCTGCGTGGTCGAGCAAGAGGACCACGCCATGACCATCGGGTCGGTCATCGACCGGCTCCCGCAGCTGAAGCGGCTGTGGCAGCTGGACCAGTCCGCCGTGGCCGAGCTGATGGCGGCGGGAGAGCACATGGACGAGGAGGTGGTGCAACGGCACCGCCGGGCGGTGACTCCCGAGTCGGTGGCGACCATCATCTACACCTCGGGGACGACGGGCCGCCCCAAGGGCTGTGTGATCACCCACGCGAACTTCATGTACGAGACCGACACCCTGATCGGGCGCTGGGAACCGGTCTTCCACTCCAAGCCCGGCGACGAGCCGGCCACCCTGCTCTTTCTGCCGCTCGCCCATGTCTTCGGCCGCATGGTGGAGGTCGCGGCGATCCGCGGACGGGTCAGGATGGGCCATCAGCCGGTGCTCCAGGCCAGTGCGCTGCTGCCGGACCTGGCGTCGTTCCGGCCGACGTTCATCCTCGCCGTTCCGTACATCTTCGAGAAGGTCTACAACGCCGCGCGGCGCAAGGCGGAGGCCGACGGCAAGTCCGGTCCGTTCGACAAGGCCGTCGATGTGGCGGTGCGCTACGCGGAGGCGCAGGAACACCGGGCCTTCGGGCTCGGCCCAGGGCCGTCGGCGACCCTCAGGATGCAGCACCAGTTCTTCGAGAAGGTCGTCTACCAGAAGGTCCGTGACGCCATGGGCGGCCGGGTACGGCACGCCATGTCCGGCGGCTCGGGCATGGACCGGCGGCTCGGCCTGTTCTTCGAAGGCGCCGGGGTGACCATCTTCGAGGGCTACGGACTCACCGAGTCGACCGCCGCCGCGACCGCGAATCCCCCCGAGCGCACCAAGTACGGCACGGTGGGGCTGCCCATCCCCGGTACGACGCTCCATATCGCCGATGACGGTGAAGTGTTGGTGCACGGCGGCCAGGTGTTCTCCGGCTACCTCAATGATCCGAAGTCGACCGACGCGGTGCTGAACGAGGGCTGGCTGGCCACCGGGGACCTCGGCTCGCTGGACGAGGACGGCTATCTGACGATCACCGGGCGCAAGAAGGAGATCCTGGTGACCTCCGGCGGCAAGAGCGTGTCGCCGGTGGGCCTCGAGGAGCGGGTCAGAGCACATCCGCTGGTCGCCCAGTGCATCGTGGTCGGCAATGACCGACCGTTCATCGCGGCACTGGTCACCGTGGACCAGGAGGCCGTCGAGCACTGGCTGGCCATGCACAACAGGGCCCCGCTGCCGGCGGTCGATCTGGTGCGCGACCCCGATCTGGAGATGGAGATCCGGCGTGCGGTGGTGGCCGCCAACACCATGGTGTCGCAGGCGGAGTCCATTCGGACGTTCCGGATACTGGCGCATCCGTTCAGTGAGGAGCACGGGCTGCTGACCCCGTCGCTGAAGCTGAAGCGCAAGGCCATCGAGACGGCCTACGCGGCCGAGGTGAACGCCCTCTACGGCTGAGACCGCTGTGGACCCATGAGGCCCGATGAGGACCGCTGAGGACCGAGGGCGCCCGCTCGGAATCTCATCGTCCGGTTGTTCGTTGTCCCCACAGCGGCTCCGAGCAACCGAGCTGCGTGAAAGCCTCAGAACACAACGTAAGGATCGACTGGTCGTGAGCATGGTCCCCTCCCTCACTCTGAACAACGGCGTGCCGATGCCGCAGCTCGGTTTCGGCGTCTGGCAGGTACCGGACGACGAGGCGGCCAAGGTCGTCGCCACGGCCCTGGAAGCCGGGTACCGCAGCATCGACACGGCGGCCATCTACGAGAACGAGAAGGGCACCGGCCGGGCGCTGACCACCTCCGGGATCGCCCGCGACGAGCTCTTCGTCACCACCAAGCTCTGGAACAGCGAGCAGGGCTACGACGCGACACTCCGCGCCTTCGACGCCTCGCTGGAGCGGCTGGGTCTCGAGTACGTCGATCTGTATCTGATCCACTGGCCGGTACCGGCCAAGAACGCGTATGTGGACACCTACAAGGCCTTCGAGAAGCTGCTCGCGGAGGGGCGCGCCAAGGCGATCGGCGTATCCAACTTCCTCCCCGAGCACCTGGAGCGGTTGCTCGGCGAAACCTCGGTCGTGCCCGCCGTGAACCAGATCGAGCTGCACCCCCAACTCCAGCAGGCGGAGTCCCGCGCCCTGCATGCCAAGCACGGCATCGCCACCGAGGCCTGGTCACCACTGGGCTCCGGGCGCGGCCTTCTCGATGTGCCCACCATCGTCGCCATCGCCCGCAAACACGGGCGCACTCCGGCCCAAGCCGTCCTGCGCTGGCACCTTCAGATGGGCAATGTCGTGATCCCCAAGTCCGTGACCCCCTCCCGGATCCAGGAGAACATCGACATCCTGGACTTCGAGCTGGACGCGGACGACCTGGCCGCCTTCGCCGCGCTCGACGAGAACCGGCGCCTGGGGCCGGACCCGGACACGTTCACCATGGGAGCGTAGGCCCTACCGGGCAGCATCAGTCGATTTCGGACGTGAATGGCTCAAACGGTACGCATCGCACCCCTCTTTCACGGCTCCAATTTCCGCTTATGCTTTCACCGTGTTCGACTCCCGGTACATCAAGACCTTCCATGAGGTGGTGAGCACCGGCTCCTATTCGGCGGCCGCGCGTGCGCTCGGCTTCACCCAGCCGGCGGTCAGCCAGCAGATGAAGGCACTCGAACGGGATGTCGGCACCCCGCTGTTCACCCGGGTCGGCCGGGGCATCAGGCTCACCGAGGCCGGGGAGGCGCTCAGGCGCCACGCAGGAACGATCCTCGGCAGTCTCTCGGTGGCCCAGCAGCAGATAGACGCCATCGCGAGGCTCCGGTCCGGGCGTGTGGCGGTGTGCGCCTTCCCCAGCGCGGGAGCCACTGTCCTCCCGGAGGTCATGGCCCGGCTGACCTCCGAACACCCCGGGATACGGGTGGAGCTGGTGGAGAGTGAACCACCCGAGTCACTGCGGATGGTCGCCCAGGGCGAGTGCGACATCAGCCTGGCCTTCAGCTATCCGGGCCAGCCCGCCGAGGTCCCTGAGGAACTCGCCGAGATCCGGCTGCTCGAGGACCCCCTCACGGTGCTGCTGCCCACGGGGCATCCGCTCGCTCGGCGCCGAACCGTGCGGCTGGCCGACCTGGCGCACGAGCGCTGGATCGCGGGGTGTCTGCGCTGCCGCGCCCACTTCCTGCAAGCCTGTGCCGAAGAAGGCTTCACCCCCGATATCGCCTGCACCACGGACGACAACCTCGTGTTGCAGAGCCTGGTGGCGGCCGGGGTCGGCATCGCCGTGGTTCCGGCGCTGGTGCTGTCCTTCCTCTGCCATGAGAAGGTCACCGGGCGGATCGTGGAGCCTCACGCCCGCCGTCAGATCTCCGCGTACGCGCTGCGCGATCATATGCGGATACCGGCAACGGCTCTGGTGCTCGACCAGCTCAAGGCCGTGGCGGAGGGAAGGACCGGTTGCTGAGCGGGCGGGGCATCCATAAGCGATTTCTTGAGGCATAGCTACCAACCCTCCTTGGACGTGCGGAGCTCATCAGGCGGACGCTGCGTCCATGACCCCTGCGAACACGGCCACCGCCACCGCTCCACCATCCCGGATCACCGCGCCCCTGCGCGAGCTCGTGGCAGGAATACGCCAAACCGTCCAGCGGGGTCTGGCACCGGAGCCCACCGCGCAGTTGGTGGCGGAGCGGCTCGCGCCCTACCTGGGCCGGCCCGATCTGCTCCTCTCCGAGCAGTGCGAGGGCGACACCGAGTGCTACCGGCAGCATGTGCTGCACGCCGAGAGCGACGGGAGCTTCTCCCTGGTGGCGCTGGTCTGGCTGCCCGGCCAGGTCACGTCGATCCATGACCATGTCTCCTGGTGTGTGACCGGGGTCCACGAGGGCGAGGAGTACGAGCGCCGCTACCGCCTCGTCCCGCACGACACCACGGCCCGGCTGATCGCCACGGAGGACGTGGTGAACCCGCGCGGCGCGGTCGCCGCCTTCGCCCCGCCCGGGGACATCCATCTCGTGCGCAACTCCGGTACGGGCAAGGCGATTTCCCTGCATGTCTACGGAGCCGACGTCTCCCGCCTGGGCAGCAGCATCCGGCGTGTCTACGACCTGCCGGCCGACCGGTGAAGGCCGTCGCCGGCTCAAGCACGCGCGACGCCACCCCCGCGGCCCACGTGGCTCCCGACGTCCCCGCGGGCCGCTTGGCCCCCGAGACCCGCATCTCCCCCCGACACCTCAGGCCCCCCGGGGGCGGGGCGGACCGGGCGGCGGCGGCAGAGCCGGCCCAGGGGCGTGCCGCAGGTCCCGGACCGGCGCCTGCCCCGCACCCTGACCCGGCAGCACCCACCCCGGCTCCTGACTCCGCGCCCACCCCGGGCCCCGTCCGCAGACTCGCCCCCGGACTCGGGCTCGCAGCAGCCGGTGTGGGCACGGCCTGGCTGGTACACCTCGCGCTGCCCGCCGTACCGATGCTCACCGCCGCGGTCGTCCTGGGCATAGCCGCCGCGCACACCCCCTGGCTGCGCACCCGCATCAGGGGCGGGTGCCGCCCTGGGCTCACCGTGGCGGCGAAGAGGCTGATGCGCACCGGCATCGTCCTGCTCGGTCTGAAGCTGGCCCTGGGTGATGTGCTGGCGCTGGGCTGGGCGACGGTCGTCATGGTGTTCGGCGTGGTGGCCGCCACCTTCTGCGGCACCTGGTGGCTGGGCCGCCGACTAGGCCTGCCCGGCGATCAGCCGTTGCTGATCGCCACCGGGTACTCCATCTGTGGTGCGTCCGCGATCGGCGCGGTGAGCGCGGTGAACGACAGCGACGAGGACGACGTGGTCACCTCGGTAGCCCTGGTGACCTTGTGCGGCACCCTCGCCATCGCCGTACTGCCTTTGCTGCACGGCCCATTGGGCCTGACCGACGCCGAGTTCGGACGCTGGGTGGGCGCGGGCGTGCACGATGTGGGCCAGGTGGTCGCCACCGCCCAGACCGCGGGTACGGACGCGCTGGGCGAGGCCGTACTGGTCAAACTGATGCGTGTGGCCATGCTGGCCCCCCTGGTCGCGGCGATCGCGGTCGCCGCGCGCCGGCGCGGCCGGACCACCGCCGCCGCGGGGCGCCCCCCACTGGTGCCGCTGTTCGTCCTCGGCTTCCTCGCCATGGTGGTGCTGCGCACCACCGGGCTGCTGCCCGCGGACGCCCTGGCGGCCGCGGGCAGGGCCCAGGAACTGCTGCTGGCCGCCGCGCTGTTCGGGCTGGGCAGCGCCGTTCACCTGCCGTCGCTGACCCGGACCGGACTGCGGATCGCCGGGGTGGGGCTGACCGCCTGGGTGCTCATCGCGGCGGCTTCCTACGCGGGGGTGCTGCTGACGGCCTAGCGCCCGATTTCCGACCTGGCCGTGTGCACCGTGCGGGCCGCGAGCAGGAACGGGTCAGCGCGGTGCATGAACCCCTGCTCGTCGTCCGGATCCAGCAAACGGTCAAGGACCGCCAGGTCGTCGCCGTCCAGCCGCCCCTCCACGACGGAGCGCAGCCAGGAGAACGCGGAGACCAGCTGCTCACGCTGGGCGGCGGTGAGCGGCGCCGGGATGTCGAGAAGGAACGAGCGGCTGCGCGCGTCCGTCAGGCCCGCGGCGGCGAGCAGCGCGGGCCAGTGCTCCACCTCGGCCTTGTAGCCGGGCAGCGCCGCCCGCATCTCTTCGAACCAGATGCTGCTTGCCGCGTCGATGCGGGCTTCCAGGCCGGGTCGCCCGATGCCGATGTCACGGGGCAGATGCCGTGCCTGGAGCCCGCCCTCGAGGACGGCGAGCAGCCCTCCAGGGCGCAGCCGCCCCGCGAAGACCTCCATCGCTGCGCGCTGGTCGCCCATGTGGTGGACCGAGTTCCCGGCCCAGATGAGGTCGGCCGTGCCCAGTTCGTCGAGGCCGCCGGGCGCTTCGGCGACATGCACCCGCACGCGCTCGCCGAGACCGTTGCGGGCGGCCCGGGTGAGGGCACGGTCCAGGAGTTGTGGCGTGGCGTCCACCGCCACGACCTCGGCTTCCGGGAACGCCTCGGCGAGCAGGCAGGTCAGCACCCCGGGCCCGCTGCCGATGTCGAAGACACGGCGCACATCCCGGGCCGGGAGCTGTTCGCGGACCCAGGCCGCGGCTTGTGCCGAGAGGGGCCGATGCATTTCGGCGCCGCTTTCCAGGACCGGGGCGAGAGCGTCCCAGTCGATGTCGGCGGTGTGGCCACCGCTGCCGGAGGAGCCGTGGTGGTCGCGGTGGTCCTGGTGGTGATGCCGGTGAGAGCTCATGGGGTCAGGGTGCGTCGTGTACCGGGCTCACGGCGAGCTTCTTTGCGGTTGCGGCAAAAAGGTCGTCACGGTGGTCGAGGCGGGGGCCGAACCACCGCCGTCACCGACCGGTTCGGCACCCACCCGGCGCAGGGCGAGGCGCCTCCGTGTCGGCAAGCGCGGACAGCCGGGTGGCGAGCGCGTCGGCGACCGCGCCCCGGGCCGTGAGGGGGGACGCGTACTCGCCCCGCAGCAGCGCCTGCGCGGTGCGGCGCGGTGAGCGGCCCTGCCCATGTCCGGTGAAGTGTGCGGACCCGGCCGGGACGAGGCCGTGCGCCGCGCCGAACGCCGCGATGCGGTCGGCCCGGTCGGACGCCTCCGTCGTGCGGTACGGCTCCAGCAGGGCGTCGATGTCGCACCCCACGTCGTGCCCGGCGTCCTTGTCGACGGTGGTGACGAACACCCCGCCGGGCCGCAGGACCCGCGCCGCTTCGGCGACGACCGCCCGCGCGTCCCGTACCAGGTGCAGCAGCCAGACCGCGCTCACCGCGTCGGCGGAAGCCGTGGGCAACGGCAGTCGGCGCACATCGGCGAGGACCACGCCGCCCACCGCGAGGCGGCGATCCGGGTCATTCCGGCCGATGAGTCGGCGCCGAACACCCGCAGCCCGGGGCGGCGCAGCCGCTCGGTGACCAGGCCGGTGCCGCACCCGATGTCGAGCAGCGACCCCGCACCGGCCGGAATCAGGGAGAGCACGGCAGCGGCGGCGGCAGCCGCACGGGGCTCTCCACCCCGCGTGGCGTCGTAGGCGGCCGCCTCCCGGTCGTAGTCGAGCAGCGTGTCCCGGCAGGGACCGGAGCCGGTTCCGGACCTTGCTCCCGGAGCGGCTCCGGGAACGTCCTCGGTCACGGAGGCGGTCGCGGGCTCATGGACCTGCGGCACCGGTCAGCTCGCTCCGTGGCTCGGGGCCACGGCCTCGACGCGCTGGGCGAGGGCGAAGTCGTGCACGGTGATGGCGCCGCCCGCGTCATGCGTGTTCACAGTGAGGTTGACGGTGTTGTAGCCGAGGGTGAGATCCGAGTGGTGGTTGAGCTCCTCCTGGATCTGCGCCACATGTACGACGAGCGCTGTCGCCGCGAAGTGGTTGCCGAGCCGGTAGGTACGGGCGATCCGGTCGCCTTCCTGGGACCAGCCGGGCAGTTCGCGCAGCCTGTCCTCGATCTCCTTCTGTGACAACGGCTCTGCGGGCATGAGACCGACTCCCTCCGGGTGCTGTCTGAGAGCGACGATAACGTTGACATATGACGACTGTCGCGCCTGACACGGGGGCGGGGCCGCTGCTGCGCGGTTGGCGCCAACGACGCAAGGTGAGTCAGCTGGAGCTCGCCCTGCGGGCCGGTTCCTCCGCTCGGCACATCAGTTTCATCGAGACCGGGCGGTCCCGGCCCAGCGAGGACATGGTCCTGAAGCTCGCCGAGCACCTGGACGTACCCGTCCGCGACCGCAATGCCCTGCTGCTCGCGGCTGGTTACGCGCCGAGGTACGCGCGGACACCGCTGGACGACCCGGCGCTGGACCCTCTTCGCGGGGGCCTGGAACGACTGCTCGCGGGCTACGAACCGTATCCGGCGCTCGTCGTCGACGGGACGTATGCCGTGGTGGCGGCCAACCGGGGGATCACCATGCTGCTCGACGGCCTCCCCGCGCATGTCCTCGCCGCCCCGCTGAACGCCATGCGCGTCACCCTCCACCCGGAGGGCCTCGCTCCGCGGATCCGCAATCTTCGCGCCTGGCGCGGGCATCTGCTGGACCAGATGGAACGCCAACTGGCCCTGGCGCGATCCGGGGCGCTGCGCGAGGTGTACGAGGAGGTCGCCGCGTACCCGCTGCCGGAGTCGTACGCGGACGACGCCGATGAGCGCGAGCTGGACCGGGACGACCGCGTGGGCGAGGGCGAGGCCCGGTACGCACCCTTCGCACTGCCGCTGCGCATCGAGCACGGCGGCACGGTGCTGTCTTTCGTGTCCTCGATCGCCACGTTCAACACCCCTATGGATCTGACCGTCGCCGAACTGGCCATCGAGACCCTGCTCCCCGCCGATGCGGCGACGGTGAAGTACCTGCAGTCCCTGAGGCCGTAGCACCCGCCCGGGGCGAGCCGGGCGGGTGCGGTGTCCGGGAACGGGTACGGGTACGGAGGCGGGGACGGACCGGTCAGCTGGGCGAGCCGCCCGACGGAGGCCGGCCGTCCCCGTCGGTGGCCCGGGCCCGAGCGGGCTCGGTGGCTGTGCCCCTGGCCGAAGGCTTCCGCTCGGCCGACGCGGCGTCCTCGCGGAGGCTCTCCGGCAGATCTGTGCGGGCGACCTCGGCGCGGACCATGGCGTTCAGGGCTGCGAAGGCGTCGATGGGCATGGCTGTGCTCCCTGCGGGTGATGGCGAGTGCTTGATGGGTGGTCAGCCGGGAGCGATGCGGCGGCACAGGGGTGCCGTCGGGCCGCTCGGGCCCCCTCAGCAGCGCAGGACCAGGGATCTCGACGCATCGGGCGTGGGTGGCGCGGCCGCGGGAAGCACCGCGCCCGGCGGAGCGGAGTGCGGCGGTACCGCGGTCAGCGGTACGGCTCGGGGCCCGGCGACGCCGCGCCGTTCGGTCCGTCGCACGGGCAGCGGCAGGTCCGGCTCGGCGATGTGCTGTGCCGCCTCACCCGGGGCCTCCGCGGGGATGGACGAGGCCGGTGCGGGGCCGTCCGGGCCCCGTGCCGCCGCTGCCCCGGTCGCCGGTGCACCGAGCAGCGCGACGATCGCCGTCAGGACGACGATCGCGGCACGAACGGCGGCACAGCGCGCGGCACGGTTCACGGGCACAACCTCCTGCACCTGCCACATGTGCCCACCGACCGGCCCCGGTGCTGCGCCCCTGCGTCCGATGCACCCCCATGAGCTACCGCGTTAGGCCGGCTGCCCCTCGTCCGCCTCTCCCGCCGATCCCGGCGCTTCGGTGAGCGGCACCTGGGGGCCGTGTGCCTCGCCCAGGGCCTCCCTGAGCCAGCGTCGCAGCACCAGGTGCACCTGCTCGGCGCCCACCGGTTCCCCGCCGTCCGCGACCGGCTCGGACAGATCGTGCGGCGACAGCAGGAAGGGGTACGACTGCTCGCCGCCGAGCCCGCCGTGTGAGCCGATCTGCTCCTCGAAGGCGTGCACCCGGCCGCTTCCAGGGTCGTGGCTCGAGTTGACCATGATGTCGGCGACATGGGGGAAGGTGTCCGTGCGACGGATCGAGTCGGCCGCGCCCGGGCCGAAGGCGGCCAGCGGCCCGGTGCCGTCGAGCCTGCTCAGTGGCAGTTCCGCCCCGCCCGGTCCCAGCACCACGGAGCCGTCCCGTTCGCCGTGCACCAGCAGGAATCCGATGCCGGGGTGGTTGGCGAGGGTCCGCAGCAGGCCCGGGTGGCGACGGTCGATCTGCTCCCGGCTGAGACGTCCCGGGACGTCGGGGAAGGAGATGAGCCCGAGGTTGCCCGAGGCGAGGACCACGGGTTCGGACCGTGCGCCTCCCGGCTGCCCCTCCCCCGTCTCCCGGTAACCGGCGTCACCGCCGGCATCGATGTGTGCGCCGTCCGCACCATCTGCGCTGTCTGCGCTGTCTGCGCTGTTCCCGGGACGTCGGTGCAGCGCGCCGCGCAGTGCGTCGCGGGCGGCGTCGCGGGCCTCCGCGCCGCTCGGGGTGCGTCCGGCGCGACGCGAGACGGGCAGCCCGCAGCCGGCTCTGACGAGGTCCTTGAGGGTGAGTCCGTAGGCCCCCGCGAACGTCTCACCCGGGCTCTGACCGTGATCGGAGAGCAGCACGATCCGATAGGCGCGGGGGGCGTGCGCCGCGACCTTGGCGATCAGTGCGATGGACCGGTCGATCCGCTCCAGCACCTTCGTGGCGTCCCGGCTGTGGGGTCCCGAGTGGTGGGCGACCTCGTCGTAGGCGACGAGGTCGGCGTAGACGGCGGTACGGCCGGCCAGCATGTCCCCGATCACCGCGGCGACCACGACGTCCCGTTCGACCACGGTCGCGAAGGCCCTGATGAAGGGGTAGAGCCCGCCGCGACCGACGCGCGGCCGGTCGCCGCGCAGCCGGGAGCGGACCGACTGGCCGACTTCGCGCACGACTTCGGCGACGAAGGAGACCGCGGTGCGGACGGCGTTGGCGGGGTCCGAGAAGTAGGCGAAGTAACCAGCCCGGGACCGGTTGGCACGGCCGCGGCGGGCGGCCACGGACAGCACCAGCGCCAGCTGGTCGGCCCCGCCGCTGAACAGATTGCCGCGGCTCGCGCCGTCCACGCTGAGCAGGCCCGCGTCCCGGGTGCGGTCGACGGCCCTGCGCTGGAGCTCGGCGGCGCTCGCGGGGCGGTTGCTCACCATGACCCGGCCGGTGTCCTTCTCGTACCAGCGGAACCCGGGGACGTCATGGTTGGAGCCGTGCAGGATGCCGAGCTGGCTGGCACCGGTCTGGCTGGACCAGTCGGTGCGCCAACGCGTGAGGCGGTGTGTGGAATCGAGCCAGCGGGCCACGGTGGGCATCTGCCCGTCGTCGACGGCCCCCCGCAGGACGGTGTGCCCGACCCCGTCGAGTTGCAGGAACACCGTGCCGGGCGGGACATCGCCCCCGATCCGTTCCCCGTGGCGCCGCCGTCTCCGGTGGGCGAGGCGCGAGAGACGCCGGCGGTAGGCGTTGTCGTCCCCGACGGCGAGTGCGGTGGAGGTGGCGGAGGCGACGGCGGACATGACGGCGGCGACCACCACCGCGGTCCGGGGGTCGGCCGCGCCGCGGCCGTCGGGGATCAGCCAGAGGGCGAACAGCAGCAGGGAGCCGTTGAGGAAGAACACCAGCAGCCCGAGCACCAGCGCGGGCACGAGCAGCAGCGCCCGTACGGCCAGCGGCCATACGAGGGCGCTGAGCAGGCCGAACGCACCCGCGCCCAGGGCGGCGGTGATCGCCGTCCGGGTGATGCTGTCCCCGCCGGGGGACTGCAGCTGGAAGTCCGGGAGGATTCCGGCCAGGGCGAGCAGGGTGAGCGTGGACACCGCCCACACCACGACCACCCGCAGCAGGGCGCTGCCCGCGGCCCGCCAGGACCGCTCGCCGGTACGCCGACCACCCGTACGCCGCTCGTTCGCACGCCGCTCGCTGGCGTGTCCCTCGCCCACGCGCTGTTCGCCCACGCGCCGTCACTGCCTCTCGCGTTCTCCTGCCTTCCAGCGTCGCAAAAAGTCAGCAGCCGTCGTAGCCGGCGGTGGGCATGGACATCCTGCGGTGCACACTCGCCTTCACCGCCGCGTCGTAGACCGGTTCGTCCAGCCCCGTGGTCTCCAGGCGCACCCCGCGCCGCTCGCATTCGGCCGAGAACTCCCGCACCGAGGTCACCGCTCGGGCCAGCACCCGGTCGTTGGGGGCGACGAAAAGGTCCACCAGCCCGGCGTCGACGTCGGCCCACAGCACCCCGTGGTCGGGGCGCAGCCCGTAGAACAGCAGCTCCCGGGTGACGACATGGCCCTTGTTCGCGGCCCAGTGGGCGCACATGGCGTGCTGGCTGCGGGTGTCCACGAGGAAGGGGTCGCCGTCCAGCTCTTCGAGCGGGGTCAGGCTGGCGATCGATGCCGCACGCAGCAGACGGTGCCGTCCGGAGTCCGGTGAGCCGTCCGGTGCCTGCCCCATGAACCGATCCCACCCGTCCCCACGCCCTGTGCGGCGTGCTCTCCGTGCAGCATGCCAATTGTTGAAGCCGACCCTACTGCCGAGTCCACGGCGCAGGGGAGGCGCACACCGGCGCTCGCCACGGCTGTCCGCACCCCCGTGTGCCCCCGAACCCCACCGGATGCGCCTGAGCGCCTACGCTCGTAGCGGAGTTTCGGAGGACGCGGAGGCAAGGACCGAAAGGCGAGCCGAGGAGGCGGTACGTGCCGATGGAGGTCACCTGGTGGGGTCACGCCACCTGCACCGTCGAGGACTCCGGGGTCCGGGTGCTCACCGACCCGCTGTTCGTGAGCAGGCTTGCGCATCTGCGACGCCGGCGCGGGGCCGTACCCCCGCCCGAGGCCGCGGTCGCCGAGGCGGTACTGGTCTCACATCTGCACTCGGACCACCTGCATCTGCCGTCGCTGGCCAGACTCGCGCCCGGGACCCGGCTGATCGTGCCGCGCGGTGCGCTCCGCTCGGTGCCCGGTCTGCGCCGGCTGGTCGGACTGCTCATCACGGAGGTGGGCCCGGACGACGAGGTGATCGTGGACGCGTTGCGCGTACGGGCCGTCCCGGCGCTGCACGACGGCCGGCGGTTGCCGTTCGGCCCGCATCGCTCCCCCGCTCTCGGCTATGTGATCCGGGGCGAGGCCCGGACGTACTTCGCGGGTGACACCGGGCTGTTCGACGGGATGGCGGACGCGGTGGGACCGATCGATGTGGCACTGCTGCCGGTGGGCGGCTGGGGACCGTTCCTGGGGCACGGCCATCTGAACCCGGACCGGGCGGCACGGGCGCTCGCCGCCCTCGTACCGCGCGCGGCGGTGCCGGTGCACTACGGCACGTACTGGCCGATCGGGCTGGACGCGGTCCGGCCCCACGAGTTCCACTCCCCGGGCGACGAGTTCGCCCGTAAGGCAGCGCGGCTGGCGCCTCAGGTGGCGGTGCACCGGCTGGGGCACGGCGAGAGCGTCAGGCCGGCGACCGGCCGATGACGACGGTGGACGATGACCGAGGTGGACCGGTGTGACGGAGGTGGGGCGATGACGTTCCAGGAGGCGATCAGGGCGCTGCCTCCCGGCTCGACGCAGCAGGCCGTGGGCTATCCGTCGCTGTATCTGCTGGTGGCGCTCGGTGCGCTGGTTCCGGTGATTCCGACGGGGGCGATCGTGAGTTCGGCGGCGGTGGTGGCGTTCCACCAGTCGCTGCCGTTCGCACTGCTGGCGGTGTTCCTGGTGTCGGCGATCGCGGCGTTCACCGGGGACATCGCCCTCTACTGGCTGGGGAAGCGCGGGCTCGGCTCCCGTAACGGTTCCCGCTGGCTGGAGGCGCTTCGGCAGCGTGCGGCGCCGGAGCGGCTCGCACAGGCGCAACGAGGCCTTGAAGAGCGCCGGGTGACGGTGCTGGTGCTGTCGCGGCTGGTGCCGGCCGGTCGTATCCCGGTGATGCTGGCATGTCTGCTGGCGAGGATGCCGCTGCGGGGCTTCGCGCGGGGCGACGCACCGGCGTGCCTGGCGTGGGCGGCGACGTACGGGCTCATCGGGATCCTCGGGGGCTCCCTGTTCCCCGAGCCGTGGCAGGGGGTGGTGGCGGCGGTGGGGCTGACCGTGCTGATCAGCGGGGCGCCCGCAGTGTGGCACAGGCTGCGACGCGGGCGGGGGCGCGGTCCTTCGGGCGGTCAGGAGGCGGGACCGTGATCAGGCCTTGGCCAGCAGCCGCGAGCCGCCGACCGGCAGGTTCCAGAGCCGTTCGCGCGGCAGACCGGTGTGCTCCCAAGCGGCCAGCAGCCGTCTGAGCGGCTCCAGCACGGGCTCCGCCGACAGCACGAAGGTCGCCCAGTGCATCGGCGCCATGTTCCGGGCACCCAGATCGGTGAAGGCCTGCACGGCCTCCTCGGGGTCGGTGTGCACGGTGCTGAGCCACCAGCGCGGCGCATAGGCTCCGATCGGCAGCAGGGCCAGGTCGATGTCCGGGTGGCGGCTGCCGATCTCCTTGAACCAGTGGCCGTATCCGGTGTCCCCCGCGAAATACACCCGCCGGCCCCGCTGATCGGTGAGGACCCAGCCGCCCCACAGCGAGCGGCAGGTGTCCGTGAGCGTGCGCTTGGACCAGTGGTGCGCGGGGACGAAGTCGAAGCGGACCGCTCCCCCGTCCGGGGACGGCACCTCGGCCGCCTCCCACCAGTCGAGCTCCGTCACCCGGCTGAACCTGCGCCGCCGGAACCAGCGGCCGAGTCCGGCCGGGACGAACACGGGGGTGCGTTTGGGGAGGCGGGCGATGGTAGGGGCGTCCAGATGGTCGTAGTGGTTGTGGCTGATGACCACCGCGTCGACGGGCGGCAGGTCTTCCCAGCGGACTCCCACCGGGGTGAGCCTGGCCGGGGTACCGAGAATTCTGCGGGACCACACGGGGTCGGTGAGCACGGTCAGGCCACCGATCGCGATCACCCAACTGGCGTGGCCCGCCCAGGTGACCGCCACGGTCCCGCGATCGGCCGCGGGCAGCGGAGCCGGGGCGAACGGCAGCTGCGGGATGTCGGCGAGCCCCGCCGCTGCCGGCCGCAGTGCGCCCTCCCTGGCGAGCTTGGCCAGGGCCCGCACGCCGGGGAGCGGGGCGGTCAGCCGGCCCGCGAAGGAGCGGGGCCAGCGGCGGGTGAACCCGAGTGGCCGAAGCCGGCCGGCGGATCCGGGGGCCGGCGCGGTGGGGGTTGTGTTCGTGGTTGCGGTCAAGGGTGCCCCGGAGCCGGTGCCGGTATCACCGCCGGACCCGGTGCGCGAGGGCGCGGGCCGCGATACGGCCGTGGCCGGTGCGCCCCGGTGCCCCGCCGGGCGGTCGGGGTCGTTCGCGAGGTCGGTCGGGGGCTCCGGGTGGTCGCTCATCTGGGGCTCCGTTCGGCGCGGGTGGTGCTCGTGGTTCGCGGCGGTGTCAAGCGGAGTGGGTTCAGCGGGCTGGTTCGGCGGCCGGTACGGCGGGATCGGTTCAGCGGAGTTCGTCGAAGGCCGCTCCGAATCGGGACAACGCATGGGCCACATGGGGCAGTTCCAGTGGACGTTCCGCGGCGAGTGCGCTCAGGCGTTCCTCGGGGGTCTCACCGAGCAGCGGCCCCGTGCCCAGTCGTACGCGGAGGGCACCGAGTTCGTCGCCGAAGCGGTGGCCTCCCGGTGACAGGGCGCCGAGGCGGGCGCTCAGGTAGTCCTCGAGTTCCATGGAGTCGGTGACGCCGCGCGCCGCCAGACGAGCACGCAGGGGGCCGAGGTCGGCATACAGATGCCGGCCCGCCTGCGGGGGCCGTGCGAGTGCACCGGAGACGAGGACCGCGTGGTGGGCCGCCGCCGCGACCTGGGCGTGGAGGGCGGCTGCGCGGACGGCCCGGGTGGTGACGGGCCCGGGCTCGCCGAGGGCGTGCGCTGCGGCCTCCGCCACCGGGCCCGGGACGAACGCCCCCAGCGCGGTGAGGATGTCGAGCACCCTGGCCCGCTGCGCCGCCGCGGGCTCGGTGGACGGAAAGCGGGCCACCGCTACCGGCCATGCCGCGGGAGTGAGGGCGCCCGACAGGTCGCTGATGATGGTCACGTCGTCGGGGCACATCTCGGCGGGGCTCAGCAGCACCCGCTCGTGGGGATGGTGCAGCGTGTCCCGCCAGGTCTCGTCGCTGATGATGTGCATGCCCTCGTCGACCGCGGCCTCGCACGCCTCGCGGACCAGCTCCGGCGGGGCGACCGTGGCCGTCGGGTCGTCGGCGACGGACAGCAGCAGGACGTTCGGTGTACCACCCTCGGCCCGCACCCTGCGCACCGTCTCCAGCAGGGCGTACGGGTCCGGCACTCCCCCGCACTCCGCTGGCGTGGGCACATGGAAGGCGGGCCGCCCGAGCAGCCGTACCTGCGGTGTCCACCAGGCGGGGCACGGCCGGGGCATCAGCACATCGCCGCCGTGCGCGGCCAGCAGGGCGAGGAGCAGGGGCTGCACGCCCGGTGCGGCCGCGACGTCCTCCGGATGGCTGCGCAGTCCGCGCCGCCACCAGTAGCCGACGGCCGCCTCCCGCAGCACCGGTCCCCCGCCCGGTGGCTCGGGAGTCGACGTACGCCCGGCCGCTGCCGCGAGCACCCCGGCGAGCTCGGGCAGCACGGGTAGACCCGGTTCCGGCGCATGCGGGCCGTATCGGACCGGTCCGTGGTCCTCCGGAGCCGTCCGCCGCATGGGCCCACCTCCCGTGCTCGCGCCCGGGAACACCGCCCGGCTCACGTGTCGACAAAGGCCATGTGCCCTTTATACGGAGGTTCCGCCCGCGCCGCCGCTCCGGTCGGCCCATTCACGTGACCAGGGCTCGCGTCCGAGCAGGCAGAGAAGTTTCGTCTGGGCGTCCGCATCCGGTGGGGGCTTGACGGCGGGCGCGAACAGGCCGCTCCTGGCCAGCCCCGTGGCGTAGGGGGCGACCTCGCGGGCGGTGAAGGCGACCAGCTCGTCCGGGAGGGTCTCGTCCGCGCCGATGGCCCGGGACAGGTCCCAGGTGTGCACGGTGGCGTCGGCCACCATCTGCGCGCAGTACGCGGTGGCAGGGCGCTCGCCGTATGACAGCACCACCGTCCGCGCCAGTGCCCCCGGCCCGTTGAAGGCGGCTTTCGCGGCCGAGGCCGCCCGGTCCCAGGTGACGGCCGGATGTGCACCGAGAACGTCGCCGTCGAACGCGTCAGGGGCCTCCGCGGTGCCCCGGCCTTCGACCACCAGAGCCGGCACCCACAGCTGTTCTGCGGTCAGATGGTTCACCAGGTCCCGGACCGTCCACTCGGCGCACGGAGTCGCGTCGTCCCACTGGTCGGCCCGTACGGCGTGCACCCGGTCCGTGAAGAGCGCGAGCGCATCGGAGTGCCGGTCCAGAAGAGCGTGGGTGTCCATGGCGTCCACTCTGCGCCCGCACGGGAGCGGGCGCGAACGGTCGGCGGACATCCCCGCATACGTCCACATGGCAAGACGCCTATCTCATGATTCGACTTCGGAGGCGTACCGTGGTGATGTGGCCGCCCTGGCGCGACACGGCGCCAAGACGGCCCGGACACAACCGACTTGAGGGAATGGGAGCGCGACCATGGCCAAGAGCACCGCTGCCACCGCCGTCTACACCCACGGGCACCACGAATCGGTGCTCCGCTCGCACCGCAGCCGCACGGCCGCGAACTCCGCCGCGTATCTGGTGCCCGAGCTGAGGCCCGGACTCGACGTCCTGGACGTGGGCTGCGGGCCGGGCACGATCACGGCGGATCTGGCCGCGCTGGTCGCGCCCGGGGTGGTCACGGCCGTGGACAGCGAGCCGGGGATCCTGGGCGCGGCCCGTGCGGTGGCCTCTGAGCGCGGCCAGGACAACATCGGCTTCGCGGTCGCCGATGTCCACGTACTGGACTTCCCTGACGACTCCTTCGACGTCGTGCACGCCCATCAGGTGCTCCAGCATGTCGCCGACCCGGTGCGCGCTCTGACCGAGATGCGACGGGTGTGCCGGCCCGGCGGGCTCGTCGCCGTCCGGGACAGCGACTACGGCGCGTTCAGCTGGTATCCGGAGGTGCCGGGTCTCGACCGCTGGCTGGAGCTGTACCAGCAGGTGGCCCGGGCGAACGGCGGGGAGCCCGACGCGGGCCGCAGGCTGTACTCCTGGGCCCGCGCGGCGGGCTTCACCGACATCACGGCCACGGCCGCGGCCTGGTGCTTCGTCACGGCCGATGAACGCTCCTGGTGGAGCCGCCTCTGGGCGGACCGTACGACGCAGTCGGGCTATGCCCGGCTGGCCGTCGACGGGGGCCATACGAGCACCGAGGAGCTGACGGCCATCGCCGGTGCCTGGCGGGAGTGGGGACGCCGGGACGGCGCATGGTTCGGCGTCCCGCACGGCGAGCTGCTCTGCCGCGCCTGAGCCCGTCCCGGCGGCACCGGGGATCACCGATCACCTCGCGGGAGATGCCCAACTACCCTTGCGTGTATGGAAATCTTCGGAAGCACACTACGCATCTACGTCGATGACCTGGAGGCCGCGTCCGACTTCTACGAACGTCTCACCGGAGCCACCGCGCTGCGGTTCGAGCGCGGTGGCGTATCCGTCGCCGCGGTGAGCTGCTTCCTCCTGATGAGCGGCCCGAAGGAGGAGCTCGATGTGCTCCGCAAGGTCGCCGCGACCATCGCGGTGGACGACGTGGACCAGGCTCATGCCGCCCTGAGCGCGGCGGGCGCCGACATCATCGCGGGTCCGGTGCCGACACCCGTGGGCCGCAACCTCATCGCGCTGCATCCGGACGGCTCGGTGTTCGAGTACGTCGACCGTAGGCCGGCCGTGTAGCAGGGGCGGCCGCGGAGCGCGCGGCATGACGG
>NZ_JBHWIW010000024.1:0-98654 GCF_042731955.1 Streptomyces sp. NPDC059828 | reverse complement strand
CACCCGATCATTTCGGGTGCGGGCCTCCTCGTGTGCGCACTGACCACTGCGTCACCGGATCACCGCGTCACCGGCTACTGCCCCTTCGCGGCCTTCTTCTCCTCGGCGTCCTCGATGACCGCCTCGGCCACCTGCTGCATCGACAGCCTGCGGTCCATGGACGTCTTCTGGATCCACCGGAACGCGGCGGGCTCCGTCAGTCCGTACTGGGTCTGCAGGATGCTCTTCGCCCTGTCCACCAGCTTGCGGGTCTCCAGCCGCTGGGAGAGGTCGGCGACCTCGTCCTCCAACGCCTTGAGCTGGGCGAAGCGCGACACCGCCATCTCGATGGCGGGGACCACGTCGCTCTTGCTGAACGGCTTCACCAGATACGCCATGGCGCCCGCGTCACGGGCCCGCTCGACCAGCTCGCGCTGCGAGAACGCGGTGAGCATGAGCACGGGTGCGATGGACTCCTCGGCGATCACTTCCGCGGCGGAGATTCCGTCGAGCACCGGCATCTTCACATCGAGGATCACGAGATCGGGGCGGTGTTCGCGCGCGAGATCGACGGCCGTCTGGCCGTCACCGGCCTCGCCCACCACCGTGTAGCCCTCTTCCTCGAGCATCTCTTTGAGGTCGAGGCGGATGAGCGCCTCGTCCTCGGCGATGACGACTCGGGTCGTCAGCGGCGGGACGTGCGACGTGTCGTCGTCGGCGGCGGGCTGGGGCGACTCGGGGGCGGTCACAGGGGCTCCTCGGTGCGTCACGAACTGCTCCCCAAGAGCCTACCCAGCTGCGGTAAGGTGGTGACCCACAGGGCCACCGCCGCCCTGGATTTCTTAGGCCCCAGTACTCCAACTGGTCAGAGAGGCCGCTCTCAAACAGCGGACAGTGTGGGTTCGAATCCCACCTGGGGCACTTTTCCTTCATTCCCAAGGTCACGCCCACAGCGCATTGCGGCGCAGTACGCAGTCCGTCAGGCGTCCAGCAGCTGGTTGAAGAACGCCCTGTAGTGCTGAAGCGCCACCCTGAGTTCCTCTGTCTGGATCTCCTCGCCACGGGACCACTGCGCCTCAAGGTCCCGCTTGTGGTCGGCGAAGGTCGTGGCCAGGGACTGGATCACCTCGGCGACCAGGGTGTCCGCGTTGCGTACGGCCTCCCTGGGGTCATCGACGAAGGTGCCCTGGATCTGCTGCCAGCGGTCGCGGTAGTCCCCCGCGTCGCCGGAGGGGACGAGTGGCTCCCCCACGGGCACCCCCGACGCTTCGGACATCGGCGCGGGCTCGGCCTCGGCCTCAGGCGCGGCTTCGGACATCGGCGCGGGCTCGGCCTCGGCCTCGGGCGCGGATGCGGCTTCGGGCGGCGGCGCCTCGGACGCGGGTGCCGTTCCGGTCACGGGTCCGGCCTCGCCCGGGTAGACACGTGGCTCTGTCTCCTCCCGCGCACCCTGCCGTGGCCGCGTGAGATCTTCGGTCGAGAGGTCGCTCGCGGGCGGTGCGCCGCGCGTGGTCTCTGGGTTCCGCATGTCAACTCACCTCGTCGGAACGGCGGTCAGGCCGCGCCGTATCGTGTGCCTCGGTGCTGGTGGTGGTGCTCGGCCCGGCGGCTGTCGCCGAGCAACTCCTTGAAGAGCGCGCGGTAGTGCACCATGGCACCGCGCAGTTCTTCGGTGGTCGCCCTGCCGTCCTTGTTGCGGGCGTTCACCTCGTGGGCGGCCCGGTAGTGCTCCAGGGTGCCCGCGTGCTCGACGGAGAGGTCGCGCACTTGCTGCTCGTACCCGTCCGTCGGGTAGCCGCGGTCGCCCATGAGCTGGGTGACCAGGTGATCCGCTTCGTCGACGCTCTGGCGCGGCTGGTCCACGAAGCGTTCCTCCGCGCCCTTCCACTCCTCGGCGTAGCGCTCACGTGCCCCGGGGGGCAGCTCCTTGATGTCGAGCTTGCGGTGCCGTTGTTCCCTGGCGCGCAGCTCGCGTTCGGCGGTCAGCCGGTCGCCACCGTCCGCGTCGAGGGCCCGGTCGTACTCGGGACCGAACCTCTGCCGGAGGTGGCGGCGGCGCATGGTCATCCAGACCGCTCCCGCGATCAGGACCAGGAGGACCGCCAGGGCGATGATGGCGATGACAATTCCAGTGGACATCCGGACCTCCGTGTGTCCGTTGTCGGTCGGCCCACGCTTAAAGGCCTCCTGTAATCGCCGACTGCCCAGGAAGGAACCGGGCAAACGCCCCGGGGGTCAGGATGCGGGTGAGTCGTCCGTGCCGATGTGGTGCACCCGCACCAGATTGGTCGAGCCCGAGACCCCGGGCGGGGACCCTGCCGTGATCACCACGATGTCGCCCTTCACGCAGCGGCCGATCCGGAGCAGTTCCTCGTCCACCTGGTCGACCATCGCGTCGGTGGAAGCTGCCTGCGGCACGAGGAAGGCCTCAACGCCCCAGGTGAGATTGAGCCGGGAGCGGGTGGCCGGGTCCGGGGTGAAGGCCAGCAGCGGGATCGGTGAGCGGTATCGCGACAGCCGCCGGACGGTGTCCCCCGACTGGGTGAAGGCGACCAGGAACCTGGCCCCGAGGAAGTCCCCGATCTCAGCTGCGGCACGTGCCACGGCACCGCCCTGGGTGCGGGGCTTGTTGCGTTCGGTGAGCGGCGGCAGCCCCCTGGCGAGGATGTCCTCCTCCGCCGCCGCGACGATACGGGACATGGTCCTCACCGTCTCGACGGGATAGCTGCCGACACTGGTCTCACCGGACAGCATCACCGCGTCGGTGCCGTCGATGACGGCATTGGCGACATCGGATGCCTCGGCACGGGTGGGCCGGGAGTTGTCGACCATCGAGTCCAGCATCTGCGTGGCGACGATGACCGGCTTGGCATTGCGCTTGGCCAGCTTGATCGCGCGCTTCTGGACGATCGGGACCTGCTCCAGCGGCATCTCGACGCCGAGATCGCCGCGGGCGACCATGATGCCGTCGAACGCGGCGACGATCTCCTCGATATTGTCCACGGCCTGGGGCTTCTCGACCTTCGCGATGACGGGGAGCCTGCGCCCCTCCTCGTCCATGATCCGGTGGACATCCGCGATATCGCGTCCGCTGCGCACGAAGGACAGGGCGATGACATCGGCGCCGAGCCTGATCGCCCAGCGCAGGTCGTCGACGTCCTTCTCGGACAGCGCGGGTACGGAGACCGCGACTCCGGGGAGGTTGAGGCCCTTGTGGTCGGAGACGAAACCGCCTTCGACCACGATCGTCCGCACCCGCGGGCCGTCGACCGAGGTCACTTCCAGGGCGACCCGGCCGTCGTCGACGAGAATGCGCTCACCGGTGATGACATCGGCCGCCAGGCCGGAATACGTGGTCCCGCACATACCCCGGTCGCCGTCCACCTGTTCGACGGTGATCGTGAACTCATCACCGCGTTCAAGCAGTACCGGGCCCTCACGGAATCGCCCGAGACGGATCTTCGGACCTTGAAGGTCGGCAAGGACCCCGACACTGCGTCCGCTCTCGTCGGACGCCTTGCGCACGCGGTGATAGCGCTCCTCGTGCTCAGCGTGGGTGCCATGGCTGAGGTTGAAGCGGGCGACGTCCATTCCGGCCTCGACCAGTGCCTTGATCTGGTCGTACGAATCGGTGGCGGGCCCCAGTGTGCAGACGATCTTTGCTCGGCGCATGATTCGAGCCTATGGCCTACCGACGGGTAGCGAATTTGTCGCACATGGCCACTCAACAACCTTTCCATGAAAGGTTGTTGACAACTATTGAATGTGCACAGGGGTGCTCTTCTGAGCGCACACCTCTGCGCTCCCGGCAGCGCGGGCCGCCGGGAGCACAGGTCGTGGCGCGGATGGCGTTCGCCGCGCTGATGCCGGCGCCTCTCATCCCCGAGAACCGGGCGGGAGCGCCTCGGAACGCCGCGGAATAGCGGCAGTCGCCGCACGTGAGTGAAGCTCTCGGCGGGATACCGCCGAGGGCCTTCCGCGCCCCTAGAGCTTCGGTGGCGTCATCGTGAAGCGCGCGTTCACCTGTGCGTAGACCGTCTGGCGCTGGGGTTCGAGGTCGAGGGCCGCGGGCGACCCGTCCGCGCCCCCGTACGCGGCGGCGCGCAGGGCTCCGGATGCCTGGGGGCCGTTGTACGCAGCCGGGGCCTCCGCGCCGATGTCGGCGAGCTCGACCAGGGCGGCGAGGCCGGCGCCGAGTGCGCCGGCGTATTCGCGGGCGCGCTGGACGGCTTCGAGTACGGCCTGGCGGCGGGCCTCGGCGCGGGCCGGGGAGTCGGGGCGCAGGGACCACCAGGGTCCGTCGACGCGGGTGAGGTCGAGGTCGGCGAGACGGGTGGTGAGCTCGCCCAGGGCGGTGAAGTCGGCGAGCTCCGCGGTGATGTGGACGCGGCCGTGGTAGGCGCGGACGCGTTCGCCGCGACCGTGGGCGGTCAGCTCGGGACTGATCGAGAACACACCGGTCTCCAGCTTCTCGACCGCATCGCCATAGGACTTGATCAGGTCGAGCACCTGGCCGTTGCGGCGGGTCAGGTCCTCCAGCGCGGCCCCGCGGTCCTTGCCGCGGGCACTGACGGTGACACCGATCCGGGCGATCTCCGGGTCGACCTCCAGCCGTGCCTCGCCGCGGACGGCGACTCGCGGGGTTTCGGGGGTTCCGTACGGCGCCGCGTCATTCGTCATGTGGCCTCCCTCGCTGTTGTTCACCGAACACTTTCGCAGGCAGCCGCCCTGCGCCAGAATCTACGCGCGTTGTGCCATTGAACGAGGGAGATCAACACATGCCGCTCAACCGCAGGACGTTCCTCGGCCGTACGGCCGTGGCGGGAGCCGGTGCGGCCGTCGCGGGGACGGTAGCCGCCACTCCGGCCGCAGCTCAGGAGCACGCCCACGGCCACGGACGACCGCCGAAGCGGTACTCGTTCACCGTGATGGGCACCACCGACCTGCACGGCAACGTCTTCAACTGGGACTACTTCACGGACAAGGAGTTCGACGACAAGAACCACAACGACGTCGGCCTGGCGAAGATCTCCACCCTGGTCGACCAGGTGCGGCGGGAGAAGGGGCGGCGCAACACGCTGCTGATCGACGCCGGTGACACCATCCAGGGCACCCAGCTCTCGTACTACTACGCCAAGGTGGACCCGATCACGGCCCGGCGCGGCCCCGTCCACCCCATGGCCCAGGCCATGAACAGCATCGGCTACGACGCCGCGGCGCTCGGCAACCACGAGTTCAACTACGGCATTCCGGTGCTCCGCAAGTTCGAGGAGCAGTGCGACTTCCCGCTGCTCGGCGCCAACGCCCTGGACGCCAAGACCCTGCGGCCCGCGTTCCGTCCGTACAGCATGCACCGGCTGTGCACCCCGTGCGGCCGGGATGTGAAGGTCGCGGTGCTGGGGCTGACGAACCCGGGCATCGCCATCTGGGACAAGGCCAATGTCAGCGGCAAGATGGTGTTCCCCGGCCTCGAGGAGCAGGCCGCGAAGTGGGTGCCGAAGCTGCGCTCGATGGGTGCGGACGTCGTCATCGTGTCGGCGCACTCCGGCTCCAGCGGCACCTCCTCGTACGGCGACCAGCTCCCGCACATCGAGAACGCGGCGGCGCTGGTGGCCGAGCAGGTGCCGGGCATCGACGCGATCCTCGTCGGGCACGCGCACACCGAGATACCCGAGTACCTGGTCACCAACAAGGAGACGGGCAAGCAGGTCGTGCTGTCCGAGCCCCTCAAGTGGGGCCAGCGGCTGACCCTGTTCGACTTCGACTTGGTGTGGCAGAAGGGGCGCTGGAGCGTCGAGAAGGTCGGCGCGCAGGTGCTCAACTCCAACACGGCCGCCGAGGACCCGCGCATCGTCCGGCTGCTCGAGGACGAGCACAAGAAGGTGGTCACGTACGTCAATCAGATCATCGGCACGTCGACCGCGGCCATGACCACGGCCGAGGCGCCGTGGAAGGACGAGCCGATCATCGACCTGATCAGCCATGTGCAGGTGGAGACGGTGAAGGCGGCCCTGGCCGGCGGCCAGTACGCTGCGCTGCCGGTGCTCTCCCAGGCCTCGTGCTTCTCCCGTACGGCGTCGATCCCGCAGGGACAGGTGACGATCCGGGAGGCGGCCGGGCTCTACCCCTTCGAGAACACGCTGGAGGCGCGGCTGCTGACCGGCGCCCAGCTCAAGGACTATCTGGAGTACTCGGCCCGGTACTACGTGCAGACCCCGGCCGGGGCTCCGGTGGACACGGCGAAGCTGACGAACGCCGAGAGCATCCCGGACTACAACTACGACGCGGTCTACGGGGTGACCTACGAGATCGACATCGCGAAGCCGTCCGGTTCACGGATCGTCAACCTGTCGTTCGACGGCAAGCCGGTCGACCCCGCGGCCCAGTTCGTGCTGGCGGTGAACAACTACCGGGCCAGTGGCGGTGGCGCCTTCCCGCATGTGGCCAAGTCCCAGCAGCTGTGGGCCAATTCGGATGAGATCCGCAACACGATCATCCAGTGGGCGCAGGCCAAGGGGACGATCGACCCGGCAACCTTCGCCTCGGAGGGCTGGAAGCTGACCCGGGACGGCGTTCCGGTCTTCTAGCGCTGCCTGTCGAGCGGCATGAGCGGAGGCGCCTGGGCGGGAATGCCAGGCGCCTCCCGCTGTTTCAGGCCGAAGCTGGTGAAGGCGGTACGGCGCGGCAGCGGGTAGTGCTCCTTGCCCGTCAGGGAGTTGAGGATGGTCGCGCTGCGCCAGGCGGCGAGCCCCAGATCGGGGGCGCCCACACCATGGGTGTGCCGCTCCGCGTTCTGCACGTACACCTCGCCGGTGACGCCGGGGTCGAGCACCAGCCGGAACTGCTCGTCGATACGGGGGCGTTCGGATCCGTCCCGGCGCATATAGGCGTCGAGGCCCATGAGGAGCCGGTCGAGCGGGCGCTCGCGGTATCCGGTGGCCAGGACCACGGCGTCGGTGGTGAGCCGGGAGCGGGTGCCCTGCTGAAGGTGTTCGAGGTGCAGCTCGATCCTGGCGGCGGCGACACGCCCCGCGGTGCGCACCCGCACCCCGGGGGTGAGCACGGCGTCGGGCCAGCCGCCGTGCAGGGTGCGGCGGTAGAGCTCCTCGTGGATGGCGGCGATGGTGCCGGCGTCGATGCCCTTGTGGAGCTGCCACTGCCCCGGGACGAGCCGGTCCCGTACGGCTTCGGGCAAGGCGTGGAAGTAGCGGGTGTAGTCCGGTGTGAAGTGTTCGAGTCCCAGCTTGGAGTACTCCATGGGCGCGAAGGCTTCGGTGCGGGACAGCCAGTGGAGCTTCTCGGCCCCCGCGGGCCGGGCGCGCAGCAGATCGAGGAAGATCTCTGCGCCCGACTGGCCGGATCCGATGACGGTGACGTGCTCGGCGGCCAGCAGCCGTTCGCGGTGGGCGAGGTAGTCGGCAGAGTGCAGCACCGGGACGGCCGGTACGTCGGCGAGAGGTTTCAGCGGCACCGGGACATACGGCTCGGTGCCGATCCCGATGGCGATGTTCCGGGCGTACGCGCGCCCCAGGGCGGCCTCGGCGTCCGCGGATCCGTCGTTGGCATCGCCGTCGAGCCGGGTGAAGTCCACCTCGAACAGGGCACGTTCGGGATTCCAGCGGACGGCCTCGACCTGGTGGCCGAAGTGCAGCCCGGGGAGCAGCTCGCTGACCCAGCGGCAGTACGCGTCGTACTCCGCTCGCTGGATGTGGAACTTCTCGGCGAAGTAGAACGGGAAGAGCCGTTCACGGGCCTTGAGGTAGTTGAGGAACGACCAGGAGCTGGCCGGGTCGGCGAGGGTGACGAGGTCGGCGAGGAAGGGGACCTGGAGGGTGGCACCGTCGATGAGCAGGCCCGGGTGCCAGTGGAAGGCGGGGCGCTGCTCGTAGAACGCGAACCCGAAGCCGCCCGCACCCTCCCGCTGCCGCAGCCCGTGAGCGAGTGCGGCGAGGGAGAGGTTGAACGGGCCGATGCCGATGCCCACCAGGTCCTGGGGCTGGTGGGGGTCGTGGGCGACGGGGGCCGACGTGCCGGTCATCAGGTGGTGCCGCCTTCCACGAGTGCGATGAGGGTCTTGAGGTCGCCGGGGCTGGTGTGCGGGTTGAGCAGGGTGGCCTTGAGCCAGAGGCGGCCGTCGGCACGGGACCTGCCCAGCACGGCGCGGCCCTCGTGGAGCAGGGCGCGGCGCAGCGCGGCCACGGTGTCGTCGCTCGCGCCGCGCGGGCGGAAGAGCACCGTGGACAGCACGGGCCTGGCGTGGAGTTCCAGCGCCGGGTGCTCGTCGACGAGGCCGGCGAACTCCTGGGCGGCTGCCATGGTGCGGTCGATGAGTGCGGCGAGCCCGCTGCGGCCGAGTGCACGCAGGGTGACGGCGATCTTGAGGATGTCGGGGCGGCGGGTGGTGCGCAGGGAGCGGCCGAGCAGGTCGGGGAGCCCGGCTTCGGTGTCGTCGTCGGGGTTCAGGTAGTCGGCTGTGTGGGCGAGGGGTGCGAGCAGGGCGCCGTCGGGGACGGCGAGCAGCCCGGCCGCGACCGGCTGCCAGCCGAGCTTGTGCAGGTCGAGCGTGACGGACCGAGCGCGCTCAAGTCCCTGGAGCAGCGCGCGGTGCCGGGGGCTGAAGAGCAGCGCTCCGCCGTACGCCGCGTCGATGTGGAGCTCGGCGCCGTGCCGTGCGCAGAGGTCGGCGATGGCGGAGAGTGGGTCGATCCGCCCGGTGTCGGTGGTGCCCGCGGTGGCGACGACGAGCGCGGGGCGTCGCTGGGCGCGGAGTGCCTCGTCGAGTGCGGTGAGGTCGGTGGTGCCCCCGGGGGCGGATACGGTGACCGGCTCGGGCAGTCCGAGCAGCCAGGCCGCGCGGCGGACCGAGTGGTGGGTGTGGCTGCCGCAGACGACCGGTACGGCGCCGTGCCGTTCGCGGGCGAGGAGCAGGGCGAGCTGATTGGCCTCGGTGCCCCCGGTGGTGACCAGCGCGTCGGGTGATGTGCTGCCGGGGTACACCTCGGCGGCGAGGGCCCGGGTCACCTCGGCCTCCAGCGCGGACGCGGCGGGCGCCTGGTCCCAGGAGTCCAGCGACGGGTTGAGCGCGGAAGCGGCGAGGTCGGCGGCGACGGCGAGCGCGAGCGGCGGGGTGTGCAGATGGGCGGCGCACCGCGGGTCCGCCGGGTCGGCCGCGCCGCTGGCAAGAGCTCCGACGAGGGTACGGAGCGCCTCCTCGGCGCCCTTGCCGTGCTCGGGTACGACGGGGCGGGCCGCGTCCCTTACCCCCCGGCCCACCGTGTCCGGCCCCCCGCGCGGCAACGGCCCGCCCCGCTGGTCCGCGCCCTCCTTCAGCGCGTCGAGGACGACGGCCAGGAGGGGGCGCAGGGCGTCATGCCCTGCAACCCCTCCGGCGAGGGGCGGTGTGCTCATGCGGGGGTCCTCCGGTGCGCGGTAAGACAGCTGCACCAGGGTGGACTTGTTCGGCACCGTGCGGTTCCGGGTTCCGGTGATCTAACCCGAACGGGGGACGGGAGGTTGCCGGTGTGCCCGCAGCCTGCGGGGCCGCCCGTCTGCGGTGCGGTCCACCGCGGAGTCCCGCACCCGGTGCGATCGAAGCCCCACCGGGTGCGGGCACGACGCGAACCCCGTCACACCTCCCGCGAGCGCACCCCGAGGGCGCGCTTCAGGTCGTCGAGCTGGTCCACCAGCCGGCGTCGCAGCGCCGGGGTCAGCTCCGTGTCGCGCAAGCACGCCTCCCCCACCCGGAGGTGCTCCGCGTCCACCGCGTGGGCCGGGAACGCGTGCTGGCCCACCGCCTGGGCGATGGCTGGGCCCCTGCGGGCGGCGAGGGCGACGGCCGCGGGGTAGTAGCGCGGCACGTAGTCCCGTACCAGCTCCGCCTGTTCGGGCTGCCAGAAACCCTGGGCGGTGGCGGTGAACAGGTAGTTGGAGAGGTCGTCGGAGTCGAAGAGCCGGGACCAGGCGGCCTCCTTGGCCTCCGGGGCGGGCAGGGCGGCGCGGCAGCGGGCGGCACCCTCCTGGCCGGTGGCGCTGGGGTCGCGGTCGAGCTCCGCCGCGATCTCCGTCTCGCCGATCGCGCCGAGTACGGCGAGCCTGGCGAGGATGCGCCAGCGCAGCTCGGGGTCGAGCTCGGGTCCGCCGGGCACGCCTTCCCCGTCGAGCCAGTCGTGCAGGCCGTTGGGGTGGGCGGCGGCGTCGATGAAGTGGCGTACGGCGGTGAGTCGAAGGCCGGAGTTGCTGCCGTCCTCGGTGCGCCGGATCAGGTCGCGGGTGAGGTCGGTGACGAGGGCGAGCCCTGCGGGGCGGTCATCGGGCGCGAGGTAGCGGTCGAGGACATGGGCGCGGGCGAAGCCGAGGACGCCCTGGACGACGGCGAGGTCGGGCTCCTCGGGGAGATGGGCGCGAGCGGCCTCGAGATAGGTGACGGGTGCGAGCTGGCCGTCGCGGACCATGTCCCGCAGGGAGTTCCAGACCACCGCGCGGGTGAGCGCGTCGGGGATACCGGAGAGGGTGCGCAGCGCGGCTTCCCCGGAGGTGCCGTCGAGGCGGACCTTGGCGTAGGTGAGGTCGCCGTCGTTGAGGACGACGAGGGCGGGGCGGCGTCCCGGTCGTGTCGCTGACTCGCCCTGCTGCGTCTGCGGCACGTCGGTCTCGAAGCGCTCGCGCAGCACCAGGCGGCCGGCTTCCACGGGGTCGCGGTCGTAGGCGCCGACGGCGATGCGGTGCGGGCGGTTTCCGTCCTGGGCGACGGCGAGCTGCCAGCCGCCGTCGGCCTCCGCGACCTCGGCGGCGAGGGTGTCGATTCCGGTGGTGCGCAGCCAGACCTCGGCCCACGCGTGCACATCGCGGTCGGTGACGGCGGCGAGCGAGTCGATGAAGTCGGCGAGGGTGGCGTTGCCGAAGCGGTGCCGGGTGAAGTGACGGTTGATTCCGGCGAGGAAGTCCTTCTCACCGAGCCAGGCCACGAGCTGCCGCAGGGCGGACGCGCCCTTGGCGTAGGAGATGCCGTCGAAGTTGACCAGCGCCGACGCGGTGTCGGGCACGGCGTCGGGGTCGGGCGCGACCGGGTGGGTGGACGGGCGCTGGTCGGCGTCGTAGCCCCAGGTCTTGCGGGCGATGCCGAAGTCGGTCCAGATGCCCGTGAAGCGGGTGGTGGCCTCGGCCAGGGTCTGGTAGCCCATGTACTCGGCGAAGGACTCGTTCAGCCAGATGTCGTCCCACCAGCGCAGGGTGACCAGGTTGCCGAACCACATATGGGCCATCTCGTGGGCGATGACCATGGCGCGGGTCTGCCGCTCGGTGTCGGTGACCGCGGAGCGGTAGACGAACTCGTCGCGGAAGGTGACCAGTCCCGGGTTCTCCATGGCACCCGAGTTGAACTCGGGGACGAAGGCCTGGTCGTACGAGTCGAAGGGGTAGGGCTCTTCGAACTTCTCGTGGTAACGGTCGTAGCAGGCCCGGGTGGCGTCGAGGATCTCGTCGGCGTCGGCGTCCAGGTACGGGGCGAGGGAGCGGCGGCAGTGGATGCCGAAGGGCAGCCCGGCGTGCTCGGTGCGCACGGAGTGCCAGGGCCCTGCGGCGACGCCGACGAGGTAGGTGGAGATCAGCGGTGTGGGCGCGGCGGTCCAGCGGCCGTCGCCCTGGTGCGTGGTGACTCCGTTGGCGAGGACCGTCCAGCCCTTGGGCGCGGTGACGCTGAGCTCGAAGACCGCCTTGATGTCGGGCTGGTCGAATGCGGCGAAGACCCGCTGCGCGTCGTCCATGCACAGCTGGGTGTAGGTGTAGGTCTCACCGTCCGTCGGGTCGGTGAAGCGGTGCATGCCTTCGCCGGTGTGCGAGTAGCGCATCGCGGCGGCTATGCGCAGCTCGTGCTCACCGGCCGTGAGCCCCTTCAACGGGAACCGGTTCCCGTCGAGGGTCTCCGGGTCGAGGGGCTGTCCGTCCAGGGTGACGGAGCGCAGGGTGGCGGGCTTGAGCTCGATGAAGCTGTCCCCGTCGGCCCGGGCCGTGAACCGGATCGCGGTTCGTGAGTCGAAGTTCTGATCACCAGTGGTGAGATCGAGTTCGATCGAGTACCGGTGGACGTCGATGAGCTCGGCTCGGGTCTGCGCTTCGTTGCGCGTCAGTACGGACATGGAGGTCATGCTGCCTGATGGGGTGGCGCGGAGGCACGGGGGATTCGCTCTCAGCGTGCGCGGGTTTCGCTCGCTGCCCGAACGGGTCCCGCGGCGGTCACGGCCGGTCGCCGCGTCACGCCGGAGCGGCAGCCCCACCGGCGATCCGGGCGAAGGTCCCTCTGACGCGTTCGCGGTCCGCGCCGTCCGCCAGCAGTGCGTGCAGCAGCAGGCGTGCCTTGGGGGCATCGAGATGGCCCGCGGAGAGCAGTCCGCGGGCCAGCACGTCGCTCTCCGAGCCCGGACCCGTGTAGGTCCTGCTGAGCAGGGCGCCCGCGCCGGTACGGGAGGCCAGGACGACCGGCATCCGGGCCGCCAGCCGTTCCAGTGGCTCGACCAGCCAGGCGGGGACGTGCCCCGCGCCGAAGGCGGCCACCACCAGGCCGTCGAACCGCTCGTCCACGCTGTCGAGCAGTTCGCCGCCGTCACCGAGCGCCAGGGTGAGCAGGCAGACACGGACCTGGCGCCGCAGCGACAAGGGGGCGTCCACCACCAGCGGGTGCGCGGGCCGCAGCAGGATCCGGGGGCTCCCCTCGACCACGGTGCCCAGCCGGCCCGCGCCCGGTGAGGCGAAGGTGGCGAGGGACGTGGTGTGGGTCTTGCGTACGTGGCGGGCGGAGTGGATCTCGTCGGCGCACACCACGAGCACCCCCAGGCCGCGGCAGCCGGGGTCGGCGGCCACCGCGATCGCCCCGGCGAGGTTCGCCGGGCCGTCGGCGCCCGGCAGGTCCGGGCGGCGCATCGCGCCGGTGACGACCACGGGCATCGCGGTGGTGGTGCAGAGCAGGTCGAGGAGGAAGGCCGTCTCCTCGAGGGTGTCGGTGCCCTGGACCACGGCGGCCCCGGACCCGGCCGCGGTGACCGTGTCGATCTCCTTGGCGAGCGCGGCGATGTCGTCGAACGACAGCGAGGAGCTCGGCAGCCGCCGGAAGTCGCGCAGTTCGACCGCGGCGGTCACGGGGATGCCCGCCGCCGCGAGCACTTCGGCGCCGGTCATCCGTGAGGCGTCGCCGCCACGTGCGGAGATGGTGCCACCGAGGGTGAAGACGACGACCGGATTCACGACTGGTCCTGCTCCTGTTCCTTGTAGGCGATGGTCTCGTGGTGGCGGATGACCTCGGCGATGATGAAGTTGAGCAGTTTCTCGGCGAACGCCGGGTCGAGCTTGGCGCTTTCGGCGAGCTCGCGGAGCCGGGCGATCTGGCGGGCCTCACGGGCCGCGTCGGCGGGCGGGAGGTGGTGGCGCGCCTTGAGATGGCCGACCTGCTGGGTGCACTTGAAGCGTTCCGCGAGCATATGGACGACCGCCGCGTCGATGTTGTCGATGCTCTCACGCAGCCGGATCAGTTCGGCGTGGACGGACTCGTCGATGTCGAGGGGCTCGCTTGTGCTCATGGGGGCTGAGCCTACGTCGGCCGGGGCTCCCGCTGCCGGGGTCGGCACGGGAACGATCTAGGCTTGAGCAGTCTTTGCCATGAGCACATCACAAGGAGAGGCGATGCGGACGTACCGAATCGTTCAGAGCACCCTAGCGCTGGCCGGAGCCCTCACTCTCGTGGTCGGCGCGACGGGTACCGCCAGCGCCGCTGACACCACCCTGCGACTGAAGCGCGGGGGCAACACCATCGGCACCATGACCCACCTCGACGACGACCCCGACACGTTTCGCGTCTGCGACACCCGGGCCGACGGACACGGCGTCACCGGCAAGCTCTATATGTACACGGCCGGCTGGCAGCTGAAGGAGACGAAGGAGGACGGCGGCGACTCCGGTTGCGGCTACTTCGACTACAACGTCGTCCCCTACGTCGCCAAGTACATGCTGAAGCTCTGCTGGAACGGCCCCGGTGAGGTCTGCGTCAAGAAGGAGTTCACCGAGGACTGAGCCGGTCCCGGTGGCTGCGCCGCCTCCGGCGTGAGCGCGGCACGGAGACCGGGCGGGGCGGGGAAGGCAGCCACCTGGCATGCCTTCCCCGCCCCCGCTCGGTGCGCTGGGCGCGGATGGGGCGGAGTTAGAGCGTCGCCGCCGCGTTCTTGATGGCGGTGGCGAAGGTGGAGACCTCGGTGTAGACACCCGGGTAGCCGGCCCGGGCACAGCCGTAGCCCCAGCTCACGATGCCGACCTGGATCCATGCGTTGTTGTTGTCCTTGCGGAACATCGGGCCGCCCGAGTCACCCTGGCAGGTGTCGACGCCGCCCGTGTTGTAGCCCGCGCAGATCTCCTCGCCCGCGACGAGTTCGGAGTACGCCGAGGCGCAGTCGCCGTCGGAGACGAACGGGACCGTGGCCTTGCGCAGGTAGCGCTGCTGCGAGCCGCCCTCACGGGTCGCACCCCAGCCGGCCACGGTGAAGGTGCCGCTGTTGTACGCGGTCGTGTCGGCGATCTTCAGCGTCGGGAGGTTGATCGGCTTGGCGAGCTTGATCAGCGCCCAGTCCTTGCCGGTGCCGTTGTAGCCGGGCGCCTGGAGGACCTTGGTCGACTTGACCTTGATGGCGCTGGAGCTCTGGAGGTCCACGACCCCCGCGGTGGCGGTGATGCTGGTGTTGTTACCGGAACCGCTCACGCAGTGGGCGGCGGTCAACACGATCTGCTGGGTGTACAGCGCGCCGCCACAGCCCATGGAGAGGCGGACCATGAAGGGGAACTCGCCCTGGGAGGCGCGGGTTCCGCCGACGACGGGCTGGGGGGCGGCGGTGGCGGAGGTCGGCTGGAGACTGATCGCGGCGAGCATCACCGCACCGGCGGCAATGCATCTCTTGAGGGCACGTACGAGGGTGTGGTTCACCGTATGCCTTCTTCCGTGGGGGGTTGCTGGTTGCGTGTCGACACACGACTCACTGGGTGACATGAGCCCGTCAACACTGGTCCGGATTATGAGGACGGTGTGGCGTGCACCACAAGGCGCCGCTTTCGGCCAGCCGGAGACCGCCCGGCGAGACGCGGCACCGCGTTTCCGGGTCGTAGAGTTGACAGCGGTCGACCGTTGTCCAGGGCGGCACCTCGAGGCGTCGCACGGCACCGGCAGGGGGTACGGACGTGGCGGACGACAGCGAGGTGGTGCACGGCTACCCGCACCTCGACACCGCGCGGGCGGCCATCACCGCGCTGCACAAACGCCTGTCCTACGACGGGGTCCGGGCGTACGCGAACAGCGTGGCCCCGGCCGATGTGGCCTTCTGCGACCAGGACGACCTCCATCTCGGGGCCCAGCGGGTCGCCCATGCCCTGGTGCGTCAACTGCGCCTGCCGGAAGCCCGGATGATCGTGAGCTTCCGGGAGATGCGGCATGCGGCGAGCGTCGAACTCACCGCGGGGCCGGAGTACTTCATCGAGCTCAACGACCGGTTCCGCAGGTATCGCAGGGACATCGGCGCGGCACTCGCCCACGAGATCACCCATGTGCTGCTGCACCGCCTCGGGCTCACGTTCCCCGGCACGCGCGACAACGAGATCCTCACGGACACCGTGACGACCTATCTGGGGGCGGGCTGGCTGCTGCTCGACGCGTACCGCGAGGACGCGGTTTCCAGCCAGAAGCTGGGCTATCTGACCCCCGAGGAATTCGGCTACGTACTGGCGAAGCGCGCACTGTTGTTCGACGAGGACCCCTCGGTGTGGTTCACCAGCCCGCAGGCGTACACCGCCTACACGACGGGGCGGGCGCAGGCGCTGCGCGACGGGCGGGAGCCGCCGCTGGCCGCAGCGGGATGGAACGGGCGGCGGCGCTATGCGAAGGACCGGCGCCAGGCGCAGGAGCACCCTGCGGGGCGGCCCGGGGGTGGCCCCTCCCCGGGGTCCGGCTCCTCGCCGGGTGCGGGTCTCCGGTCGCCGGGGTCCGCGTACGCGTACGCGTTCGAGCGGATGCCCGGCGACGGGCTGCGGGTGTCGTTCCCCTGCCCCACCTGCCACCAGCGGATCCGGGTGCCCGTACGCGGCCGGGTCCGGGCGCGGTGCGCACTGTGCCGGACCATTCTCGAATGCGACACCTGAGGGGCTTTCCGTAGGGTTTTCGTATGAGGACCGACGAGCTAAACGGAGAGCTCTTCGAAGCCCTGTTCCAGGGCGACGACGACGCCGTCGTACGGGCGCTGCGGGCGGGAGCCGCGGCGGAGGCCGCCGACGAGGACGGGCAGACCGCGCTCTACGCCGCGGCGTCCTTGAACCAGCCGGGGATGGTGCGCCTGCTGCTCGCGGCGGGCGCCGACCCGGACCGTCCGAGCGATGCCGACGGCGGGGGGCTGCCCCTGTGCGGGGCCGCGGTGTGGGGCCGCACCGAGGTGATGCAGGCCCTGCTGGCCGCGGGCGCACGGCCCGACCTGGAGGAGGACCCCGGGGTACGCGCGCTGACCTGGGCCTGCCGCCAGGGCCGCGCCGAAATCGTGGACCTGCTGCTCACCGGGGGCGCGGACCCCGACCTGCCGGGTCCGGGCGGTGAGCCGCCGCTGGTGACCGCGGCCCGGCGCGGATCGCCGTCCTGTGTACGAGCCCTGCTGCGGCACGGCGCCCGGCCCACGCGGGAGGCTCTCGCAGAGGCCCGCGAGTGGATCGGCGTCGACGTGGAGGCGCGTCTGCGCAGGGAGCTGTCCGGGATGGACGGCGAAGGGCTCCAAACCGTGTCCCGCCGGGTCGAGGAGGACGGCACCGTGACGGTGGTCGTCGAGCTGATCCGCGAGGGCGGCCTTGTGGCGGGCAACGAGCAGCAGACCGGGCATGCGGCCGTCGCCACCCTGCTGGAGGCCGCGCTGGGCACGCGGACACCCGCCGACGAGCTGGCCGAGCGCGCCCTGCACTGCGGGGACCCGGACCAGGCCGACTGGACCGAGGCCGTGGGCGTACTCCAGAGCCGGGCCGACGAGGAGACCTTCCGGGCCGCGGCGGCGTGGGTGGGTACGGAGGATCCGCTGCGGCAGGCGTTCGCCGCCGACGTGCTGGCGGGTCTCGGGCTGCCGGACGAGGACCACGGCGCCCCGGGCAACCCCGGGCACGCGGGATTGCCCGCCCGCGTGGTGCCGCTGCTGCGGGAGCTGGCACGGGAGGCCGGTGATCCCGAGGTGATCCGGGCCGCCGTGGCCGGGCTCGGCCAGCAGCGTGACCCCGCCGGGGTCACGGAGATCCTGCGGCACGCCGGGCACACGGACCCGGAGGTGCGCTTCGGTGTGACGGTGGCGCTGCACGGGCTGCTCCCCGGGGACCACACCGAGGGCGTCGACGCGGTCATCGGGCTCACCCGGGACGAGGACGACGGGGTCAGGGACTGGGCGACGACCGTGCTGGCCGACACCGGGGCCGACGGCCCCGCGGTCCGCCAGGCCCTGGCGGACCGGCTCGCGGATGCGGTTCCCGACATCGAGGCGGAGGCGGCACGGGGCCTGGCGATGCGTCAGGATGCCCGCGCGGTCCAGGCGTTGGCACGGATCCTCATGGACGAGGACCCGGAGGGGTACGCGTGGTCCACCGCGGAGCAGGCGCTGGAGTACGTCACGGACGAGGGGGCGCGGCGCCGCCTGGAGGCGACGGTGCCGCGAAGCCACTGAAGCGGTGCGGGTGCGGGTGGGCGGTTTCGTGGTCTGCCGCACCCCCGTGACGGCGCCAGGGGTGCCCGTGTCCTCGGTCTCCCCTCCCCCACCCGGACTTCGTCCAGGGGATCCCGTACGGACTCAGGCTCGGGTTCGCCCGGCCCCGTGGAGAGCCGTGGGGCCGCTGCGGGGCTCGTGCCCCCTACGCGTCCCCCGTCCCGCGGGCGGCCAGCACCTCCCGGTAGTGCGCGTTGTCCATGATGCCCAGGACGTTGCCGAAGGGGTCGGTCACGGACGCGGTGACGAAGCCCGGGCCACGCTCCGTGAGCGGCTCGTACTCCTTCGCCCCCTTGGACAGCAGTGTGTCGAGCGCCGCGCTCACGTCCTCGACGTGCCAGTACACGACCGCGCCGCCGGGTCCGGTCGCGGAGCCGGGAGGAGCGTAGCTGCTGTCGATCAGCCCCAGCTCGTGCTGGTAGTCACCGAGACGGAACTCCGCATACCCCGGGCGCTCGAAGTACGGCTCCGTGCCGAGCAGCTCGGTGTACCAGGCCTTGGCCGCCGGCAGATCGGCCGCCCAGAAACTGACGGTGGTGAGTCCTCGCAACATGGGTGTCGCCTCCTTGTCGTCACTGGGACCGTAGGCGGCATATAGGCCAGATTCCGTCCGCATGGAAAGGGTGAAGAACAACCGTGCCGCCGGCCCGAGGAGGACCGGCGGCACGGGGTGTGGGGGGTGGGGAAGTGGCGGCGGTCAGCAGCCGTGGTCGACGAGATCGAACGAGCTGTAGTGATCGGCGGTGTAGTAGTCCTCGTCCTCGGACTCACCGGTGACGATGCGGCGGGCCCCTCGCGTGGGGGATCCGGGCGTCTCGACGGTGTACTCGTGGTAGTAACCGCTCGACTGCGCCGGAAGGACGCCTTCACGGTTGGAGAAGACGGTGCCGTCCTGGGAGTGGGGGAACGGACCGCCGTCCTCGATGAGTTCGAGGGTGTCATGCGCCTGCGACGGGAGGGCGGAGTAGCAGATCTCGCCGACGGACGCCGAGGCCGCGCTCGCCGGGGCCGCGATCGGGCCACCGATGAGCAGGGTGGAGGCAAGGGCGGCGGCGCCGCCGAGCAGGGTGAATCGTGGGGGGATTCGCATGACTCCATTGACGCGCGTAGAACTTGACGCGTCAATGACAACCGTGGGGAGTTCCTGTGCAATTCACCTACACGAATCGGTCACCTCTGGATGTTCACACAAAGGAAACCCCAGCGATACCGGTCGCCCGCTCTCGTGATCCTGGACGGCGGCGCCGCCGAGCAGCACCAGCATGAGCAGCCCGGCCATGACCAACTGCCCGCGCACGAGAGCGCGCTTGTGCGCCCAGGTGCCGTACGCGCACAGCGCGAGCGCCACCATGAGCAGCACGCCCACCACCCCGAGGTAGGGGCCCGTCGCGTCCCCGCTCGCCTCCCCGTCGACGCTCAGCCCCGACCGCGCCCAGGCCCCGTATGTCAGCAGCAGGCCCGACAACTCCAGGATCACCAGCGCGTATGCGGCGAACCCGGATGACTTGTGCTCACCCTGCTGCGGATCACGGTTGATGGAACGTTCACTCATCCCGCCAGCCTGATCATCGCGACCCGTGGTGCGCATGAGTACGCGTACTCATGCGCACTGAGCACACCAGCCTGATGTGGTCCCGGCGGTGGGCCGGTGCGTACGGCAGCGCCCGAAGGGGGCCCGGGTCGACCGCCGTTGGGGCACTTCAGGACGGGGGCCGGACCGGGGAGGGGGCGATGGACGCATGTGGACTGGCTGAGCGGTCACCCCACCGGCCTCGACAACGCCGCGATGCCGGGCCACGGCACATCCGCCCAAGGTCTGTCCGGGCGAGAGGATCTAGCGCCGCGCCCCGTACACCGGCAGCGGCGGTTCGGCGGACTCGAGGAGCTTTCGGGTCGCGCGACCCGCCTCCGCGGGGCTCCAGCGGGCTCCCTTGTCGGCCGTGGGGCCGGGGCGCCAGCCCTGCATGACCGTGATGCGTCCCGCCTCGGCCTCGAAGACCCGGCCCGTCACCCCCGCGCTGTCCGCCGATCCGAGCCAGACGACCAGCGGTGACACGTTTTCCGGTGCCATCGCGTCGAACGCGGTGGGATCGGCCGGGGCCGCCATCGTGTCGGCGAAGGTCTGCTCGGTCATACGGGTCCTCGCGGCCGGGGCGATCGCGTTGACCTGGACCCCGTAGGACGCGAGTTCCTCCGCGGCGACCAGGGTGAGGCCGACGATGCCCGCTTTCGCCGCACTGTAGCCGCCCTGCCCGACGGAGCCCAGCAGGCCCGCGCCACTGGAGGTGTTGACGATCCGGGCCACGGTCCTGCGGCCGGCCTTCGCCTCGCCGCGCCAGTACGCCGCCGCGTGCCTCAACGGAAGGAAGTGACCCCGCAGATGCACCCGCAGCACCGCGTCCCAGTCGTCGTCGTCCAGGTTCACCAGCATCCGGTCCCGCAGGAAGCCCGCGTTGTTGACGAGGGTGTCGAGGCGGCCGAACGAGGCCAGCGCGGCTTCCACCAGCGAGCCGGCACCCTCGCCGGTGGTGATGTCACCGGCGTGGGCGACCGCTTCACCGCCACCGGCCTCGATCTCCGCGACGACCCGCTCGGCCGGTGAGGCGGACGCCCCAGATCCGTCGGGTCCGGCGCCGAGGTCGTTCACCACGAGCCGCGCGCCCTCGGCGGCGAAGGCCAGTGCGTGCGCCCGGCCGAGACCCCGGCCTGCGCCCGTCACGATCACCACTCTTCCCGCGCAGATGCCGTCCGTCGTTTCGCCGCTCATCTCAGTCCTCCTTGTTGACCGTTGCCGCATCCAGGAACGCCGGGCGCTCCCCGCCCCCGTGCACCAGCAGCGACGCCCCGCTCACATAGGCCGCCCGCGGTGAGGCGAGGAAGACCGCCACCTCACCGATCTCGTCCGGCTCGGCGAGCCGCCCGAGCGGCACCGTGCGGCCCACCGCCGCCACACCCGCCTCGTCGCCGTAGTGCAGCGGCACCAGTTCCGTACGGACCATCCCGGGCACCAGCGTGTTCACCCGCACCTCGGGCGCCCACTCCACCGCCATGGAGCGCCCGAGGCTCTCCAGGCCCGCCTTCGCCGCCCCGTACACGGCCGTGCCGGGCGACGGGCGGGTCCCGCTCACGCTGCCGATCATCACAACCGAGCCGCGCGCCCTGCGCAGATGTTCGTACGCGGCGAGTGACACGGTCAGCGGCACCAGCAGGTTCAGTTCGAGCACCCGCGCGTGGCGGGCGGCGTCCGCGGCGTCGAGCAGCCGGTAGGGCGTACCGCCCGCGTTGTTCACCAGGGTGTCGAGCCTGCCGTACCGGCGTATCACCCGGTCGATGAACTCCCCTGCGACTGCCGGGTCCCGCAGGTCGGCGGGCTCGAAGTGGGCGGTGCGCCGGCCGGCTTCGACCGCGGCATCCGGTGGCCTGCGGGCGCAGACCACGACTTCGGCACCCGCGGCGAGGAACGCACGCGCGATTCCCGCGCCGACGCCCCGCGTCCCCCCGGTGACGACGGCGACCCTCCCGTCCAGCTCCATCGGCTGCTACCTTCCTCACTGGGCATTCACCTAACAAACGTTTGGTGGAAAGGTAGCTGATCGGCTCATGGGTGTCTCCACCGCAAGCCCCGAGAAGGGCATATCCGTCGTCACGACCGACTTCCCACCCGTCAACGCCCTTCCCGTACAGGGCTGGTACGACCTCGCCGACGCCGTACGGGCCGCGGGCCGCGACCCGGAGATCCGCTGTGTGGTGCTGGCCGCCGGGGGCCGCGGCTTCAACGCGGGTGTGGACATCAAGGAGTTGCAGCGCGACACCGGCCATGAGGCCCTGATCGGCGCCAACCACGGCTGCTACGAGGCGTTCGCGGCGGTCTACGAGTGCGAGGTGCCGGTGATCGCCGCCGTACACGGCTTCTGCCTCGGCGGCGGGATCGGGCTCGCGGGCAACGCCGACGTGATCGTGGCATCCGACGACGCCACCTTCGGGCTGCCGGAGCTGGACCGGGGCGCACTGGGCGCCGCCACGCATCTCGCCCGGCTGGTGCCGCAGCATCTGATGCGGGCCCTGTACTACACCTCGCGCACGGTGACCGCCACCGAGCTGCTGGGTCATGGATCGGTGTGGAGGGTCGTACCGCGCGAGGCCCTGCGGGACGCGGCGCTGGCGTTGGCCCGCGAGGTCGCCCGTAAGGACGGCCGGCTCATCCGGCTGGCCAAGGCCGCCATCAACGGCATCGACCCCGTCGACGTACGCCGCAGCTACCGCTTCGAGCAGGGGTTCACCTTCGAGGCGGGCCTCAGCGGCACCGCCGCGCGGGTACGGGACACGTTCGGGCAGGAGAGGGAAGGGGAGACGGAGGCATGACCGACAAGACCATGACGCCGGACGAGGTGGTCTCCCGGCTGAGCAGCGGAATGACCGTCGGGATCGGCGGCTGGGGCTCCCGCCGCAAGCCGATGGCCCTCGTCAGAGCACTGCTCCGGTCCACGATCACCGATCTGACGGTGGTCTCGTACGGCGGGCCCGATGTCGGGCTGCTGGCCGCCGCGGGCCGGATCCGCCGGCTCGTCGCCCCCTTCGCCACGCTGGACTCGATCCCGCTCGAGCCGCATTTCCGGGCCGCCCGCGAGGGCGGCACCCTGCGAATGACGGAGCTGGACGAGGCGATGTTCATGTGGGGCCTGCACGCGGCCGTGAACCGACTGCCGTTCCTGCCCGTGCGCGCGGGCCTCGGCTCGGACGTGCTGCGGGTCAACCCCGAGCTGAGGACGGTGACTTCACCGTACGAGGACGGCGAGGAGCTCGTCGCCGTGCCCGCGCTGCGCCTCGACGCCGCGCTGGTGCACATGAACCGGGCCGACCGGATCGGCAACGGCCAGTATCTGGGCCCCGACCCGTACTTCGACGACCTCTTCTGCGAGGCAGCGGACGAGGCGTACGTCTCCTGCGAACGGCTGGTCGACACGGCTGAGCTGACCAAGGACGCCGCCCCGCAGACCCTGCTGATCGGCCGCCACAGCGTCACCGGCGTCGTGGAGACCCCGCACGGCGCCCACTTCACCTCCTGCGCCCCTGACTACGGGCGCGACGAGGCCTTCCAGAAGCTGTACGCGAGCACCCCCTGGCACGACTTCGCCGAGCGGTTCCTGTCCGGTCCCGACGAACAGTCGTACCAGTCGGCGGTACGGGCCTGGCGCGAGGAGGAGCAGCGGCGATGACGGATCTCGCTCCTCACATCGAGGCCACCCGGGCCGACTTCTGTGTCGTCGCCTGCGCCGACGCCTGGCGCGGCGACGGCGAGGTGCTGGCCAGTCCGATGGGTCTGATCCCCTCCATAGGTGCCCGCCTCGCCCGATACACCTTCTCCCCCGATCTGCTGCTGACGGACGGCGAGGCGATGCTCGTCGCCCTCGACGGCACGGTCGAGGGCTGGCTGCCCTACCGCCGCCACCTGACCATGGTCACCGGTGGCAGACGGCACGTGATGATGGGCGCGAGCCAGATCGACCGGTACGGCAACCAGAACATCTCCTGCATCGGCACATGGAACCGCCCGGCACGGCAGCTGCTCGGCGTGCGCGGAGCCCCCGTCAACACTCTCAACAATCCGGTGAGTTACTGGATCCCCCGGCATTCGCGGCGGGTCTTCGTCGAGAAGGTGGACATGGTCAGCGGGGTCGGCTACGACAACGCCGCTGCCGCCGGGGACTCGGCGACCCGGTTCCACCGCATCCCGCGGGTCGTCTCGGACCTCGGTGTCTTCGACTTCGAGACCCCGGACCGCTCGATGCGGCTGGTGTCCGTGCATCCCGGGGTGACCGTCGAACAGGTCCGGGAGTCGACCGGCTTCCCCCTCGTGACCGGTGACGACGTGCCGTTCACCCGCGAACCGAGCACGGCGGAGCTGCGGCTGATCCGCGAGGTCATCGACCCGGCCGGAGCCCGCGACCGCGAGGTGCGCGGCTGATGCCCCGGATCGAGACGGCGCTCACCCGGCTCACCGGGGTCGAGCACCCCATCGTCCAGACCGGGATGGGCTGGGTCTCCGGCCCCCGGCTGGTGTCGGCGACGGCCCGGGCCGGGGCACTGGGCATCCTCGCGTCCGCGACCATGACCACGGAGCAACTGCGGCATGCCGTGCGCGAGGTCAGATCCCGTACGGACGCGCCCTTCGGCGTCAATCTGCGCGCCGATGCGGGGGATGCCCGGGAACGGGTGCGGATCATCGTCGAGGAGGGTGTACGCGTCGCCTCGTTCGCCCTCGCTCCCTCACGCGCGCTCGTCTCCGAGCTGAAGGACGCGGGCGTCGTGGTGATCCCGTCCATCGGAGCCCGCCGCCATGCCGAGAAGGTCGCGGCCTGGGGCGCGGACGCGGTGATCGTGCAGGGCGGTGAGGGCGGCGGGCACACCGGCGAGGTCGCCACGACCGTGCTGCTCCCCCAGGTGGTGGACGCCGTGGACATCCCGGTGATCGCGGCGGGCGGATTCCACGACGGGCGGGGCCTGGTGGCGGCGCTGGCGTACGGGGCGGCGGGCATCGCCATGGGGACCCGCTTCCTCCTCACCAGCGACTCGACGGTCCCTGATGCCGTCAAGGCCCGCTATCTGGCGGCCACGGTGAGGGACATCACCGTCACGGCCGCCGTCGACGGGTTGCCGCACCGCATGCTGCGCACCGATCTCGTGGCGGCGCTGGAGCGGTACGGCCGCGCCCGCGCGCTGCTGCACGCCCTCCGCAGGGCCGCCGGATTCCGCCGGCTCTCCGGGCTCTCCTGGGCCGCGATGCTGCGCGACGGACGCGCGATGCGGCACGGCAAGGACCTGTCGTGGAGCCAGGTCCTGCTGGCCGCGAACACCCCGATGCTGCTGAAGGCTTCGATGGTCGAGGGACGCACCGACCTCGGCATCATGGCCTCCGGACAGGTGGCGGGGCTGATCGAGGACCTGCCCAGTTGCACGGAACTCGTGGACCGGGTGATGCGCGAGGCCGGACAGGCGCTCCGCGCTCTGCCCCCGACGGCCTGGTCCACCGGTTCCCCTGCCCCGTAGGGGGTTCCATGCAGTGATCAGGGCCCGGGGCTGGACGCCGGTCGGCGGCGGGACCCGCGTCAGGTCCCGCGCCGGCCGGCGTTCCGGTGTACACCCGGGCCGAAGTCACCCGATGGAGCTACCTGGCGGCGGACCGCCGGCCTCCGCCAACGCCACCGCCCCGGGTGACACCAGCCGCACGGCTCCTGCCCTGGGCGTGCCCGCCTTCGGCACGCCCCGCCCGACTCCCCTGGCCACGGCCTGCCTGACCGCTTCCCGACTGGGTGCGGGTGGCACCGCTCCCCTTGCCACGACCCGCCTGGCCGCTCGCCGCCGGGGCGCGGGTCGCACCGCTCCCCTGGCCACGACCCGTCTGACCGCTCTCAGCCTGGGCGCGGGGGCCGCCGCTCCGGGCACGCCTGCGCTTCGGCCGCGACGACTCGGCCGGCTGCTGCGGCTGCGGTACGTCGATGGTGACCGCGACACCGGACGGCTCGCGAGCACCGGTCAGCCGGGCGAGCTCCTCGTCGCTGGACTTCACCCTGGCCGTCCGCGGACTGATCCCCGCGTCCGACATGAGCCGGGTCATCTCGCGCTTCTGCTCCGGCAGCACCAGCGTCACGACGCTGCCGGACTCGCCGGCCCGCGCGGTGCGCCCGCCCCGGTGCAGGTAGTCCTTGTGGTCCGTCGGCGGGTCGACGTTCACGACGAGGTCCAGATCGTCGACGTGGATGCCGCGGGCCGCCACGTTGGTCGCCACCAGCGCCGTGACATGACCGCTCTTGAACTGGTCGAGGGTGCGGTTGCGCTGCGGCTGCGAGCGCCCGCCGTGCAGTCCAGCCGCCCGCACCCCGCTGGCGAGCAGCCGCTTCACCAGCCGGTCCACGGACCGCTTGGTGTCCAGGAAGAGGATGACCCGGCCGTCACGAGCCGCTATGCGCGTGGTGACCGCCTTCTTGTCAGTCTCGTCGGCGATGTACAGGACGTGGTGGTCCATGGTGGTGACGGCGCCGGCGGACGGGTCCACCGAGTGCACCACGGGGTCGCTGAGGAACTGCTTGACCAGCCGGTCGATGTTGCGGTCCAGGGTGGCGGAGAACAGCATCCGCTGACCGTCCGGCTCGACCTGCTTCAGCAGCGCGGTGACCTGCGGCATGAAGCCCATGTCGGCCATCTGGTCGGCCTCGTCCAGCACGGTGATCGCGACCTGGTCCAGTCGGCAGTCGCCGCGTTCGATGAGGTCCTTCAACCGTCCGGGGGTCGCCACCAGCACCTCGGCACCCCTGCGGAGCGAGCCGGCCTGCTTGGTGATCGACATCCCTCCGACCACCGTCGTCAGCCGCAGATTGACGGCCGTCGCGTACGGGGTGAGGGCGTCGGCGACCTGCTGCGCGAGCTCACGCGTGGGGACGAGCACCAGGGCGAGCGGCGCACCGGACTCGGCACGCCGGCCGGCGGTGCGGGCCAGCAGCGACAGGCCGAAGGAGAGGGTCTTCCCCGACCCGGTCCGCCCGCGACCGAGGAGGTCACGGCCGGCGAGGGAGTTCGGCAGGGTCGCCGCCTGGATGGGGAACGGTTCGGTCACGCCCTGTGCGGCAAGGGTCTTCAGCAGGGCCGCCGGCATGTCGAGCTCGGCGAACGCCTGGACCGGGGGCAGCGCCGGTGTGACGGTCTCGGGGAGGGCGAACTCCCCGGCAGGGCCTCCGCCACGGGCGGGGGACTTCGGGGACGTCCTCGCGGAGGGCTTCCCCGACGTCCTCACGGCTGCCCTTCCGCGGGATTGCGACGGACCCTTGCGTGCCTGGCCGGCACCGGGGCGTTCGATACGAGTCATCGGGATTACCTTCCTGGACCTCATGAACAGCACAAACCGGGACCCGCGCCATGACGGCGCGGGTCCCGGTTGCGCAAGGGCCGCGGCAGGCGGCGTCTGCCCGACGGGGCGAACGTTGCCTGGCGCGGCACCAGGCCCCGGCAGGGGGCCTGGGCGCTCTGGGTGTCAGGCGGGGAGGATGTTCTCCGCCTGCGGGCCCTTCTGCCCCTGGGTGAGGTCGAAGGAGACCTTCTGGCCCTCCTGGAGCTCACGGAAGCCCGAAGTGGCGATGTTCGAGTAGTGGGCGAAGACGTCGGGGCCGCCGCCGTCCTGCGCGATGAAACCGAAGCCCTTTTCCGAGTTGAACCACTTCACGGTGCCGGTGGCCATAACTTTTCTCCTGATCAGGTCGAGCAGCCCCATCCGGAAACTCCGGAAAACAAAAATGCGCCCGACGAACATTTCCCGTCAGGCGCACATAAAGTTCATGGGTACCAAAACTGCAACGCTGGGACAGTAGCACACCCGACCTCGGAATCGTGCGCAACCGTGGCCGCGACCCGCCGAAACCATGGTCAGCGCGACCGGAACACGGTCAGCGCCGACCACGGCCGCTTACCTGGCCCGGCTGCGTGGGCGCCACCAGAGGACCGTCACTGCGGCTCGATGACCGTCACAGCCGCTCGATGACCGTCACATTCGCCTGGCCGCCGCCCTCGCACATGGTCTGAAGCCCGTACCTCCCGCCCGTGCGCTCCAGTTCGTGCAGCAGCGTCGTCATCAGCCTGACCCCCGTCGCACCCAGCGGATGCCCGAGGGCGATGGCGCCGCCGTTGACGTTGACGCGGGCCGGGTCCGCTCCGGTCTCCTTGAGCCAGGCGAGGACGACGGGGGCGAAGGCCTCGTTGATCTCCACGAGGTCGATGTCATCGATGGACAGGCCCGTCCTGGTCAGCGCGTGGGCGGTCGCCGGGATGGGGGCCGAGAGCATCCGGATGGGGTCTTCCCCGCGCACGGAGAGATGGTGGACACGGGCACGCGGGGTCAGCCCGTGGATCCGTACCGCCTGCTCGCTCGCCAGCAGCATCGCGGCGGCGCCGTCCGATACCTGCGAGGAGCAGGCGGCGGTGATCGTGCCGCCTTCCACGACGGGCCGAAGGGCGGCCATCTTCTCCAGGGAGGTGTCACGCCGGGGGCCCTCGTCCACGGCCAGCTCGCCGTACGGGACGGTCTCGCGCGCGAAGCGGCCCTCGTCGATCGCCCGGACGGCCCGCTGATGGGAGCGCAGGGCGAACTCCTCCATGTCGCCGCGCGAGATGCCCCAGTGGCGCGCGATGAGTTCGGCTCCGTGGAACTGGTTGACGGGCGCGTCGCCATAGCGTGCCCGCCAGCCCTGCGAGCCGTGGAAGGGGCCTTCGGTGAGGCCCAGCGGTTCGGCGGCCTGACGGGAGGCGAAGGCGATGGGTATCTGCGACATGTTCTGCACGCCGCCGGCGACCACCAGGTCCTGGGTGCCGGACAGCACTCCCTGCGCGGCGAAGTGCACGGCCTGCTGGGAGGAGCCGCACTGGCGGTCGACGGTCACGCCGGGCACCTCCTCCGGCAGGCCCGCAGCCAGCCAGCAGGTGCGGGCGATGTCCCCGGCCTGCGGGCCGACCGTGTCCAGGCAGCCGAAGACCACGTCCTCCACGGCGGCCGGGTCGATCCCGGAGCGGGAGACCAGGGCCGTGAGGACGTGTGCCCCCAGGTCGGCGGGGTGCACGGCCGCGAGGCCCCCCTTGCGCCGCCCCACCGGGGTGCGGACCGCTTCGACGATGTAGGCCTCGGCCATGGCTGCTCCTCGGGGTCGTACGGAATCAGGGTCGTCGTACGGAGATCCCGTCCAGCACCATCGACAGGTACTGGCGGGCGATCTCGTCCGGGCTGTGCCCGCCGCCCGGCCGGTACCAGGACGCCGCGACCCACACCGTGTCGCGGACGAACCGGTAGGTGAGCCGGATGTCCAGGTCGTCACGGAAGACCCCGGCCCGGACCCCGCGCTCCAGGGTTCCCAGCCAGGCCTTCTCGAACTTCCGCTGGGAGTCGGCGAGATAGTGGAAGCGCGGCTGCACGGAGAGGTGCTTGGACTCCTTCTGGTAGATCGCTACGGCGGCGCGGTGCCGGTCGATCTCCCGGAAGGACTCGGTGACGAGCGCCTCGATGGTCTCCCGCGGCCCGAGATCCGCGCCGAGTACGGCGTCGTATCCGGCCCAGAGCTCGTCGAGGAAGGTCGAGAGGATCTCGTCCAGCATCGACTCCTTGGAGTCGAAGTGGTAGTACAGGCTGCCCGCGAGCATCCCGGCCTCGTCCGCGATCCTGCGGACAGTGGTGGCGTTGTATCCCTGGGCGGCGAACACCTCGGCGGCGGTGTCGAGGAGTTCACGGCGCCGCGCGGGAGAGGCGGTCACCTGGGTCTTCTTCTTGGTGGTAGGCACCTGTCCATTCTCGTCCGCCTGTGTTCACGCGTGCTGGGAGCTCACGGAGACCGTCTCGCCGGTCATGTACGAGGAGTAGCCGCTGGCGAGGAAGACGATGACATTGGCGACCTCCCAGGGCTCGGCGTGCCGCCCGAAGGCCTCCTTCCCGGTGAGCTCGGCGAGCAGGTCGGCCGAGGTGACCTTCACCAGGTGCGGGTGCATGGCGAGGCTCGGCGATACGGCGTTGACCCGGACCCCGTAGGCCGCGGCTTCGAGCGCCGCACAGCGGGTGAGGGCCATGACACCGGCCTTGGCGGCGGCGTAGTGGGCCTGGCCGGTCTGAGCACGCCAGCCCACGACGGAGGCGTTGTTGACGATGGCGCCGCCCCGGCCGCCGTCCCGGAAGGCGCGCAGGGCGGCGCGCGTGCAGCGGAAGGTGCCGTTCAGCGTCACGTCCAGGACGCGGGTCCACTGCTCGTCGGTCATGTCCACGAGCGGCGCCGTACCACCGAGCCCCGCGTTGTTGACGACGAGGTCGAGGCTCCCGTGCAGCCGCACGGTCTCGGCGAACAGGGCTTGTACGGCGGCCTCGTCGGTGACGTCGCAGGGCAGCGAGGCGACGGCGTCGGCCCCGAACTCCCCGGCGAGCTCCTCCTCGGTCTCCTTGAGCCTGCGCACATGGGCGTCGCTGATCAGCACCCGGGCGCCCTCTTCCAGGAAGCGGCGGGCGGTGGCCCCGCCGATCCCGGCTCCGGCGGCGGCGGTGACGACGGCGCTGCGGCCGGCCAGCAGGGCGTGCCCCGGAACGTACTGAGCCTTGTTGTCCGTCACATCAACACGTTAACCTACCAAACACTTGTTAGGGAACGCCTTCGATGTCTTCGATGCCTTCGACGGAAGCGGGCACCCCATGGACCTGACCCCCTCGGAAGACGAGACCGCCTTCCGGGCCCTCGCCCGTGAGTGGTTGCACGCCCATGTCCCCGACCGCGCGCTGCCCTCGCTGGAGACGGCGGAGGGCTTCGCGGCGCACCGGGAGTGGGAGGCAGCGCTGTATGCCGACCGCTGGTCGGTGGTGTCCTGGCCGGAGGTCTACGGAGGCCGTGGCGTCGACATCTTCCGCTGGCTGGCGTTCGAGGAGGAGTACTACGCGGCGGGTGCACCGGGCCGGGTCTCGCAGAACGGGATCAATCTGCTCGCCCCCACGCTCTTCGCCCATGGCACCGGGGAGCAGCGGGGGCGGATCCTGCCGCCCATGGCGAGTGGCGAGGTGATCTGGGCACAGGCCTGGTCCGAGCCCGAGGCCGGCTCCGACCTGGCATCCCTTCGGTCCCGCGCGGTGCGCACGGACGGCGGCTGGCTGCTCTCGGGCCAGAAGACCTGGTCGTCGCGCGCCGCCTTCGCGGACCGCGCCTTCGGGATCTTCCGCACCGACCCGGACGCGGACCGGCCGCACCGGGGGCTGACGTATCTGATGTTCGACCTGCGGGCGCCGGGGGTCACGGTCCGCCCGATCGGCCGCCTCGACGGCAGGCCCGCCTTCGCCGAGCTGTTCCTGGACGAGGTGTTCGTACCGGACGGGGACGTGATCGGTGCGCCCGGTGACGGCTGGCGTATCGCCATGTCCGCCACGGGCAACGAACGCGGTCTCACGCTGCGCTCCCCCGGCCGCTTCCTCGCCGCCGCGAACAGGCTGGTGGAGCTGTGGCGCTCGGTGGGTGACCGCACCGACACCGCGATGCGCGACCGGGTGGCGGACGCGGTGATCGGAGCTCGCGCGTACCAGCTCTTCACCTGTGTCCACGCGTCCCGCTTCGCCGCGGGTGCCACGATCGGCGCCGAGGCCAGCGCGAACAAGGTGTTCTGGTCCGAGTACGACATCGCGCTGCACGAGACGGCGCTCGACCTGCTGGGCGGGGACGGCGAGTTGGCGGATGACGCGGACGGGGCCGGCGGCGGCTGGGCGGAGGGCTATGTCTTCTCGCTCGCCGGTCCGATCTACGCCGGAACGAACGAGATCCAGCGGGACATCATCGCGGAGCGGCTGCTGGGTCTCCCGAAGGGACGCCGCTGACCGCCCACCACCCCCAGCGCATCGAGGAGGCGTTCTGTGAGATTCCTGCCCACCGACGAGCAGCAGGCGTTCACCCGCTCACTGGACGCCCTGCTGACGGCAGCGGACACCCCTTCGGCCGTACGGTCCTGGGCCGCCGGTGACCCGGGCCCGGGGCGCGCCCTGTGGACCCGGCTGGCGGAGGCCGGTGTCTTCGCGCTGGCCGTGCCCGAGGCGTGCGACGGCCTGGGGCAGCGTCCCGTCGACCTGTCCTTCGCCTTCGTGGAACTGGGCCGCTGTGCTGCGCCGGGCCCCCTGGCGGAGACGGCCGCCGCTGCCGTGCTGCTCGCGGGACTCGACGACTCCGGCCCCGCGAAGCGGCTGCTGCCGGGGATCGCGTCGGGCGAGCTGGTGACGACGCTCGGGCTCCCGGGTTCGGGCCCTTACGTCCTGGACGCGGACATGGCCGACTGCGTCCTCGTGGTCGCCCCGGACGAGGACGGCAGCGAGGATTCCGCGCGGCTGTACCTCGCTCCCGGACACCACGCCCCGGTGCGCACCTGCGCCGATCCGTCGCGCCGCCTGGCCCGGCCCGCCGCGGGCGGCGAACTCCTGGCCGCCGGTCCGGACGTGGCGCGCGCCGCGCGAGCGGCGGAGGGCTGGGCGAGGCTGGCCACGGCGGCGCAAGGCCTGGGCGTGGGGCTGACGTTGCTGGACCGGACGGTCGCGTACACCAAGCAGCGCACCCAGTTCGGCACCGCGATCGGTTCCTTCCAGGCCGTCAAACACCGACTCGCGGACACGCTCATCGCGCTTGAGTTCGCCCGCCCCCTGGTGTTCGGTGCGGCGCTGACCATGGCTCCCGCCGACATCGCGGCGGCGAAGGTCGCGGCCGGCGAGGCCGCCTATGCCGCGGCCCGTACCGCCCTCCAACTGCACGGCGCGATCGGCTACACCGAGGAGCTGGATCTGGCGTGGTGGCTGCGCAAGGCCCGGCCGCTGCGTGACGCGTGGGGCAACCCGGCCCGGTGCCGAGCGGCGGTACTGTCAGGCTGACGCGCAGTGCCCGGACGCATCCGTCAGTGCGGGACCGTGCGAGCCGGACTGTCGTCGTTCCCACGCCGGATCGTCCGCAGCTCCCGTCCCGGCTGCCAGCTCTGGAGCACCAGCTCGTCACCGTCGACGGCGGTCCGCACCGCCTCGCTGAGCTCGACCCGGAAGAGATGGAACGGCAGCGGCTCACCGCCCTCGGTCTGGAACCGGTCCTTCAGCTCCGGATCGGTCACCTCCACCGCCCGCCCGGCGATGCGCACGTCCCCGTCCTCCATGGAGGCATCGGCCCCGGGATTGGCATGGATGGCAAGCCGGGGATCGCGCAGCAGGTCCAGTGCCTTGCGGGAGTTCGGCATCATCCCGAGCCACAGCTCCCCGAACCGGAAGTTCACCTCGAGTCCGGTCACCCGGGGCGAACCGTCCTTGCGAAGGGTCGCGAGGATGTGGTGGGTGTGCTTCTCGAAGCGCTGTTGCACGGTGGCGGCGAAGTCCGGCTCCGCGGCCTGGAAGTCAGTCCAGCTGAAGGTCATGAGCCCATCGAAGCGCGAATACCCGACACCTGCTGTCGTGATTACGCCGATGCGGGGAACCGTGACGAGCCCTGGTGCCCTTCGGGAGCCGACGGCGCTTCAGTCGGCGACCCGGTCACCGCCGAGGCTGCCGACGGCCTGGACGCTCATCCCCGTACCGCACTCCGCTCGGCGGCACTCCGCTCCACGCAGAACTCGTTCCCCTCGGGATCGGCGAGCGTCACCCAGCCAGTGCCGTCCGCGTTGCGGCGGTCGGCGACGAGCGAGGCACCGAGCTTCAGCAGCCTGCCGACCTCCTCGTCACGGCTGCGCTCCTGCGGCTGGAGGTCGAAGTGCATCCGGTTCTTCCGGGTCTTCTTCTCGGGCACGGTCACGAAGAGAATGCCGACCCCGGGCGCCTCCACGAGTGCCTCCTCGTCACCGGGCTGGTCCTCGTCGCTGAGGGAGCACTCGAGCACACCCGCCCAGAAGGTCGCCAGCCCATAGGCGTCGGAACTGTCGATCGTCACATGCCGTACCAAGGTCGCCATACGCGCCACCCTGGCATGGCGAGCCGGAACGGCGCACCTGAATTCCGGCCTCGTCCGTGCTCGTCAGGACCGCACGATGCCCATCCGCCGAGCGCTCTCCAGCCACACCGGGAACTCCGACACCAGTTGGTCGTACAACTCCTCGTCCGGCACCCGCCGCGGGTCCTGGCCCGCGTGGAAGAAGCCCGCGTTGTCGATGGGCCGCCTGGCCGGGACGGCCTGCTCGTCCAGCTTGCGCAGAAAGTCGAACTGCCTGCTGCCCGGGTCACCGAAGCCGATGAACTGCCAGAACATCGGCAACTTCGCCGCCTTGCACAGATAGCGTTCGGCGGCCAGCTTGTTGATGGGCCCACCGTCGGTCTGGAACACGACCAGCGCCGGCGCCGCGGGGCCGCTGTCCAGGTAGTGGTCGATGACCGCGTCCATCGCCAGGTGGTAGCTGGTCTTCCCCATGTGCCCCAGCCCGGCGACGATCCGGTCGATGCGCCCTTCGTGGTCGGCGAGCGCGATCTCGGTCTCCGCGTCGATGTCCGTGGAGAAGAACACCACGGGCACCCGCCCATCGTCGTCCAGGTTCGCCGAAAGCCCGAGCACCCGGTCGGCGAGGGCCTGGACACTGCCGTCCTTGTAGTACGGCTTCATCGACCCCGAGTAGTCGACGACCAGGTAGACCGCCACGCGCTGCCCGCTGAGCCCGTGCTTCCGCAACGAGACGCCCGCACACTTGTAGAGGCTGATGAGGGCTGGGGCGGTCTCCTCCATCTTGCGGAGACTGATGGCCGCCATGTGCACTCCTCGCGGTGTCGGTGGCCCGCTGGCCCGGCGCCGCGAGGGAGTTGACGCCTTCGCCGTGCTGGCCAGGGGGACCCTCAGCGTACGCCCGCGCTCAGTCGTCCAGTTGCGGAAGCCGGGTACGCGGCACCGGGTGTGCACCGTGGCACCCCCGACCGAGCGGCCGTTCCCGCTCCGGCCCCCGCCGCTTCCCACCCCCGTGTGGAAGCGACCAGGGGGTGCCACACCCCTGCCCTGCTGCAGTGCATCGCCCAGCCCCGGTGGGGCCGTGTTCGTCGCGACCGCTGGCGGCGGGTTCCCATCATGGCCGGTTCGCGGGGATGCGCCAGTGAAGGGAAAGCAGCCTTCCCTTTTTGCCTTTCGGCCGGCGCAGCAGGGGGGACATAGAGCTCGAACACCTCCGGACCGGTCACCACCCTGAGCCTGTGACCTGCACGTATCGGCCGGTAGGGTGTTCGGGACCGGGCAAGGACGGGCCGCGGGCCTGCTGACGTGACGTCGGCACAGGGGGAAGGTGCTGGGCGATGACTCGTACCCACACGCCGAGGCGGGACGCGGAAGCGGCGGTGGAGGCCGGGCCGGAGGCGTGCAACGCCATGGTGGCGCAGATGGTCAACCGGCTGGTGAAAGCGAAGGGCCTGACTCTGCACCGGCTGGCGAGCGAGGTGGGCATCGCGCCGAACTCGCTGCGGTACTGGCTCAAGCACGCCTACCGGCTTCAGGCAGCCCAGACCGAGCGGCTCGCCAACGCGCTGGAGATGGACGCAGCGGACCGTCATGCCCTCTGCCTCCTGACCGGAAACGCACGCCAGGGCCCGGCGCCCTCCGCTCCGGACGCCTTGGAGGCGGATGAGCCGCGTGCGCAGAACGCCGTCATCGTCGCGCTGCTGAAGCGACTGCTCAAGGCCGAAGGGGTCACATGGAAGGAGCTGGCGGGTCGGCTCGGCATCTCCGCCAAGTCGCTGCGGAACTGGATGGCCCGCGCCTACCGGCTCGAGACGCACGAGGTGGAGCGTCTCGCCGAGGCGCTGCACATGAGCGGTGACAACCGCAAGCACCTGTACGTGCTCACAGGGAAGGTCCCGCCGGCACCGCTGGCGAGCGAGCTGCGCCGCAGGCCGGACATGGCGCTCTACCAGGAGTTGATCAACGGTCTGGGGCACCTGTCGATGGCCCACACGGAGTGCGTCGACGTCGTGATCTTCAACCAGGCCTACCGGGACATCTTCCGGCACGTGCGGCCGCACGTCAGCGCCCATCCGTTCCGCAACGCGATGCGCTACACCCTGTTCCACCCCGACTCGTACCAGATACTCGGCGCCGGAGACAGGGACGCCTGGTTCGAGGACTGGTTCATGCCGACCCTCGCCTACTTCGCCGGAACCCTCCAGCAGCTACCGGACCACCCGCGGCTGAGGGCGCTGGAGCGCGACATCCTGGAGCGCCCGGATCTGCGCAGGTCCTATCGCCAGGCTCCCGCGTGGATCGCGGACCACGGCGACATCGCGTTCAACCAGTCCGCGCGCCGGTTCTGGGATCCCCGAGTGGGCCAGGTCATGGACGCGTATGTGATCACGGAGGCGCATCAGGGCTACGGCCTCAGCCTGCAGAGGGCGACGTTCGTGCTCCGCGACCGCACGGCGGACGAGAAGGCCGAGCCCTTCGAGCAGCTGGGGCTGTTCCACGTCGACGACAGGGAACCGCTGATCCGCTGATCCCTCGCCGGTTCTCCGGCCACCGCGAATGCCCCACCCCACACACCACGGCGCCTGCCCTGGGTCCGGTCGGGGACGGGGCAGGCGCCGTGCCAGTTCCGCACGCCTTTGTACGGGACGTCTATGGGGGATGTGTCAGACCGTCAGGGCGCGATCCGTCGGACGGATCGGGGCCGGGAGGTCGCTCACACCCGTGAGGTGGCGGTCCACACCGCGGGCGGCGGAGCGGCCCTCGGCGATGGCCCAGACGATCAGGGACTGGCCGCGGCCCGCGTCACCGGCGACGAAGACGCCTTCGACGTTGGTCGCGAAGTCCGCGTCGCGGGACACGTTACCCCGCTCGTCCAGCTCGAGGCCAAACTGGGAGACCAGGCCGTTCTGGACGTCCGTGCCGGTGAAGCCCATGGCGAGGGTGACCAGCTGGGCGGGGATCTTGCGCTCGGTGCCGGGCTTCTGGGTCAGCTTGCCGTCCACGAACTCGACCTCGATGAGGTGCAGGAACTGGACGTTGCCGTCCTCGTCGCCCTCGAAGTGGCTGGTGGAGACGGAGTAGACCCGCTCGCCGCCCTCCTCGTGCGCGGAGGTCACCTTGTAGAGCATCGGGAACGTCGGCCAGGGCTGGCCCGCGTTCCGCTCGTCGCCCGGGCGGGGCATGATCTCCAGCTGGGTGACGGACGCGGCGCCCTGGCGGTGGGCGGTGCCGACACAGTCGGCACCGGTGTCGCCGCCGCCGATGACCACGACGTGCTTGCCCTCGGCGGTGATCGGCGGGGCCACGTAGTCGCCCTCGACCACCTTGTTGGCGAGGGGGAGGTACTCCATCGCCTGGTGCACGCCGTTCAGCTCGCGGCCCGGCACGGGCAGGTCGCGGGCGGTGGTGGCGCCGGCGGCGATGACGACGGCGTCGAACCGCTTGCGCAGGTCCGTCGCGGTCAGGTCGCGGCCGATCTCGATACCGGTGCGGAACTTCGTACCCTCCGCGCGCATCTGCTCGATACGGCGGTTGATGTGCCGCTTCTCCATCTTGAACTCGGGGATGCCGTAACGCAGCAGGCCGCCGATGCGGTCGGCGCGCTCGTACACCACCACGGTGTGCCCGGCGCGGGTGAGCTGCTGGGCGGCGGCGAGCCCTGCCGGGCCCGAGCCGATGACGGCGGCCGTCTTGCCGGACAGCCGCTCCGGCGGCTGCGGCCTGACGTCGTTGGAGTCCCATGCCTTGTCGATGATGGAGACTTCGACGTTCTTGATGGTGACGGCAGGCTGGTTGATACCGAGCACGCAGGCCGCCTCGCACGGGGCGGGGCACAGCCGTCCGGTGAACTCCGGGAAGTTGTTGGTGGCGTGCAGCCGCTCGCTCGCCGCCTGCCAGTCCTCGCGGTAGGCGTAGTCGTTCCACTCGGGGATCAGGTTTCCGAGCGGGCAGCCGTTGTGACAGAACGGGATGCCGCAGTCCATGCAGCGCCCGGCCTGCTTGCTGATGATCGGCAGCAGGGAGCCGGGGACGTAGACCTCGTTCCAGTCCCTGACGCGCTCGGCGACGGGGCGGGTCTCGGCGACCTCGCGCCCGGTGGTCAGGAAGCCCTTGGGGTCAGCCATTGGTCGCCGCCTCCATCATCTTCTCGGTGGTCTCCCGCTCGGAGAGACCGGCGAGCTCAGCGGCGTCCTTGGCGGCGAGCACTGCCTTGTACGTGGTCGGGATGATCTTGCTGAAGCGCTCCACGGCGACGGTCCACTCGGCGAGCAGCCGCTCGGCGACGGTCGAGCCCGTCTCCTCCTGGTGGCGGCGCACGACGTCGTGCAGCCACTGCTTGTCGGTGTCGTCCAGCGCCTCGACGGCGCCCGCGTTGCCGACGTTGACGTTGTCGCGGTCGAGGTCGATGACGTACGCGACGCCGCCGGACATACCGGCCGCGAAGTTGCGCCCCGTCTCGCCGAGTACGACGGCGTGGCCACCGGTCATGTACTCGCAGCCGTGGTCGCCGACGCCCTCCGAGACCACCAGCGCACCGGAGTTGCGGACGCAGAAGCGCTCGCCGGTGCGGCCGCGCACGAACAGCTCGCCGCCGGTGGCGCCGTAGGCGATGGTGTTGCCCGCGATGGTCGAGTACTCGGCCAGATGGTCGGCGCCACGGTCGGGGCGGACGACGACCCGGCCACCGGACAGGCCCTTGCCGACGTAGTCGTTGGCGTCGCCCTCCAGGCGCAGCGTGACACCGCGTGGCAGGAACGCGCCGAAGGACTGGCCGGCGGAGCCGGTGAAGGTGATGTCGATGGTGTCCTCGGGCAGGCCCGCGCCGCCGAACTTCTTCGTCACCTCGTGACCCAGCATGGTGCCGACGGTCCGGTTGATGTTGCGGATCGCGACCTGGGCGCGGACCGGCTGGGCCTCCTCGGCGCTGGCAGCGGCCAGCGCGTCGGCGGACAGCCGGATCAGCTCGTTGTCCAGGGCCTTCGCCAGGCCGTGGTCCTGCTCGATCAGCTGGTGGCGTACGGCACCCTCGGGCAGCTCGGGCACGTGGAGCAGCGGTGCCAGGTCGAGGCCCTGGGCCTTCCAGTGGTTCACGGCCTGGGAGGTGTCGAGCAGCTCGGCGTGGCCGACGGCCTCTTCCAGGGTGCGGAAGCCCAGCTCGGCAAGCAGCTCGCGGACCTCTTCGGCGATGAACTCGAAGAAGTTCACGACGAATTCGGCCTTGCCGCTGTAGCGCTCGCGCAGTACCGGGTTCTGGGTGGCGATGCCGACCGGGCAGGTGTCCAGGTGGCAGACGCGCATCATGATGCAGCCCGAGACCACGAGCGGCGCGGTGGCGAAGCCGAACTCCTCGGCGCCGAGCAGCGCGGCGATGACGACATCCCGACCGGTCTTCAGCTGGCCGTCGGTCTGCACGACGATCCGGTCCCGCAGCCCGTTCAGCAGCAGCGTCTGCTGGGTCTCGGCGAGGCCGAGCTCCCAGGGACCACCCGCGTGCTTCAGCGAGGTGAGCGGGGACGCTCCGGTGCCTCCGTCGTGGCCGGAGATCAGCACCACGTCCGCGTGCGCCTTGGAGACGCCGGCGGCGACCGTGCCGACACCGACCTCGGACACCAGCTTCACGTGGATGCGGGCGGCCGGGTTGGCGTTCTTGAGGTCGTGGATCAGCTGAGCCAGGTCCTCGATGGAGTAGATGTCGTGATGCGGCGGCGGGGAGATCAGGCCGACGCCCGGGGTGGAGTGCCGGGTCTTGGCCACCCACGGGTAGACCTTGTGGCCGGGCAGCTGGCCGCCCTCGCCGGGCTTGGCGCCCTGGGCCATCTTGATCTGGATGTCGTCGGCGTTGACCAGGTACTCGGAGGTGACGCCGAAGCGGCCGGACGCCACCTGCTTGATGGCGGACCTGCGCTCCGGGTCGTACAGGCGCTCCGGGTCCTCGCCACCCTCACCGGTGTTGGACTTGCCGCCCAGCTGGTTCATGGCGATGGCGAGGGTCTCGTGCGCCTCCTTGGAGATGGAGCCGTACGACATGGCGCCGGTGGAGAAGCGCTTGACGATCTCACTGACCGGCTCGACCTCGTCGATCGAGATCGGCTCGCGGCCGGACTTGAAGCCGAACAGGCCGCGGAGCGTCATCAGCCGCTCGGACTGCTCGTTCACCCGGTCGGTGTACTTCTTGAAGATGTCGTAGCGCCTGCCGCGCGTGGCGTGCTGGAGCCGGAAGACGGTCTCCGGGTCGAAGAGATGCGGCTCGCCCTCGCGGCGCCACTGGTACTCGCCGCCGATCTCCAGCGCGCGGTGCGCCGGGGCGATGCCGCTGGCGGGGTACGCCTTGGCGTGCCGGGCGGCGACCTCCTTGGCGACCACATCGAGACCGGCGCCGCCGATCTTGGTGGCGGTGCCGTCGAAGTACCGGTCGACGAAGGCCTCGTCGAGACCGACGGCCTCGAAGACCTGCGCGCCCCGGTAGGACGCCACGGTCGAGATACCCATCTTGGACATGACCTTGAGCACGCCCTTGCCGAGCGCCTTGATCAGGTTGCGGATGGCCTGCTCGGGCTCGACGCCCTCGATGAACGTACCGGCGCGCAGCAGGTCCTCGACCGACTCCATCGCGAGGTACGGGTTGACGGCCGCGGCACCGTAGCCGATGAGCAGGGCGACATGGTGCACCTCACGGACGTCACCGGCCTCGACCAGCAGGCCCACCTGGGTGCGCTGCTTGGTGCGGATCAGGTGATGGTGCACGGCCGCGGTGAGCAGCAGCGACGGGATCGGTGCGTGCTCGGCGTCCGAGTGCCGGTCGGAGAGCACGATCAGCCGGACGCCGCTCTCGATGGCGGCGTCGACCTCGGTGCAGATGTCCTCGATGCGGGCGGCCAGCGCGTCACCGCCGCCGGAGACCCGGTACAGGCCGGAGAGCGTCGCGGCCTTCATACCCGCCATGTCGCCGTCGGCGTTGATGTGGATGAGCTTGGCCAGCTCGTCGTTGTCGATCACCGGGAAGGGCAGCGTGACCGAGCGGCAGGAGGCCGCGTTCGGGTCCAGCAGGTTGCCCTCGGGGCCGAGCGAGGAGTGCAGCGAGGTGACGAGCTCCTCGCGGATGGCGTCCAGCGGCGGGTTGGTGACCTGCGCGAAGAGCTGGGTGAAGTAGTCGAACAGCAGCCGGGGGCGCTCGGAGAGCGCGGCGATCGGGGAGTCCGTGCCCATGGAGCCGATCGGCTCGGCGCCGGTGCGTGCCATCGGGGCGAGCAGGACCCGCAGCTCCTCCTCGGTGTAGCCGAAGGTCTGCTGGCGGCGGGTGACGGAGGCGTGCGTGTGCACGATGTGCTCGCGCTCGGGGAGGTCCTCGAGCTCGATCTCGCCGGCCTCCAGCCACTCCTGGTACGGCTGCTCGGCGGCGAGGGCGGACTTGATCTCGTCGTCCTCGATGATGCGGTGCTCGGCGGTGTCCACGAGGAACATGCGGCCGGGCTGGAGGCGGCCCTTGCGGACGACCTTGGCCGGGTCGATGTCGAGCACGCCGACCTCGGAGGAGAGCACCACGAGGCCGTCGTCGGTGACCCAGTAGCGGCCGGGGCGCAGACCGTTGCGGTCGAGCACCGCGCCGACCTGGACGCCGTCGGTGAAGGTGACGCAGGCGGGGCCGTCCCAGGGCTCCATCAGCGTGGAGTGGTACTGGTAGAAGGCGCGCCGGGCCGGGTCCATGGAGTCGTGGTTCTCCCACGCCTCGGGGACCATCATCAGCACACTGTGCGGCAGCGAGCGGCCACCGAGGTGGAGCAGCTCCAGGACCTCGTCGAAGGAGGCGGAGTCGGAGGCGTCGGGGGTACAGACCGGGAAGATCCGCTCGAGGTCGCCGTTCCCGAAGAGCCCGCTGACCAGCTGGGACTCACGGGCGCGCATCCAGTTGCGGTTGCCCTTGACCGTGTTGATCTCGCCGTTGTGGGCGACGAAGCGGTACGGGTGGGCGAGCGGCCAGCTCGGGAAGGTGTTGGTGGAGAACCGGGAGTGGACCAGGGCCACGGCGGTGGCGAGGCGGCGGTCCGACAGGTCCGGGAAGAAGGGCTCGAGCTGGCCAGTGGTCAGCATGCCCTTGTAGACGATGGTGCGGGCGGAGAGCGAGGGGAAGTACACCCCGGCCTCGCGTTCGGCGCGCTTGCGCAGCACGAACGCCTTGCGGTCGAGGGCGATACCGGTGCTCGCGCCCGCACTCACGAAGAGCTGACGGAAGACCGGCATGGTCGAGCGGGCGGTGGCACCGAGCAGCTCGGGGGCGACGGGGACGTCGCGCCAGCCGAGGACGGTCAGCCCTTCCTCAGCGGCGATCGTCTCGATATGCGAGACGGCCTCGTCCTCTGCCGACTCGGGGACGAAGGCGGTGCCGACGGCGTACGCACCGGCCTCGGGCAGCTCGAATCCGGCGACCTCGCGGAAGAACGCGTCCGGGACCTGGAGGAGGATTCCGGCGCCGTCACCCGAGTCGGGCTCGGAGCCGGTGGCGCCACGGTGTTCCAGGTTGCGCAGAACGGTCAGCGCCTGTTCGACCAGCTCATGGCTGGCTACACCGGTGAGGGTGGCCACGAACCCGACGCCACAGGCGTCGTGCTCGTTACGGGGGTCGTACATCCCCTGCGGGGCGGGGCGACCGTCCATGGGCGACCAGGCGTCGGAACGCATCGGCTCTCCCGTCGTCGTCGTGGCATGTGCAAGTGCCGAGGGACGACGTTGGCCCTCGCGAAATTTCGTGCAGGTTACATGATGGAGTGAATCCCGAGAAGTGGATAGCTCATTCCAGCATGCGGACACCTCACTGCGACGACGCTGCGAAGGGGTGGGACAGCGGCGCAGGTGGGGGCGGGTACGGACCGATTTGGTGCCCGTGGTCCCGACTGACAGAGCGGGCATCGTTGCCCGCGGCGCTTACGGCTCATGCCCGGCGGTCACGGACTCGAAACCGCCGAGTTACAGCGCTCACATGGAGCCAAGCACAGTGTCGCATCGAGCACGCCCGCGCGACACCCGGGCGTACGTCACAGACCGACATCACAGAAGGGTAACGGAACCCGCTGAGCAGGCGGGTCAGGGCAGGCGGGCGGGTCAGACCGCCGCGCCCACCAGGGCTCCGACCCCGAAGGTGAGCGCCGCCGCCGCGCCGCCCAGCGCGAGCTGCCGCAGTCCACTGAACCACCAGCCACGGGCCGTCACCCGGGCGACGAGCGCACCGCACGCGAACAGCCCGATGAGCGCGCACAGCACGGCGGGCCACAGGGCGGTGGCGCCGAGGAGGTACGGGAGCACCGGCACCAGCGCGCCGAGCGCGAACGAACCGAAGGACGAGACGGCGGCGACGGCCGGCGACGGCAGGTCGTCCGGGTCGATGCCGAGCTCCTCACGGGCATGGATCTCCAGCGCCTGCTCAGGGTCGCGCGAGAGCTGCATGGCCACCTCGCGGGCGAGCTGCGGCTCCACGCCCCGGGCCACGTACAGGGCTGCGAGCTCCTCCATCTCGTCCACCGGGTGCTTGCGCAGTTCCCTGCGCTCGACATCCAGCTCGGCCTGGACGAGCTCACGCTGCGAGGCCACCGAGGTGTACTCGCCCGCCGCCATCGAGAAGGCGCCCGCCGCCAGGCCCGCGAGCCCGGTGATCACGATGGCCTGCTGGGACACGGCGCCTCCGGCCACGCCGGTCATCAGGGCGAGGTTGGAGACAAGCCCGTCCATCGCGCCGAACACCGCGGGACGCAGCCAACCGCCGTTCACATCGCGGTGCGTGTGATTGTCGCGGTGCGCCTCGTGAAGTGTGGCCTCGGTCTCGATGATGGACACAGCTCTCCCCTTGTTCCGTGTTCCGCTTGCTTTCAGCACTTCGAAAATACGCGCGACGTAAGGGGCGTGCCAGCAAGGCAGGCTTTACTTACCTACGGTGGGCCACGGTCAGCCGGGTGACACCCGGCCATTCGGCAGAGCACCGGCCGGTGTGCGTGGCAGATATCCGGAACAGGCTCGGATGCTCCGCGGAAATGCCGCAGGTACGCCGCACAAAGGGGTGACACGCGTTGGAGTGCCTCTCATGCGATCGGGCCCGCGGCGCACTGCTCGGACTGGCCGTGGGCGACGCGCTCGGCGCGCCCGCCGAGAACATGCGGCCGTCCGAGATCCGCCGCCGCTGGGGACGGATCGAGGGGTTCGTGACGGACAACCCCTCGGGCACGGACGACACGGAGTACGCGATCTTTTCCGGGCTGCTGCTGGCCAGGCACGGATCCGCCCTGACCGTCTCCCATGTCGAGCAGGCCTGGCACCGCTGGATCGCCGACCTCGACGAAGGCCCCTTCCGTGGGGCGGGCTTCAGCGAGCGGGGCACCCTGGAGAACCTCAGGCGGGGCCTGGCGGCGCCCATCACGGCCCAGCACCGGCACGCCTGGAGCGACGGTCTCGCGATGCGGGCGGCGCCGTTCGGCGTCTTCGCTGCGGGCGACCCGGCGGAGGCGGCGCGGCTGGTGGCCATCGACGGCTGCGTCAGCCATGACGGCGAGGGGATCTACGGCGGCCAGGCGGTGGCGGCGGGGGTCGCGGCGGCGATGGCGGGCGCGGGCCCCGCAGGGGTGATCGGCGCGGCGCTGTCCGTGATCCCGATGGACTCCTGGACCGCGCGCTCCATGCGCCGCGCGGTGGTCGCGGCGGAGCAGACCGACCCCGATCCCCTGATGCGTGAACGATCCGTCCGCTCCGCGGTCGTGATCGGCGGCTACCCCTGGACGGACCTCGCCCCGGAGGCCGTCGGCCTGGCATTCGGGGCGTTCGCCGCAGCCCGCGGCGACTTCCGTACGGCGGTGCTCACCGCGGTCAACATGGGCCGCGACGCCGACACCACGGCAGCAGTGGCCGGAGCACTCGCCGGCGCCGTGTCCGGCACCATCGCGATCCCCCGCGAGTGGGCGGAGGCGATCGGCCCGGTGCGCGGCAGTTGCCTCCCCTCGATGCGGGGCTATCACGTACTCGACATCGCCGACCTGCTCACACCCGACAACGACACCGACACCGAGGCCCTCCCATGCCCCCCGGCCCGCTAGACCCCGCCCCCGATCCCACGGCCGGTCCCGTGGACGCCGCGTTGCCGGCCCCTGAGCTCCTGCCGCCGGACAGCGACTGCTGGGCCCCGGCCGACCCGGCCTGCGACCTCAGGAGCCGGATCGAAGGGCTGCTGCTCGGGCTGGCCGCGGGGGACGCTGCGGGGTGGCCCGCCGCGCGGCACCGGGCCGCCCGGATGCCGGAGTGGACCCGTCGGCTCACCCGCGAGCTCGACACCTTCGCGGAACAGAACGCGACGACGACCCTCCCGGTCCCGATCGCCCTCAACCAGGCCCCCGAGCCACTGCGGCTCGGGCCTTCCGACGACGCCGAGTGGGCCGCCTTCACCGCCGAGACGATCCTCGCCGGGGCCGGTGGCGACGGCGCGCCCGGACGCCGGATGCGTACCGCGGTGGACCTCGCCTGGAACTCCCTGGCCGGGAAGGTCGCCGCAGCCGCCGCCCGGGCTCCCGAGGTCGAGTCCGCCGTACTCCCCCTACGTGCCCGGATCTCCGTACGCGCAGGTCTCGGCAACCTCGCCACCGGGCTTCGCCCGCCCGCGACCGGCCACGACAACCCGCACTACTTCGACGACGCCGCGTGCATCCGCGCCGCCGTGCTCGCCGTCGTCCACCCCGGCGACCCGCTGGCCGCCGCCGAGCTCGCCGAGTTCGACGCCCGCTACACCCAGGACGGCGACGGCGTGCACGGCGCCCGCGCGATGGCCGCGGCGATCGCCGCCGGGCTGGGCGGCGCAGCCGTACACGCCGCGGTCGACGCGGCGCTCGCCCAGCTCCCCGAGGCCACCGAGATCGGCCGCAACGCCCGGCACGCGGTCCGGCTCGCCCGGGACACCGACGACGCGTTCTCCCTGGTGCCCCTGCTGGAGCACCAGATCGTGGACCACGTGTACAGCTACGGAATCGCCGCCGCGGAAACCGTCCCGGTCGCCCTCGCCCTCGCCATCGCCGCCCGTGGGCGGGTCGCCAGGGCCGTCCCCGCCGCCGCCTGTCTGTCCCGGGTCGCCGACTCCGCTCCCGCCCTCGTCGGCGCACTGACCGGCACACTCGGCGGCGCCACCGCCGTACCCGCCACCTGGCGCGACACCTGCCGCACCCTCGCAGGCTGCGCGCTCCCCCGCTTCGCGGGCACGGACCTCGTGGCACTCGCCGGACAGCTCGCCACAGCGGTACACCGCTGAGCGTCGCGTCCGCGAAACCCGCCCGCCCGGGGTGGACAATTCGGGCATGACACTCTCCGCGCGCCCCGCCCCCGCATCCCTCGATGACCGCTTCGCCGGCGCCCTCATCGGCGCGGCGGTCGGTGACGCCCTGGGCGGCCCGGTCGAGGGCTACACCCCGGAACAGATCGAGGAACGCCACGGGGGCCGGATCCACGGCATCGTCGGCCCCTGGCACGGGGACGAATGGTCCACCGCCCGGCCGATCGCGCCGTATCACAAGGGCGACGGGCACATCACCGACGACACCCTGATGACCCATGCCCTGGTACGCGTCTACGCCACGGTGCGCGACCACCTCGACGCGTACGCGGTCGCCGAGCACCTCGTACCCGACCTGATCACCACACCGCGCTGGATCCCCGAGCTGGAGGCCGAGGCACTGCCCGTCCAGCGGATCTTCCTCGCCGAGAAGTGGCTGGTGGCCCGGCTGCACTACGGGCATGTCGACCCGCGCGAGGCGGGCACCGGCAACATCGTCAACTGCGGTGCCGCGATGTACATGGCACCGGTCGGTCTGGTGAATGCCGCCGACCCCGCCGCCGCCTACGCCGAGGCACTGGACATCGCGGGCGCCCACCAGTCCTCGTACGGCCGCGAGGCGGCGGGGGTGTTCGCGGCAGCGGTCGCCGCGGCCTGTGTGCCGGGGGCAAGTCCGGGGAGTGTCCTCGACGCCTGTCTCGGTCTCGCCAAGGACGGCACCCGCGCGGCGATCGAGGCCGTCGCCGAAGTCGCCGCCGCGCACAGCGACTTCGAGCCCGCGCTGCGCCCGCTACGGGAGGCCGTCGCGCCCTTCGACACGGTCGGGTCCGACTACCGCGCACCGTCACTCGGCGCCCGCAGGCCGTCCCGGCTGCACGCGATCGAGGAGCTGCCCATCGCGCTGGGGATACTGCTGATCGGCGGCGGCGACTACCGCCGTACGGTGCTCGGCTCCGTCAACTACGGCCGCGACTGCGACTCCATCGCCACCATGTCCGGCGCGATCGCGGGAGCGCTCCACGGCGAGGAACCGATCCCGGCCGACTGGGTGAAGACGGTCGCCGAGGCCAGCCGAGTGGATCTGCACGCTCCGGCGCGGGCGCTGGCGCAGGTGGCGCGGGAGGTGTTCGCCCGCGACACGGAACGCCGCCGCGCCCATGAAGCCGCCTTCGCCCGGTTGACGGGGGTCGCCCGGTGAACCTGCGGCTCACCTGGGTCCAGCCCGAGGACCTGATCGGTCACGAACTGCGCCAGGCCGCCGAGGACGGGCGCGACGCCTCGGAGATCGCCGACCGCTGGCGCGCGGCGGGCGGCCTCTGCGCGCCCCCGGCGGCGGGCGCGTCCACGGTCCCCGCCGCCCCGCGCCTCCGGGCACTGGCCCTGGCCCTGCTCGACGAACTGGACCGGCTCCCCTCGCCGTTGGCACGGGACGAGCCGTCCTCTCTGGCCGGGATCATCGGCTCCTGCCCTTCCTGGCCGGGCGTGACACGCCCGGCCGGCGCCCTCCAGGAGCGCCTCCACTCCGCATGGCTCGGCCGTGCCGCAGGATGCCTGCTGGGCAAGCCCGTCGAGAAGCTACCGCTCGCCGGTATCCGCGCCCTGGCCCGCGCCACGGGCAACTGGCCGCTCACCGGCTGGTTCACCGCCAAGGGAGTCCCCGCGGAGCTGCTCGCCGCCCACCCCTGGAACCGCAGGTCCGCATCGACCTCCCTGGCCGAGAACATCGACGGGATGCCCGAGGACGACGATCTGAACTACCCGCTGCTGAACCTGCTCCTGCTCCAGCGGTGCGGGGACGGCTTCACCACCGCCGACGTGGCCCGGCTGTGGCTGGACGAACTCCCCGCCGCCCGCACCTTCACCGCCGAGCGCGTCGCGTACCGCAATCTGCTCGCCGGACTCGAACCTCCGCTCACCGCCACCCACCACAACCCCTTCCGGGAATGGATCGGCGCCGCGATCCGTGCCGATGTGCACGGCTGGACCAACCCGGGCGACCCCGCGTCCGCGGCGGCACAGGCTCACCGGGACGCGAGGCTCACCCATACCGCCAACGGCGTGTACGGGGCGATGTTCACCGCCGCCGCGCTCGCCGAGGCGGCGACCGGCCGCGCGGACGTCCACCAGTGCCTGCGTACGGGTCTGCGGGTCGTACCGCCCGGGTCACGGCTGGCCGGGGCCATCCGTACCGGGGTCGAGACAGCCGGGCGGTACGACGACTTCGACACGGTGGTGGACCGGCTCCACGCCGCCTACGGCAGCTACCACTGGGTACATGTCATCCCCAACACCGCCCTGCTGTGCGCGGCGCTCACCCATGCCGACGGGGACTTCGGCGGCTCCATCTGCCGGGCCGTCTCGGGCGGCTGGGACACCGACTCCAACGGCGCCACGGCCGGTTCGCTCGCCGGGCTGCTCGCCGGACATCCGGACCAGTTGCCCGAGCGGTGGACCGCTCCGCTCAAGAACCGGCTGGCCACCACCGTCGGCGACTTCGACGGGATCGGCTTCGACACCCTCGCCCGACTCACCTTCACCCAGCTCGCACGCGCCCCGATCCCCCAGGAGGACGTACGCCCATGACCGGCATCGTGGTGCTCGGCAGCACCAATATGGACCTCGTCGCCTATGTCCCGAGGGCGCCTCAGCGAGGAGAGACCGTCACGGGACGGGAGTTCCGTACGATCCCCGGCGGCAAGGGAGCGAACCAGGCCGTCGCCGCCGCCCGGGCCGGCGCCGAAGTGTCGATGATCGGAGCGGTGGGCGCCGACGAGTTCGGCGCCCGGCTCAGGGACACGCTGGAGCACTCCGGGGTGGACACCGATCTGCTGCGCACCGTCGATGCCGCCTCCGGCACCGCGCATATCGTCGTGGACGACGAGGGCGGCAACGCGATCGTCGTCATCCCCGGCGCCAACGGCACCGTGGACCATCTCACCCCGGGCGACGAGGCCGTGATCGCCGGCGCCGACGCGCTGCTGCTCCAGCTCGAGCTGCCGCTCGCCGGAGTGCTCGCGGGAGCCGAGGCCGCCCGCCGCCACGGGGTGCGCACCATCCTCACCCCGGCCCCCGCCCAGCCCCTGCCGCCCGAACTCCTCGCGGTCGTGGACCTGCTGGTGCCCAATGAGCACGAGGCGGCGCTGCTCGCCGGTACGACGGACCCGCACACCGCCGCCGACGCGCTGCTGCGCCAGGTGCCGGAAGTGGTGGTCACGCTGGGCGCGGAGGGCAGCCTCCATCTGGCCCGGGGTGCCGAGCCCGTGCGGGTCCCCGCGCCCCGGGTGCGCGCGGTCGACACGACCGCGGCGGGCGACACCTTCGTGGGCGCACTCGCGGCGGCCCTGGTCGAGGGCAGGCCGATGCACGACGCGATGGTCTGGGCATCGGCCGCCGCGGCGGTCTCCGTCCAGCGTCCGGGTGCCTCGTCCTCCATGCCCACCCGCCCCGAGATCGACAAGGCGGCGGACAAGGGCGCCGCCACGGCCCGCTAGGCCGCGTTTGAGGACTGGCGTCGTCCGCCCGAAGGGCGTCGCGAGCCAGGCGGGAGCTCTCAAACACGGCGTACGCCCTGGCGATGGGGGTACCTCACCGCAGGTTGGGGGAGGTCATCCTCGTACTGGGCGTACCTGGACGACTCCGACAACGCGGCGAGTACGCGTGCCGGGGGCACTCCCAGGCGAAGCGCTGGGGAGCCGCGAGCCAGGCGGGACTTCCCGAACACGGCCTGGCCCTTGTCCGGGGCCGTGCCCGCCCCAGTCAGCCGGAGTAACCGAAGGAGCTTGGAGCCCTCATGCACGACCCCGACGCCGACGGTGCCGCCGCCCCCCACCCTGCCGGGGACGGTCCGCTCGCCGGACTGCGCGTCCTCGATCTCGCCACTCTCTTCGCCGGGCCGCTCGCCGCCACGATGCTCGGTGACTTCGGTGCCGAAGTCATCAAGGTCGAGCACCCGCTCAAGCCCGATCCCTCCCGCGGGCACGGCCCCGACAAGGACGGTGTCGGCCTGTGGTGGAAGCTGCTCGGCCGCAACAAGCGGACCATCACCCTCGATCTGTCCACGCCCGGTGGGCGTGCGACCCTGCTGCGGCTCGCCGCCACCGCGGACGTGATCGTCGAGAACTTCCGCCCCGGCACCCTGGAGAAGTGGCGGCTCGGCTGGGAAGAGCTGAGCGCGGTCAACCCCCGGCTGGTGCTCGCCAGAGTCACCGCCTTCGGGCAGTACGGGCCGTACTGCCGCCGGCCGGGCTTCGGCACGCTCGCCGAGGCGATGAGCGGCTTCGCCGCCATCACCGGTGAACCCGAAGGCCCGCCGACCCTGCCGCCGTTCGGTCTCGCCGACTCCATCGCGGCCCTGGCCACCTCGTACGCCGTGATGACCGCGCTGACCGCCCGGACCGCCTCGGGGCGCGGACAGGTGGTGGACATGGCGATCATCGAACCCATCCTCACCGTGCTCGGCCCCCAGCCCATCTGGTTCGACCAGCTCGGCTATGTGCAGCCACGCACCGGCAACCGCTCCCGCAACAACGCCCCGCGCAACACCTACCGGACGGCCGACGAGGCCTGGCTCGCAGTCTCCACCTCGGCCCAGTCCGTCGCCGAGCGGGTGATGCGGCTGGTCGGACGGCCCGAGCTGACGAGTGAGCCCTGGTTCGCCACCGGCAGCGGACGGGCGGAGCACGCCGACGTACTGGACGAGGCCGTGGGCGGGTGGATCGCCCGGCACACCCGTGACGAGGTGTTGGCGGCTTTCGAGCACGCGGAGGCCGCGGTGGCGCCCGTGCACGACATCCGGGATGTGATGGCCGATCCCCAGTACCGCGCATTGGACACCATCACCGAGGTGCCCGACCCGGAGCTCGGACCCATCCGCATGCAGAACGTGCTCTTCCGGCTCTCCGCCACTCCTGGACGGATCCGCTGGGCGGGCAGGCCGCATGGCGCGGACACGGACGCGGTGCTCGGCGAGCTCGGACTCACGCCCGAGCGGATCGCCGCACTGCGCCACGAAGGTGCGCTGTGAGCGCCCGCCCGCACACCGCCGGCTCCCTCACCGCTGCCGCGGATGACGCGGACGCCGCTCCCGCTGTCGCCACCCCCGCTGCCGGCGCCCCCCTGACTCCCGAAACGACACCGCTCACCTGGCTGTACGCCCCAGGCGACCATCCCGATGTCGTCCACAAGGCGCTCAACTGCGGCGCCGACGTGGTGATCGTTGACCTCGAGGACGCGGTCCCGCCCGAGCGCAAGGCATACGCCCTCGCCGCGACCGCCGAACTGCTCACCTCCTCCCAGCCCGTGCCCGTGCACGTCCGGATCCATGCCGAGCGGGACATCCCGGCACTGGCCGGGCTGCCCGGCCTGTCCGCTCTGCGTATCCCCAAGGTGACACGCCCCACCGACATCCTGGGTCCGGCATCGCTCGCCCCGGGCACGGGGCTGTACGCCCTGCTGGAGTCGGCGTCCGGTGTCGAGCACGCCTACGCCATCGCGACCGCGACACCCGCGGTCCACGGGATCGCCCTCGGCGAGGCCGATCTGCGGGCCGACCTCGGGGTACGGGACGACCGGGGGCTGGACTGGCCGCGCAGCCGCATCGTGGTCGCGGCGCGGGCGGCCGGGCTCGCACCACCGTCGCAGTCGGTGTATCCCGACATCCGCGATCTGGACGGGCTCGCGGAGTCCTGTGCCCACGGCCGGGCCGTCGGCTTCCTGGGCCGTGCGGCGATCCATCCCCGGCAGCTCCCGGTCATCGAGCGGGCCTACCTGCCCAGCCCCGAGGAGGTGGAGCAGGCCGAGGAGATCGTCAAGGCGGCGGAGACCGACGCGGGGGCACTGGCCCTGCCGGACGGACGCTTCGTCGACGCGGCGGTGGTGGCGACGGCGCACCGCACGCTCTCGCTGGCCCGCCGAGGCGCCTGAACCGGTCAGGGGATGCACGCGAAGGCCGCCCGACCGTGGTGGTCGGGCGGCCTTCAGGCGCTGGGCTGGGTCAGCTCTTTTGGGCGGTCTCCGATTCGGCCGCGTCATCGTCGCGGTCCTTGCCCAGGTCGGCGGGTGCCGGGTCCTCGGTGGCCCGCTCGGCTTCGTCGGAGTCAGCCGCCGTGGAGTCGGCGTCACCGCTCGCACCGGGGTTGTCCCCGGCCTTGACCGCCTCCGGCTTCGAGGGCTCCACGACCTCCTCGCGGCCCGGGCGCAGCCTCGCCGAGACCACGATGTAGGCCACCGCCAGGGCGAAGACGATGATCGCCGTCCAGACGTTCAGCCGCAGGCCCAGGATGTGGTGGGCCTCGTCGACCCGCATGTACTCGATCCAGGCACGGCCCGCGCAGTACGCAGCGACATAGAGCGCGAAGGCGCGTCCGTGCCCGAGCTTGAAGCGGCGGTCCGCCCAGATCACCAGCAGGGCGACGCCGATGCACCAGAGCGACTCGTAGAGGAACGTCGGGTGGTACAGACCAGGCTCGCGGTTCACGCCCTCGCTGATTTTGAGGGCCCAGGGCAGGTCGGTCGCCTTGCCGTACAGCTCCTGGTTGAACCAGTTGCCCCAGCGCCCGATCGCCTGAGCGAGGGCGATTCCGGGCGCGATGGCGTCGGCGTACGCGGGCAGCGGGATGCCCCGCCTGCGGCAGCCGATCCAGGCACCGACGGCGCCCAGGGAGATCGCGCCCCAGATGCCGAGGCCGCCCTCCCAGATCTTGAGGGCGTCGACCCAGTTCTCACCCTCGCTGAAGTACAGCTGGTAGTCGGTGATCACGTGGTACAGACGGCCCCCGACGAGGCCGAACGGCACCGCCCAGACGGCGATGTCGGCCACCGTGCCGGTTTTGCCGCCGCGGGCGATCCAGCGCTTGTTGCCGAGCCAGACGGCGACGAAGACACCGATGATGATGCAGAAGGCATAGCCGCGCAGCGGTACCGGTCCGAGATGGATCACACCGGTCGACGGGCTGGGAATGTAGGCAAGGTCCATGGCACGAACGACGCTACCTTGCCGGACCGGAACCATCGCAACCCGCCCTGCAACGTATGGATAACGAGCAGCCGAATGGCAGGTTCCGGCCATTCGACGGGAACCGGTCCGCCGTCCGGCCGGAATCGGCCCCTATGAGGCCCCCGGCGTGGCAGGCTGCGCCGACCCCGTGCCGGGCCGTTTGCCCTGGTTCGCCTCGGCGACCCACTGCTTCAGGCTCTCCGGTGTGAGCTGCTCGGCGCCCTTCGCGGGGAACACCGGCTCCCCGTTGAGCAGCACCGTCGGCGTGCCCCTGTGTCCGGCGGCGTGGAAGGCCTCGGCCGACCTGTTCACCCAGTCGTCGTAGGTGCCCTTCTCCACACAGCTCCGGAACGCCGGGGTGTCCAGCCCTTCGACCTGCCCAGCGAGCTCGATGAGCTCGGCGTTGTCGCCGAAGGTGTCCTCGGCCTCCGAGGGCTGGTTGGTGTACAGGACGTCGTGGTACGCGACGAACTTCCCCGCGTCCTGGGCACATGCCGCGGCGTTGGCGGCGCGCACGGAGCCCGTGCCGCCGAGGTTTCCGTCGATGATCGTGGCGAAGTGGTAGTCGGCCTTGAGCTGCCCCGAGTCCGTCAGCTCATGGATCGCGTCCCGCATCCTGGTCTCGAACTGGGCGCATACCGGGCAGCGGAAGTCCTCCCAGACGGTGAGCGTGGACGGGGCGTCGGCCTTGCCCACCGTGATCGCGAGCTTGTCCTTGCCCGTGGCCCCGCTGGGTGCGGTGACGGGCCCGGTCTGCGGTGCTGTCGTGTCCTTGGTGGACTGGGTGTCCTTGCGGCCCGCGTTGGCGGCGATCACGCCGATGACCGCGGCGAGACCGAGCACACAGACCACGGCCGCGCACACGATCAGCAGGCGCCGCCGCTTCTCACGGGCCTTGTCCATCTCACGTTCGCGCACGAGCCGCTCACGCGCGGCCCGCCTTCCGTCAGCGTTTCCGGAGTGCCCGGCACTGTCTGGTTTGTCAGGTCTGTCGGGGTTGTTGTCGCTCACGCCACAGCAACGAACCGGGGAGGCGCATATGCGCCTCCCCGGCCAGAGGTCCACCCGTACGGACGAACGCCGGTGATCCGCCTCAGCGGGTCAGCGGGTCAGCGGGTCAGCGGGTCAGCGGGTCAGCGCCGGCGTACGCCCTGGGCCAGCTCGCCCGCCAGTGCCCGTACCGCCGCCAGCCCCGCCTCGTGGTCGTCCGCGTCGAGCAGCCGCTTCACGAAGGCCGAGCCGACGATGACACCATCGGCGAACCCCGCGACCTGCGCCGCCTGCTCCGCGTTCGACACACCGAGTCCGACGCAGACCGGGAGACCGTCGCGGGCGCCAGGAGTGGCGGCGCGCGTACGCCGCACCAGGTCCTGGGCCTGGGCACCGACCGACTCACGGGTGCCGGTGACCCCCATCAGCGAGGCGGCGTAGACGAAGCCCGTACCGGCCCCGGTGATGGTGGCGAGCCGCTCGTCCCTGCTGCTCGGCGCCACGACGAACACCGTGGCGAGCCCGTGCTTCTCTGCGTGCTCACGCCACACCCCGGACTCCTCGACCGGCAGGTCGGGCAGGATGCAGCCCGCGCCGCCCGCCTCCGCGAGCTCGGCGGTGAACCGCTCGATGCCGTAACGGTCGATCGGGTTCCAGTAGGTCATCACCAGCACCGGCTTGCCCGTGGCCTGGTGCGCCTCGCGCACGGTCCGCATGACGTCCGCGATCTTCACACCGCCGCGCAGGGCGATGTCGTCGGCGGTCTGGATGACCGGGCCGTCGAGGACCGGGTCACTGTGCGGCAGGCCGACCTCGACCACGTCGGCGCCGCCGTCGAAGACCGCCTTGATCGCCTCGATACCACCGTCGACGGTCGGGAAACCGGCCGGGAGGTAGGCGATCAGCGCGGCCCGGTTCTCGGACTTGGCCTGCGCCAGGGTGTCGCTCAGCAGCTGCATGTTTCCGCTCACTTGGCGTCCCCCTCGATCTCGGCGATCTCGCCCGCCGCGTCCGCCTCGACGACTGCGCCTGTCGCCGCTTCGGTGTCGTAGAGCCCGAAGTAGCGGGCCGCCGTGTCCATGTCCTTGTCGCCGCGGCCGGACAGATTCACCACGACCAGCCCGTCCTTGCCGAGCTCCCTGCCGAGGTCGAGCGCCCCGGCCAGGGCGTGCGCCGACTCGATCGCCGGGATGATGCCCTCCGTACGCGACAGCAGCCGCAGCGCCTGCATCGCGGCGTCGTCGGTCACGGCCCGGTACTCACCGCGTCCGCTGTCCTTCAGGTACGAGTGCTCGGGGCCGATGCCCGGGTAGTCGAGCCCGGCCGAGATCGAATACGGCTCGGTGATCTGGCCCTCGTCGTCCTGGAGTACGTACGAACGGGAGCCGTGCAGGATGCCCGGCTCGCCGGCGGTGAGCGTGGCCGCGTGCTCGCCCGTGTCCACTCCGTGCCCCCCGGGCTCACAGCCCACGAGCCGGACTCCGGTGTCCGGGATGAAGGCGTGGAAGAGGCCGATGGCGTTGGAGCCACCGCCGACGCAGGCCACGACCGCGTCCGGGAGGCGGCCCGCGCGCTCCAGGATCTGGCGGCGGGCCTCGACGCCGATGACCCGGTGGAAGTCGCGGACCATCGCCGGGAAGGGGTGCGGGCCCGCGACGGTGCCGAAGAGGTAGTGGGTGTGGTCGACATTGGCGACCCAGTCGCGGAACGCCTCGTTGATGGCGTCCTTGAGGGTGCGGCTGCCGGACTTCACGGGGATGACCTCGGCGCCGAGCATCCGCATCCGGGCTACGTTCAGTGCCTGGCGCTGGGTGTCGATCTCCCCCATGTAGATGGTGCAGTCGAGACCGAAGAGGGCGCAGGCGGTGGCGGTGGCGACGCCGTGCTGTCCGGCACCGGTCTCGGCGATGACCCGGGTCTTGCCCATGCGCTTGGTGAGCAGGGCCTGACCGAGCACATTGTTGATCTTGTGCGAGCCGGTGTGGTTGAGGTCCTCGCGCTTCAGGAAGACCCGGGCACCACCCGCGTGCTCGGCGAAGCGGGGTACCTCGGTGAGCGCGCTGGGGCGGCCGGTGTAGTTGACGAGCAGATCGTCGAGTTCGGCGGCGAAGGCGGGATCGGCCTTGGCCTTGTCGTACTCGACGGCCACCTCGTCCACGGCGGCGACCAGGGCCTCCGGGATGAACTTGCCGCCGAAGTCGCCGAAATAGCCCCGTGCGTCGGGGACCAGGCCTTCGGGATCGGGAATGAAGTAGTCGCTGGGCATGCCAGAACTCCTTGTGAGCTGTGAAGCCGAAAAAGAGTGTGGGTGTGATGACGCCGTGGACGCTGAGTGCCTAGTGCCTCAGTGCCTGAGCACGGAAGCGCCTGGGCGCGTCACTCAGCGGCGCCATCGCATGCCATTGACCTGACCGGGCTCATCCCCGATCACATAGCGGACACGCCGTCCGTGCACCCGCCGCGCCGGTGCCCGGCAGCCGCGGGGGCGGCAGCCACGCGCCAGGGGCGCGTGCGGCAGCCGCCCGGGCGCAGCCGCACCACCCGGGCGGCGAAAGCCCGGGCGGGTGGCTGTGCGGCGGACGGCGGCGGCCATGGACGGGAGTCAGCCCCTTCCGTGCCGCAGCGCGGGATGGGCGCCGGCCGCGACCAGATCGGCCACGGCGGACTTGGGGTCACGACCGGTGACCAGGGACTCGCCCACCAGGACCGCGTCCGCGCCTTCATTGGCGTAGGCGATCAGGTCGTGCGGGCCCCGGACACCGGACTCGGCGACCTTGACGATGCTCGCGGGGATCTCGGGCGCGACGCGCTCGAAGGTGCCGCGGTCGACTTCGAGGGTCTTGAGGTTGCGGGCGTTGACACCGATGATCTTGGCCCCTGCGTCCACGGCCCGCTCGGCCTCGTCCTCGTCATGGACCTCGACCAGCGGGGTGAGCCCGATCGACTCGGCACGCTCGATCAGGGAGACCAGAGCCTCCTGGTCGAGCGCGGCAACGATCAGCAGGGCGAGGTCGGCGCCGTACGCACGGGCCTCCCAGAGCTGGTAGGAGGTGACGATGAAGTCCTTGCGCAGCACGGGGATGTCCACCCGTGCCCGCACGGCCTCGAGGTCCGCGAGCGAACCGCCGAAACGGCGCTCTTCGGTGAGGACGGAGATGACGGCCGCACCGCCCGCCTCGTAGTCGGCGGCGAGGGCTGCCGGGTCGGCGATCGCGGCGAGCGCGCCCTTGGAGGGGCTGGAGCGCTTCACCTCGCAGATGACCTTGACACCGTCGCCGCGCAGCGCGGCGACGCCGTCCTTGGCCTGGGGCGCCTTGGCGGCACGCTCCTTGAGCTCGTCGAGGCTGACGCGCGCCTGCCGCTCTGCGAGGTCGGCGCGTACGCCTTCGATGATCTCGTCGAGCACACTCACGCGAGCGGCCCCCTTCCGGGTGGTTGTTGGTGGATCACGATCAGCTATGTCGATGGTATCCGCAGGAGGGCGAAGGCCCCGCATCCGGTTGACGGGCATCCCACTCCGTGGAACATCACTCCGCGGAGTGTCATGGCGCGAGCACCGCCCCGAACGGCAGGTTCCTGACCACCGTGAAGGCCAGCAGGACCCCGCCGACGGCCCACGCCCAGGAGGCGGGCAGCCCCAAGCGGAACGGCCGTCCCCGGATCGCGCGGACGATCCAGACGGTCCAGACCACGGCGAAGATCCCGTAGCCGAGGGTGGCGAGGGCGTTGGCGCCCAGGGCAGCGCCGAGATCGCCGTGGATGAAGGCATGGGCGCTGCGCAGACCGCCGCAGCCGGGGCAGTAGATCCCGGTGAGCCTCAGCAAGGGACAGACCGGGTAATGGCCGGGCTCATGGGGATCGACGGAGCCGACGTACGCGAAGGCCGCGGCGACGACGGCCAGAGCGGCCAGCGGCGTCGCGAGCCGTCGCGCGAGAGGCACCGGCACCATGGGCGGCGGCGCGTCCGTACCGGGCGCGGCGTGCGGCGTCCCCGGTGCGGGGGAATCCCCTGCACCCGGTCCCGGTGCGGCAGAAGCGGCGGTAAAGGCATCCACCTGGTGATTGTCCCCCCGGCATACGGTGAGACGCAGCCCGGGCCCGCCGGACCGCGTCTCACCAGCGGCGTGTCAGGCGGCCGCGGTGGCCTCGGCCGGCGTGGCCTTCGCGGGCTGCGTGCCCTCGGCGGATCCCTGGACCCGGACCGGCTCGAGCTTGGAGCCGAGACCGGCCGCCTTCATCGCTCCGCCCACGACGGCGCCCAGAAGGATCACTCCGAAGCCGGCCCAGAAACCGAGGGGGTTGTTCGCCACCATGAAGACTCCCGCGACGCAGAAGCCGATGAAGCTGATGATGACGCCGGTCCAGGCGGCCGGGGTGTGTCCGTGTCCGCCGCCGTGGCTGCTGCCCGCCATGAAGTGCTCCTCGCTGGTGTTGCTCTGTGGGTGAGGCCGTGAGGTCAGGCCATCGAGTGGTCGGCAGGAGGCCTCTCCCGCGCCAGTGGCGCCGGCAGACCTCCTCGTCCCCCATTGTCCCGTACGCGGACGGCTGTCCGGACGTGGGGGTCGTCACTGATCGCCGGTGGGGTCCTCGCCGCGGTCCAGTGCCTTCCACAGCTCCTCGGGGCGGTCCGGGTCGGCGGCCTGGCGGGGCTTGCGGGGGCTGCCGCCCTCTCGCTCGTAGCGGCCGGACATCGCGGGCCAGGAGCGGCCGAACCGCAGGGCGAGCAGCCCCGCGAGCAGGATCAGCAGTCCGCCACCGGCCGTGACAAAGGGCCAGACGGTGTGGGTGAGGGCCTCGGCGGCGGCGTCGCTGGTGCCGGTGGTACGCCGGGCCTGCTCGTCCAGGGTCCCGCTGCCGCCGGCGCCGAGGAAGGCGGCGACCGCCGCCCCCGCACCGCTGAGTGTCAGCAGCACGGAGACCAGCAGCCTGCCCGCGCGGCGCACGGCGAACACGGCGACCAGCGCGGCCAGGCCCACCACGGCGAGAGCGGCCGGCACACCGGTGACGTCCCGGCCGTCGGCCTTCAGCGGGACACTGCCACCGACGGCGTCGGCCGCGCCCTGTGCCCAGGTCTGCCCCGAGGCGAGCAGCACCACGGCGGCGCCGGCGGCGCCGAGCAGCAGGGCGGCGGCAAGGCTGCGCCTGCTGCTGTTCGCCGCCTGCGCGGCCCGTGCGGTCTCGGTACGGGGCTGGGGTACGGATGCAGCACTCACGCACCCCACTATCCCCTACGCGCTCAGCCGCCGTTCAGCCGGTTCGCGGTATGCACCGCGCGCAGCACCGCGGCGGCCTTGTTCCGGCACTCCGCGTCCTCGGCCGCCGGATCCGAGTCCGCCACGATGCCGGCTCCGGCCTGCACATACGCGGTGCCGTCGCGCAGCAGCGCGGTGCGGATGGCGATGGCGGTGTCGGAGTCGCCCGCGAAGTCGAGATAGCCGACACAGCCGCCGTACAGCCCGCGCCTGGAGGGCTCAAGCTCCTCGATGATCTGCATCGCGCGAGGCTTCGGGGCGCCGGAGAGCGTACCCGCGGGGAAGCACGCGGTCAGTACGTCGAAGGCGGTGCGGCCGTCGGCGACCTTGCCCGTGACGGTGGACACGATGTGCATGACGTGCGAGTACCGCTCGATGGACATGAAGTCGACGACTTCCACCGAGCCCGGCTCGCAGACCCGGCCGAGGTCGTTGCGCCCGAGGTCGACCAGCATCAGGTGCTCGGCGCGCTCCTTCGGGTCGGCGAGCAGCTCGTCCGCGAGGTCATGGTCCTCCTGCGGGGTCGCTCCGCGCGGCCGGGTCCCGGCGATGGGGTGCAGCATCGCCTGCCCGTCCTCGACCTTGACCAGCGCCTCCGGGCTGGAGCCGACGACATCGAAGGGGCCTTCGTCGTGCGGGAAGCGGATCAGGTACATGTACGGGCTCGGGTTGGTGGCCCGCAGCACCCGGTAGACGTCGAGGGCGCTCGCCGTACACGGGGTCTCGAACCGCTGCGAGGGCACGACCTGGAAGGCCTCCCCCGCGCGGATGCGCTCCTTGACGTCCTCGACGGCCTCCTGGAACTGCTCGCCGCTCCACATGGGTGCGGTGTACGGGGGCAGCTCGGACGGCGGCAGGGCACCCGGCCGGGAGTCGACGGGCCGGGCGAGGTCGGCCTCCATGGCGTCGAGCCGGGCGACGGCGTCGGCGTAGGACTCGTCCACGCCGGTCTCGAGGTCGTTGTGGTTGATCGCGTTGGCGATCAGCAGGACGGAGCCGTCCCAGTGGTCGAGTACGGCGAGGTCCGAGGTGAGCAGCATGGTCAGCTCGGGCAGCCGGAGATCGTCGCGGCCGTGCTCGCCGATCCTCTCCAGGCGGCGGACGATGTCGTAGCCCAGGTAGCCGACCATGCCACCGGTGAACGGCGGCATGCCGTCGCTCAGATCCCGGGGGGTGTGAAGGGTCTCGACGGTGGCACGCAGGGCCTTCAGCGGGTCACCGTGCGTGGGCACGCCGACCGGCGGGTTGCCGACCCAGTGCGCCTGGCCGTCGCGGACGGTGAGGGTCGCGTCCGACCGTACGCCGATGAAGGAGTACCGGGACCAGGACCTTCCGTTCTCGGCGGATTCCAGCAGGAAGGTGCCGGGGCGCTCCGCCGCGAGCTTGCGGTAGAGGCCGACCGGGGTGTCGCCGTCCGCGAGGAGACGACGGCTGACGGGGATGACACGGCGGTCGGCCGCCAGCTTGCGGAAGGTCTCGAGATCCATGGCGTACGACCCTACTGGTGCCACTACCGGTCGCCGAGCGGCAGCTCGTCGGCGTCGAAGCAGGTGCGGTCACCGGTGTGGCAGGCGGCGCCGGTCTGGTCGACCCTGACGAGGACGGTGTCGGCGTCACAGTCGAGCGCGACCGACTTGACCTGCTGGACATGGCCCGAGGTGTCGCCCTTGACCCAGTACTCCCGGCGGCTGCGCGACCAGTAGGTGGCACGTCCGGTGGTCAGGGTGCGGTGCAGGGCCTCGTCGTCCATCCACCCGAGCATCAGCACCTCGCCGGTGTCGTACTGCTGCGCGATGGCCGGCAGCAGGCCGTCCGCACTGCGCTTGAGGCGGGCGGCGATGGCGGGGGCGAGTGCGCTGGGCGTCCTGGGCGTGCCTGTCGTGCCTGTCATGGGAGCCATTGTGCCGCGCCGCGGGCCACGCCCCGCCGTGCGTCCACTGGGCGGACGCGCAGACGCGGACGTAGGCTGACCAGCATGTCGACCCATGCCAAGCGTGAACGGCTGCTGCTCGCGGATCTGTTGGAGGCGGCGGGCCCCGGCGCCCCGACCCTGTGCGAGGGATGGACCGCCCGTGAGCTGGCGGCGCATGTGGTGGTGCGCGAGCGCCGCCCCGAGGCCGCCGGGATCGTGCTGAGCCCGCTGAAGGGCAGGCTGGAGCGGGTGCAGGCGGAGTACGCCGCGAAGCCGTACGACGAGCTGATCCGGCTGATCCGTACCGGCCCGCCGAGGATGTCACCCTTCTCGCTCAAGCCCGTCGACGAGGCCTCGAACACCGTGGAGTTCTACGTCCACGCCGAGGACGTACGCCGGGCCCAGCCCGACTGGACCCCGCGCGAGCTGGACCCGGTCTTCGCCGACGTGCTCTGGTCGCGGCTGGAGAAGGCGGCCCGGCTGCTGGGGCGCAAGGCGCCCGTGGGGCTGGTCCTGCGCCGCCCGAACGGCCAGACGGCCGTCGCCCACAGGGGCGCCCCTGTGGTGACGGTGACCGGGGAGCCGGGCGAGCTGACCCTCTACGCGTTCGGGCGGCAGGAGGCGGCGCATGTGGAGGTCGACGGGGACAAGGAAGCGATCGACCGCATGAGCCGCACCCAGCTGGGGATGGCCTGATCCGGGCGGGGGCCTGCCCCGCCGACACACGGGCCCACCGGCGACCAGGCTCGTCCTGGGGCTCTCCCGGGCAGATCGTCGCCGGTAGTGACGAGGCGGGGCACTCCCCACGGACCGAGAACGGTCTCGCCGGGAGTTGCCGTCGCGCCTCCCACTCCGCAGCCTGGGACCAAGGCTTCGGGGCTACTCGTCCGGGCCCTGCCCGGGCCTGAGAACAGCCCTCAGGGAGGGCCGGGGGCCGGATGACCGGGTGCGAGGGCCTTCGCGATCCGGTTCATCAGCGTCTGCGCCGTGTTCTCGGGCGGGGCCTTCGCGCCGTGGGTGGTCGCGACGGCGATGGCCAGCCCTTCGGCGGGGAGGTAGGCCTGGACGGCTGCGTAGCCGGAGAACGACGGGTTCGTCAGGATCCAGCCGTTCAGCACCAGCACACCGAGCCCGAAGTGCTTGGCCTCGGTGTTCTTCTGGCACACCGAGGCGGGGCAGTTCTTCGTGCCGCCGCCGAGTCCGACCGTGCCGGGGTCGAGCTGGGTGCGGAACGCCGCGGGCGACAGCAGCTCGCCCGTTCCGACCGCCTCCGCCGAGCGGGCCAGGTCGCAGATGTGGGTGGTGATCACGGCGCCCGGTGCGGTGGTCCAGGAGGGATTCCAGAAGGTGGACTCCTCGTAGGGGCCCCGCTCCTCGGTGAACGCGTGCAGCACCGGCGGCTGGATCTCCGGGGTGAAGCTGTTGCGGGTGTCGGCAAGGCCCAGCGGGCTCATGACGCGCTGCCGCAGCAGCTCGTCGAGCGGCATGCCGCTGATCTTCTCCAGGGCGGCGCCGAGCAGCACGAAGTTGGCGTGCGAGTAGCTCCAGTCGGTGCCCGGCTCGTACCAGAGCGGATGGGCTTCCGGGTAGGCCAGCAGCTGTTGGGGAGTCCAGTGGCGGAACGGGGCCGCCTCGAGCGCGGCGACGAACTTCGGATCGGTGACGTAGTCATGGAGTCCGGAGGTGGAATCACCGAGCATGCGCAGGGTGATGTCGTCGCCGTGCGGGGCCTCCGGCAGCCAGCGGGACACGGGGTCGTCGAGCCGGGCCTTCTTCTCGTCCACCAGTTGCAGCAGCGTGATGCCCATGTAGACGATGGCGACCGAGCCGGCGCGGAAGTGCATCCCGGGCGTGGCCGGCACACCGGTCATCGACTGGCCGAGCCCCCTGGTGACGATCTCCTTGCCGTCCTTGGTGACGCGCAGCACGACGGCGTTGACGTCCAGCTCCCTCATGGTCCGCTCGGCGATCCCGATGACCTCGCGGGCCTGCCCGGACGCGGGGTCCGGGGAATCGGTACAGATACGCCCCTTCCCCGCGGGGGAAGGGGCGTCCACGGGGGCGGCACCGGCAACGGCGCCGTGGAGACTCGCGGCGAGAAGGGTCGCGACGCAGAGGGCAGTGGTCGACCGTATGCGTCCCATACCTGTCATTATCGGCGCAACTCAGCCCATTGAATCCCATACATCTCGACACGGACAGGGTCCGGCGCCGTGGGCTCACCTGACCGGGTGGCCCGCCTCCCGCAGGGTGTCCTTAACCTGAGAGATCCGCAGGTCGCCGAAGTGGAACACCGACGCCGCCAGCACCGCGTCCGCGCCCGCCGCGACGGCGGGCGGGAAGTCCGCCAGCCGGCCCGCGCCGCCCGAGGCGATGACCGGGACGGTGACGTGCTCCCGTACGGCCGCGATCATCTGGGTGTCGTAGCCGTCCTTGGTGCCGTCGGCGTCCATCGAGTTGAGCAGGATCTCGCCGGCGCCCAGCTCGGCGGCCCGGTGGGCCCACTCGACGGCGTCGATGCCGGTGCCGCGGCGACCGCCGTGGGTGGTGACCTCGAACGAGCCCGTAGGGGTGCGGCGGGCGTCCACGGACAGGACGAGCACCTGGCGGCCGAAGCGCTCGGCGATCTCGCGGATCAGCTCCGGGCGGGCGATGGCCGCCGTGTTGACGCCGACCTTGTCGGCACCGGCGCGCAGCAGCTTGTCGACATCGTCGGCGGAGCGGACACCGCCGCCCACCGTGAGCGGGATGAAGACCTGCTCGGCGGTACGGCGCACCACGTCGTAGGTGGTCTCGCGGTCACCGGAGGATGCCGTGATGTCCAGGAAGGTCAGCTCGTCGGCGCCTTCGGCGTCGTACAGCTTGGCCATCTCGACCGGGTCGCCCGCGTCCCGGAGGTTCTGGAAGTTGACGCCCTTGACCACCCGGCCGTTGTCCACGTCCAGGCAGGGGATGACTCGCACGGCCAGGGTCATGACGGCTCGCCTCCCTCGCCTCGGAACGCCTCGACCTCGACCTCCACGACCAGCCTGGGGTCCACGAAGCCGGAGACGATGATCATCGACGCCGCCGGACGGACCTCGCCGAACAGCGTCTTGTGGGCGCGGCCCACTTCCTCGACGTCCCGGGCGTGGGTGAGGTACATCCGGGTGCGCACCACGTCCCCGGCCCCGAGGCCGAGTTCCTTCAGCGCGTCGAGGGCGACGTTGAAGGACGTGACCGCCTGGTCGTACGGGCCGCCGTCCACGACGGCGCCGTCCACCACCGAGGTGCAGCCGGACACCAGGACCAGGCCGTTCGGCAGTTCGACCGCGCGGGAGTAGCCGAAGGACTGCTCCCAGGGGGCGCCGCCGCCGATCCGGCGGACGGAGTCGCTCATCGTGACACCGCCGCGAGCGCCTCTTCGAGGGTGAACGCCTCGGCGTAGAGCGCCTTGCCGACGATCGCGCCCTCCACACCCAGTGGGACCAGCCCGGCGAGCGCCCTCAGGTCGTCCAGCGAGGAGACCCCGCCCGAGGCGACGACGGGCTTGTCGGTGGCGGCGCACACGCTGCGCAGCAGTTCCAGATTGGGGCCCTGGAGGGTGCCGTCCTTGGCGATGTCGGTGACGACGTAGCGCGCGCAGCCTTCGGAGTCGAGGCGAGCCAGGGTCTCGTACAGGTCGCCGCCGTCGCGGGTCCAGCCGCGGCCGCGCAGGGTGGTGCCGCGTACGTCGAGACCGACCGCGATCTTGTCGCCGTACTCGGCGATGACCTTGGCGACCCACTCGGGGGTCTCCAGCGCGGCGGTGCCGAGGTTGACCCGGGTGCAGCCGGTGGCGAGGGCGGCGGCGAGTGTGGCGTCGTCGCGGATACCGCCGGACAGCTCCACCTTGAGGTCCATGGCCCCGGCCACCTCGGCGATCAGCGCGCGGTTGTCGCCGGTGCCGAAGGCCGCGTCCAGGTCGACGAGGTGCAGCCACTCGGCGCCTGCCCGCTGCCAGGTGAGCGCGGCCTCCAGCGGGGAACCGTAGGACGTCTCCGTACCGGACTCCCCGTGGACGAGACGGACGGCCTGGCCGTCGCGGACGTCGACGGCGGGGAGGAGTTCAAGCTTCTGAGCCATGATCAGAGGGTCTCGATCCAGTTGGTGAGCAGCTGGGCTCCGGCGTCGCCGGACTTCTCGGGGTGGAACTGGGTGGCCCACAGCGCGCCGTTCTCGACGGCAGCCACGAAAGGCTCGCCATGGGTCGCCCAGGTGATCTTGGGAGCGCGGATGGCCGGGTTGGTGATCTCCAGGCTCCACTCGTGCACGGCGTAGGAGTGCACGAAGTAGAAGCGGGCGTCGGCGTCGAGCCCGGCGAACAGCTGGCTGTCCCCGGGCGCCTTGACGGTGTTCCAGCCCATGTGGGGGACGACGGGCGCCTTCAGGGGTGCGACGACGCCGGGCCACTCGTCCAGGCCCTCGGTCTCCACTCCGTGCTCGATGCCGCGCTCGAAGAGGATCTGCATACCGACGCAGATGCCCATGACCGGGCGGCCACCGGACAGCCTGCGGTCGATGATCCAGTGGCCGCGGGCCTGCTGGAGCCCCGCCATGCAGGCGGCGAAGGCCCCGACGCCGGGGACGAGCAGCCCGTCGGCGTTCATGGCCGTGTCGAAGTCGCGGGTGATCTCCACATCGGCACCGACCCGGGCGAGTGCGCGCTCGGCGGAGCGGACGTTGCCGAAGCCGTAGTCGAAGACCACGACCTTCTTGCGCCCGCCGGCTCCGCTCATGACCACACGTCCAGTCGCATGACACCGGCCGCCAGGCAGAGAGCGGCGCCGATGGAGAGCAGCACGATCAGGCCCTTCGGCATCTGCTGCTTGGCGAACGAGATGATCCCGCCGACCAGGAAGAGACCGACGACGATCAGCAGGGTGGACAGTCCGTTCACGGTTACAGCGCGCCCTTCGTGGAAGGCAGGATCCCGGCGGCGCGCGGGTCGCGCTCCGACGCATAGCGAAGCGCCCTGGCCAGCGCCTTGAACTGGCACTCCACGATGTGGTGGGCATTGCGGCCGTACGGCACGTGGACGTGCAGCGCGATCTGGGCCTGGGCGACGAACGACTCCAGTATGTGGCGGGTCATCGTCGTGTCGTACGCCCCGATCATGGGCGCCATGTTCTCCGGCTCGGTGTGCACGAGGTAGGGACGGCCGGAGAGGTCCACGGTGACCTGGGCGAGTGACTCGTCCAGCGGCACCGTGCAGTTGCCGAAGCGGTAGATGCCGACCTTGTCTCCGAGGGCCTGCTTGAACGCGGCGCCGAGGGCCAGCGCGGTGTCCTCGATGGTGTGGTGCGAGTCGATGTGCAGGTCGCCGTCGGTCTTCACGGTGAGGTCGAACAGACCGTGCCGGCCGAGCTGGTCGAGCATGTGGTCGTAGAAGCCGACCCCGGTCGACACATCGACCCGTCCGGTGCCGTCGAGGTTGATCTCGACGAGGACGGATGTCTCCTTGGTGGTGCGCTCTACGCGCCCTACGCGGCTCATGCGCTCTGCTCCTTCTTCAACTCACGGACCGCGTCGAGGAACGCGTCGTTCTCTTCGGGAGTGCCCGCGGTGACCCGCAGCCAGCCCGGCACTCCGTTGTCCCGGACCAGGACACCCCGGTCGAGGATCCGCCGCCACACCGTGTGGGAGTCCTCGAAGCGACCGAACTGGACGAAGTTGGCGTCGGACTCGGTGACCTCGTAGCCGGCCGCGCGCAGCTCGGCGACCAGCCGGTCCCGCTCGCACTTGAGCTGCTCGACGTACTTCAGCAGCGTATCGGTGTGCTCCAGGGCGGCCAGCGCGGTGGCCTGGGTGACGGCGGAGAGGTGGTACGGCAGCCGTACCAGCTGGACCGCGTCGACCACCGCGCGGTGCGCGGCGAGATAGCCGAGCCGTAGACCGGCCGCCCCGAAGGCCTTGGACATGGTCCTCGAGACGACCAGATTCGGCCTGCCGTCGATCAATGGCAGCAGTGAGGGACGGTGGCTGAATTCCACGTATGCCTCGTCCACGACCACCAGTGACGGTTTGGCCCGCTGGGCGGCCTCGTAGAGCGCGAGGACCGTGTCCGCCTCGACGGCTGTGCCGGTCGGATTGTTGGGCGAGGTGATGAACACGACGTCCGGCCGGTTCTCGGCGATGGTCCGCGAGGCGGCGGCCATGTCGATGGTGAAGTCGTCGTTGCGGGGCCCGGAGATCCAGCCGGTGCCGGTGCCGCGGGCGATCAGACCGTGCATCGAGTACGAGGGCTCGAAACCGATCGCGGTACGGCCGGGGCCGCCGAAGGTCTGGAGCAGCTGCTGGATGACCTCGTTGGAGCCGTTGGCCGCCCAGACGTTCTCCATGGCGACCGGGTGCTTCCCGGTGCGCGTGAGGTACCCGGCCAGTTCGGTGCGCAGCTCGACCGCGTCACGGTCGGGGTAGCGGTTGAGGCCGCGGGCGGCCTCCCGAACGCGTTCGGCGATCCGCTCGACCAGCGGCTCGGGGAGCGGATACGGGTTCTCGTTGGTGTTGAGCTGTACGGGGACGTCGAGCTGGGGCGCGCCGTAGGGGGACTTGCCGCGCAGTTCGTCCCTGATGGGCAGGTCGTCGATGCCGATGGTGTCGGTGTCGGTCGTGCTCACTTGCTCGGTGCACCTTCCTCCCCCACCGCGCTCCGCACCTGGGGGATGCCCCCGTCGAATCGCGCCTTGAGGGCCGCGCCGTGCGCGGGCAGGTCCTCCGCCTCCGCCAGGGTCACCACATGGTGGGTGACCTCGGCCAGCGCCTCCCGTGTGTAGTCCACGATGTGAATACCGCGCAGGAAGGACTGGACCGAGAGCCCGGACGAGTGGCAGGCGCAGCCGCCGGTGGGCAGCACGTGGTTGGAGCCGGCGCAGTAGTCGCCGAGTGAGACCGGCGCCCAGGGGCCGACGAAGATCGCGCCCGCGTTGCGGACCCGGTCCGCCACGGCCGTGGCGTCGGCGGTCTGGATCTCCAGGTGCTCGGCGCCGTACGCGTCGACCACGCGAAGACCCTCGTCGACGCCGTCCACGAGGACGATCGCCGACTGCCTCCCGGACAGCGCCGGGACGATCCGGTCGTCGACGTGCTTGGTCGCGGCGATCTGCGGTTCCAGCTCGCGTTCGACCGCGTCCGCGAGCTCGGGCGAGTCGGTGACCAGCACGGCGGCGGCCAGCGGGTCGTGCTCCGCCTGGCTGATCAGGTCGGCGGCGACGTGCGCCGGGTCGGCGGTGGCGTCGGCGAGGATCGCGATCTCGGTGGGTCCGGCCTCGGTGTCGATGCCGATCCGCCCGGTGAAGTAGCGCTTGGCCGCGGCGACCCAGATGTTGCCGGGGCCGGTCACCATGTTCGCCGGCGGGCACTCGTCCGTTCCGTACGCGAACATCGCGACGGCCTGGGCGCCGCCCGCCGCGTACACCTCGTCCACGCCGAGCAGTGCGCAGGCGGCGAGGATCGTCGGGTGCGGCAGTCCGCCGAACTCCTTCTGCGGCGGCGAGGCGAGCGCGATGGACTCGACACCGGCCTCCTGGGCCGGTACGGCGTTCATGATCACGGACGACGGGTAGACGGAGCGGCCGCCCGGTGCGTACAGGCCCACCCGCTCCACCGGGACCCATTTCTCGGTCACCGAGCCGCCGGGGACCACCTGGGTGGTGTGCGGGGCCCGGCGCTGCTCGCGGTGGACGATCCTGGCCCGCCGGATCGACTCCTCCAGTGCCGCCCTGACCTCGGGGTCGAGCTGCTCCAGTGCCTGTGCGAGGGCCTCGGCGGGCACGCGCACCCGGTCGAGCCGCACGCCGTCGAACTTCTCCGCGTACTCGATCAGCGCCGCGGTGCCGCGATGATGCACGTCCTCGCAGATGGGCCGCACCTTCTCGAGGGCGGCTTCCACGTCGAAATCGGCACGCGGCAGCAGCTGGCGCAGAGCGGCGCCCTCGGGAAGGGCGTCGCCACGCAGATCGATTCGAGAGATCACGGGTCAATTCTCGCAGACGCGCTCCAAGGGACGGTCGGCTGTATCACCGTCTGGGACGGACGGGATCACTCTTCCGGAACGGACGGCCGCATTTCCGGAACGAACGGGTCGCGCTTTGGCGAGACACTTTCCCGCCAATCCTCCCGTCCATCCGGCACCGGCCCATCGGCCCGGAGCGAGCGCTTCTCGCCATACCGGGTGTCACAGCAGTCGTTCATGACCACTAGCGTTCAGTCCGTTACTCAGCGGGAAGAACGGCTGTACGAAACCGGGGAGCAACCGGGAAAGCGAGGGGGCGGCCTTGACCGAGCCGCAGGGCGTGGGTATGCCCGACGATCTCACCGGAGCCGAACTGGCTCTGTGGACCTCGTTCGAAGACGGAGGCACCTGCGATCTGCGGGATGCGAATCCGCTGCTGAACGATCCCTTCTCGGGCCCCGTCTGGGGCCCTGAACGCCGCGTGCGCGCCGATGTGATCGCCCGGCTGCTGCTCAGCGGCCCGCCCGCGCTTCCCGGGCGGGTCTGTGCGCTCAAGCTGCGCGGGGCGTTCATCACGGGGAGGCTGAAGCTCGCGGGCGGGACGATAGGACCGTATGTCGAGCTGACCGGCTGCCGTTTCGAGCAGGAGCTGGAATTCCCGGAAGCACACTTCACCACGCTGCGGATGGCCGGCTGCGCCATACCCAGGCTTGAGGCAGCCAGGCTGCACACCCAGGGCGATCTCCATCTGCCGCGCTGCCGCGTCGCACGCGGGATACGGCTCACGGACGCGCAGATCGGCACGGATCTGCTGATCAACCAGATCCAGGTGTGGCCGGACCAGCGGGGACGCGCGATCGCGGCGGACGGGCTCTTCGTGGGGCAGGACCTGCAAGCCGAACTGATGGAGACCTATGGCGAGGTCAGTCTGCGGGGCGCGAAGGTCGGCGTGTCGCTGAGCCTGCGCGGCAGCCGGCTGCGCGCGGCCGAAGGGCGGCGGGCGCTGAACGCCCCCCAGCTGACGGTGGAGCGCACCCTCTACATGAGCAGGGCCTGGGTGACCACGGCCGGCGACCAGAGCGCCACTCCCCCGTTCGGCGTGGCGGCCGGCCCCGGGAACGGCGCGGACGACGGGACCGCCGGAAACACAGCCGTGGGCGGGCGGGCGCCCGGCTCGCGCGAGCAGCGCCTGGAGTGCCACGGCGGGGTTCGCCTCGACGACGGCCGATTCGGTGACGGCGTCGACTTCTACAAGGCCCGCTTCGTGCTCTCGGACGCACGGCGCGAGGAGCTGTCCCTGCGCAGGATCGCCACCCCCGAGCTGCGATTCAACGGGGAACGCCCGGAGGAGGGGCGTGTGGTGCTGAACGGCGCCAAGATCGTCACGCTGATCGACCTGTCGACGAGCTGGCCGGGTCCTGGCGGTCTGGCGATGGGCGGCTTCGTGTACGAGAACCTCGTCCCGTACAGCCGCTTCCCGCTCGCCCGAAGACTGGAGTGGGTGGCCGCGGCGACCCCGGAGTACGCGCCCGAGCCCTATGAGCGGCTGGCGACGGTGCTGCGCAACAGCGGCGAGGACGCCGACGCCCGCGAGGTGCTGCTCGCCAAGCAGCGGCGGCGGCGCGAGACGCTGCCGTTCGCCGCCAAGCTCTGGGGCTACATCCAGGACTGGACGGTGGCGTACGGCTACCGCCCGGGCCGTGCGGCGCTGTGGATGGCCGTGCTGTGGGCGGCGGGGGCTCTCGCCTTCTCGCACCACGACCCGGCGCCGATCAAACCGGACGAGCACCCCGAGTGGAACCCCTCGCTCTTTGCCCTCGACCTGCTGCTTCCGGTGATCAACCTCGGCCAGGACGGCTACTGGCGGCTCGACAGCCGCTGGCAGTGGCTCGCGGCGGTGCTCGTGCTCCTCGGCTGGGTCCTGGCGACGACGGTGGCGGCGGGGGCCACGAGGTTGCTGCGGCGAAGCTGACGCAACGGTCGGGATCGACGAAACTGCCGCGGCTGACCGGGGTGACGGCGATGGACGGCAAGAGCTGGAGTGCCGGCTCCTTCACGCGGGCCCGTTCCTCAACCCCCGCACCAGGCACCGGAATACCGCAGTCCTTTGCGTTCTCTTGACCATCATCAGGACAACCTTTCCAGTCCTACCAAAACTTCACAGATGCCCCCTGGCGCGGCCCTCACCTGCGGCTTTCAATGGTCCGCACCATGTCTCTGTTCCGCGCCCTGATCAGCACCGCCCGCATGGTCCGGCACACCCCCCGCCTAGGCGACGGGCTGCCCCCGGACGAGTCGGTGCTGCTCGACGCCCCCGACGGACAGCTCGGGCCCGCGCTCATCGCCGCCGCACTCGGGGATCACCAGCCCGCGGCCACCCTGCTCGCGGCAACGCGCGACGCGGCCGAGTGGGAGAACCGCGACCGTTATGTGATCCGGCTCGCGGCCTTCGCCTACAACCGGGTCGACTGGCTGACCCACTGGCTCGCCGACACCCCGCACGACCCGGACGCTCTGCTGGTGAAGGCCGAACTCGCCGTACGCAGGGCCTGGGAGTCGCCCGCCCGGGCCGAACAGCTGCGCGAGGTCGGACCGCTGATCGGCGCCGCGGCGGAAGCCGCTCCGCGCGATCCGGTGCCCTGGCGGCTCGCCCTCGACCACGCGCGGGGCACCCACGCCACCCACACCGCGTTCGAGGTGCTGTGGGAGCAGGCGATACGCCGCTCCTCGCACCACTACGGCTGTCATGTCGCCGCGCTCCAGTACCTCTCGGCGGTCTGGTACGGCTCGCACCGCGAGTGCTTCGACTTCGCCGAACGCGCGGCGGAGGACGCCCTGCCCGGCTCGCTCGTCCAAGCACTGCCGGTACGAGCCGCCTTCACCCAGCTCCAGACCGAGGCCGTGGCCAACTCCGTCCAGGCCGAGCGCATCGACACGGCGGCGGACCGGGCGGTCGCGCTCTCCGCCGCCTACGGGGCCGGTGACCCCTGGCCCGCGGAGGTCCGCAACCTGCTGGCGTACGTGCTGATCGCGCGGGGACGCTGGGTCGAGGCGCTGGAGCAGTTCCGGCTGATCGGCCCGTATGCCACGTCGTTCCCCTGGTCGCGGCTGACGGACGATCCACTGGGGACGTTCCTCGAGACCCGTGACGGCGTGCGCGTCGAGGTCGCCTCCACGATGCCGCTGCGGCAGCCGTCCACGCAGCGGTTCCGTCCGATCCGCAGACAGCCAGGACGGAGCCCGTCCGGTGGCCATTACGCTTGACCGCTGTGACCACCGCTCGCCTGCCCCTCTTCCCGCTCAACGCCGTGCTCTTCCCGGGCCTCGTGCTGCCGTTGAACGTCTTCGAGGAGCGCTATCGCGCCATGATGCGCGAGTTGCTGAAGACCGATGAGTCCGAGCCCCGCAGGTTCGCCGTGGTCGCCATCCGCGACGGCCGCGAGGTGGCGCCGAGTGCGCCGGGGATGCCGGACCAGACCGCGCTGCCCGAGAAGGGACCGGCCGCGGGCTTCGGCTCCGACCCGATCCACGCCTTCCACCCGGTGGGCTGCATCGCGGACGCCGCGACGATCCGGGAGCGCCCGGACGGCGGCTTCGAGGTGCTGGCCACGGGCACGACCCGGGTCAGGCTGCTGTCCGTCGACACCGACGGACCGTTTCTGACCGCCGAGGTGGAGGAGCTCGCCGAGGAGACGGGAGACGGGGCGGGCGCCCTGGCCGAAGGGGTGTTGCGGGCCTTCCGCGCGTACCAGAAGCGGCTGGCGGGCGCACGGGAGCGCTCGCTGTCCTCGGCCGCCGACCTGCCGGACGAGCCGTCGGTGGTGTCGTATCTGGTGGCCGCGGCTGCCGTGCTGGACACCCCGTCGAAGCAGCGCCTGCTCCAGGCCCCGGACACGGCGACCCGGCTGCGCGAGGAGCTTGAGCTGCTGCGCTACGAGACCGCGGTGATCCGGCATCTTCCCTCGGTACCGGCGACCGAGCTGACACGCGTGCCGACCTGCCCCAACTGACGCCTGCAAAGGACGAGACCATTGGCCAAGAAGCCGAAGAAGCAGCAGGGCGGCACCCCTGCGACGGTCGCCCTGACGGCCGCCGGTACGGCTTTCACCGTGCACGCGTACGAGCACGACCCCGCATCACCGTCGTACGGGGACGAGGCGGCCCAGGCACTGGGTGTCTCCCCCGAACGGGTCTTCAAGACCCTCGTCGCCGACGTGGACGGCGAACTGACGATCGCGGTGGTCCCGGTCGCTGGCCAGCTCGATCTGAAGGCCCTCGCCACGGCCGTCGGCGGTAAGCGCGCCACGATGGCCGACCCCGCAGCGGCGGAGCGCACCACGGGCTATGTCAGGGGCGGCATCTCCCCGCTCGGCCAGCGCAAGCGGCTGCGTACCGTCCTCGACGCCTCGGCCTCCGGCCACCCCACCATCTGTATCTCGGCCGGCCGCCGCGGTCTGGAGGTCGAGCTTGACCCCTCCGACCTGGCGACCCTGACGGACGCGGTGCTCGCCCCCATCGGACGGCTGTGAGACCCCGCAGTTCGGTGGCGTGACACGGCTCCGGAGCCGCACGCCGCCGACGCGGGCGTCAGCCCTGGCCGCCGTCCTGCGTCAGCGGGGGCCACTGCGGCTCCGGTTCCGGGTCACGGGGGCCGAAGAGGGCCGTCAGGGCGAGGTGGACCAGCATGGCCGCGAAGGGCCAGGCCAGCAGGGCCGCGGGGGATTGCAGCTCCAGGGGGGCGTCGAAGGTGATGCCCTCGCCGACCGCGCGGGCATGGGCGACCACGTCGTGCTCCGGGCCCAGCCAGTAGCCGGTGAACCAGGCGAGGCCGGAGGCGAGGAGCCCGCCCAGGGCGAGTGACAGGACGATCGCGACACCGCCGCGGCGGTAGAACCAGACGACCAGTGCCGCGCTGAGCGCTCCGAAGCCGAGGGCCAGCAGGGCGAAGACGGCGTCGGCGCCCGCTGCCTGTTCGCCTTCCGTGTCGACGACGAAGACCGCCTTGTCCGTGGCCACCAGGCCGACGTGGGGGGCCAGCCAGAGCCACAGCAGGCCGAGCCCGATCCCGGACAGCACCACGGCCGGCAGGATGATCAAGGCGGCTCGCAGCTCGCTCCACATGGCCTTTCCCTCCCCGTACCCGTGCGAGACGGGCTGGGCGTGCCAGGTCGTGTCCTGCGGCGGTGGCTGATGCGGCGGAGTCAGGGGTGCGGTCACCAGGACATGGTGCCAAACGTCCCCGCGCCTCGCCTCACCGGCCGCCGGTCCGTCAGCGGACGGCTGCCTTGCGGTACGCCCATGTCGCGACGCCCAGGGACACCACGCCGACCCCGGCGCAGACGGCGAGGTCCAGAACCACCGTCGGCCAGTGCGGATGCGTGTCGAAGGTGCGTGCCAGGGCCTCGACCCCGTAGGTCGAGGGCAGCAGGTCCCGTGCGTACGCGATGGGCCCCGGCAGCCGTCCGGGCGGCAGCACTCCCAGCAGCAGGGCCGCGGACATGCCGAGCTGGCCCAGCAGGGTGGCGAGCTCCTGGCGGGGTGCGAGCAGTCCGAGGGCCGCGCCGAGGCCGGCGAGTGCGGCGCCCGCGAGGGGGATCACCGCGGCCAGCACCCACAGATGGGTGAGCGGCAACCCGAACAGCACCGAGCCGATGACGGCTGTCACGATCGTGCCGGGCACCGTGAACGAGGCGTACGCCCCGGCCGCGCCCAGCACCACCGCGGCGGGTGGCACGGGCAGTGTGGCGTAGTGGTCGAGCCCCCCGCCCGCCCTGAGCTGGCCGAAGTACTGGGCGAGCAGATTGAGCGCGACGAAGGCGACGACCAGGACGGAGGACCCGGCGACCACGGACCGTGCCTCGTCGCCGCCGTCCACGACGCCCCGCATCAGCACCATGATCCCCACGGACTGGAAGGTGGCCACGAACAGCAGCGGGATCCGTGCGACCCGGGCGCGGGAGAGCTGGGCCCGGTACACGGCGGCGAGCGCGGGCAGCAGCCGGGCGCGCGGCGCGAGTGGTGCGGCGGCGGGGGCGGTGTGGGTCGCGGTCTGAGCGCCGCCCCGCACGTTCGCGGACACGGCCTCCGCGGGCACGATGCTCACCTGGCGCTGCTCCTGTTCGGTTCGTGCGGGGCTGGACCAGGGCCTACTGTGCCATGCGCTGGCCGGTGCGCCTGGTTCATGCCTTCACCAGGCCCTGCGTCGTATGACCGCCGAGCGCCAGATACACGTCCTCGAGGCTCGGCGTGGTCAGGGTGAAGTCGTCCAGGGCCGCGAACGCCTCACCGCCGGTCACCGCGGCCACGGCCGCTCTCGCCTCGTCCGGGGCGAGGCGCAGCACCCAGCGGCGGCCCGACTCCTGGGCGGACGCGCGCAGCGCGGCGACTTCCGGCACCTCCAGGGGCGGCTGCTCGCGCCACACCAGATCCAGCCGTACCTCTCCGGCCACGCGCTCCTTGAGCCCGGCCGGGGTGTCGCAGGCGATGACCTTGCCGCGGTCGAGCACGGCGACGCGGTCGAGCACGGTCTCGGCCTCGATGACGTTGTGGGTGACCAGGAGCACCGTCGTACCGTGCTCGGCTCGGCGCCGGTCGACGGCGGCCCAGACCGCGCGCCTCGCGACGGGGTCCATTCCGGTGGTGGGCTCGTCCAGGACGAGCACGGGCCGCTCCCCCACGAGCGCGGCCGCGAAGCAGGCCAGCCGCCGCTGGCCGCCGGACAGCTTCTTCAGGGGGCGTCCTGCGAGCGCGGTCAGGCCTAGTTCGCCGAGTACGGCGTCGCGCTCGGCCCTCGCCCGGCGTACGCCGAGTCCCCTCAGCCGTCCCGTGGTCTCCGCGGCCAGCGCCACCGTCAGCTCGTCCAGCGCCGTGGACTCCTGGCCGAGATAGCCGATGAGCCGGGAGGCCCGCTCGGGATGGCGCACCAGATCGTGGCCCAGTACGTCGACCGTGCCGGAGTCCGGGCGCATCAGACCGGTGAGCTGACGCACCAGGGTGGACTTGCCCGCGCCGTTGGGTCCGAGCAGCCCGAAGATCTCCCCGGCCCGAGCGGCCAGCGACACTCCGTCGTTGGCACGCACTTCGGGGGTGGCGGGGGTCCCACGCCGGGCGCGGGCGGCCGGGTACGTCTTCACCAGGTCCCGCACCACACACACCGTACTCACGAAGAACGAGCCTAAGGGGTCGCCGGGACTATTCCCGCGCCGGGGCGCCTTCCGCCGCGGCCCGTACGTCGATCTCGCGCCAGAATCCCGCCCGGATCGCATAGCGGTCGTGCTCGTCGATCTGGTCGTCCTTGTGGGCGAGCAGCCCGAAACGGGCCGCGTAACGCAGCAGTTCGCCGTCGATGCGGTGCGGGATCCGGGGGTACATGCTGGACAGCTTCTGCACATGGGCCGGATCGGGGAGCCGCTCCATCCAGCGACGCGCGAACACCTGTCCGACCTCGTAGGGGTCGCCGCCCACCGTGGTGATGTCCTCCTCCCGGTCCGCCCAGCGCTGCTCGGCGCTGGTGAGCTGGGCGAGGGTGGGCAGGGAGGCGCTCTCCGGGGGCTCACCGAGCGTGCCGCCGCCCCCTCGTTCGATCCAGCCCTTGTCGGAGGACCAGCGCAGGGTGGCACCGGCCTGCGCGGTCCTGTCCCCGGGCGGTACGGCTCCGGGTGCCCCGGGGCCCCGCATGCCCGCGAGGTCCTTGGGGGTGGGGACCCCCTTTACCCCGGTGCCCGCGGCCCCGGCCGGGGCTCCGGTGTCCGCCGCTGGGGCGGACGTGCCGTTCCGTACGACCTCGGCGACCCGTGCGCGGGCGTCGTCCACCGCACCGCCCGCCGCGGCCAGCGCGGCCTCCGGCAGCGGTGCGGAGAGGATCGCGGCGATCTCGGGTCGCGGGGCGGGCGGCGGGGCGCAGACCCCGCCCAGGTCCTTGGCCCTGACGGCCTGGGTGATCCAGGTCCGGTCGAGTACGCGGCGCTCGTCTGCCTCGGCGACCAGGTCCTCCGACTGGTTGTAGTCGCCGTCGGCGGCCTGTACGGCCCAGAGGTGGACGGCGACTCCGTGCTCCTTCGCGGACATCAGCCCGGGCAGCAGATCGCCGTCCCCGGTGACCAGCACGATGTCGGAGCAGGCGCGGTTCCTGGCCAGCTCGGTGAGTTCGGCGTGCATGGCGGCGTCCACGCCCTTCTGGGCCCAGCGACCGTCGCTCCGGGTCAGTGCGCCCAGCCGGACGGTGACCCGGGGCATGACCCGCAGCCGCCTGTGCTCCGGTTGGGGGACGCGGTCGGGTGCGCCGTCGAACCAGTAGATCCGCAGCAGCGGACGCTCGGTGTCGGCCTCGGCACGCTCACGCAGGCCGTGGATGAGGGCTGCGTGGTCGACAGTGATGCGTGATCGGGCCGGTTCTCCGGCGAGGAGGCTCGCGGCGGCGCCCAGCAGGTAACCGGCGTCCACAAGGACGACGCAGCGGTCCACGTGTTCCACCCTCTTTCGGGAACCTCGGGATCGGAAGGTGCTCGGGTGTGCTTCGAGTCTGCCCCAACGCCGGAGGGTTGACGTCCGGAACTGGATCATCGGCGTGGCGAATTGGTGAAGCCGCACCGTAACAGCGGCCGATCACTCAGGGCAATGATCCGAAATGCGGCGTCCGAACCGGTGTGTGAGGCTGAGGGCGGCCCAGCTTCTGGATCCCCTTATTGGAGGCACACCATGGCCAAGAACAAGAACCGAGAACGCAAGCAGCAGTCCGCGTCGTCCGCCGAGCGGGGCTCGCAGCAGGCCCGCTCCTCGTCGATGGAGGCACAGGCCGAGCACCGGGCGGCACAGGTCACCCCCACGGATGTGGCACACAAGGGCCGCCAGAAGCGCTTCGGCCACAACTGACGCCATCAGGCGCACTGACGCCTGAGAGACGCGTGGACGTCCGAGGGGCGCACCCGATGAGAACGGGTGCGCCCCTGAACGGTTTCCGGGCCGTCAGCCCGCCAGACAGGACGGGCCCAGCAGCACCTTCAGATCGCCGAAGAGCGCGGGGTCCGGCTGCACCCGGTGCCGGTCGAGCCGGAGCACCGTGGTCTTACGGGCGCCCAGGAGCTTGATCCGCACCTCGGTGTTGCCCTTGTGGTGGCCGAGGATCTCCCCGAGTCGGCTGATCATGGGCGGGGTGACCTTGACCGTGGGGATGGTGATCACCACGGGCGCGTTGGTACCCGCGGACGAGAGGTCGGGGACCATCAGTTCCATCGCGACCAGCCGGGGGACGTCCTCGCGCTTGTCGAGCCGCCCCTTCACAAAGACGACCGTGTCCTCGACCAACTGGGTGGACACCAGCTGGTAGGTGGCGGGGAAGAACATGCACTCGATGGATCCGGCGAGGTCCTCCACCGTGGCGATCGCCCAGGCGTTGCCCTGCTTGGTCATCTTGCGCTGGAGGCCCGAGATGATGCCGCCGATGGTGACGACCGCGCCGTCCGCGTGCTCACCACCGGTGAGCTGGGAGATGCCGGCGTCGGTCTTGTCGGACAGGACGTGCTCGAGGCCGAAGAGGGGATGGTCGGAGACGTAGAGGCCGAGCATCTCGCGTTCCTGCGCGAGCAGATAGGACTTCTCCCACTCGACATCGGAGAACTCGACGTCCAGACCGAAGCCCGGCTCGGTGCTGTCCGCTTCGCCCATGCCGCCGAAGAGGTCGAACTGTCCCTCGGCCTCCTTGCGCTTGACCGCCACCACGTTGTCGATCATGGGTTCGTGCTGGGCGACCAGGCCCTTGCGGGTGTGGCCCATCTCGTCGAAGGCGCCGGCCTTGATCAGCGACTCGATGGTCCGCTTGTTGCAGACGACCGCCTCGACCTTGTCCAGGAAGTCCGGGAAGGAGGAGTACTTCCCCTTGGACTTGCGGCACCGGATGATCGACTCGACCACGTTCTGCCCGACGTTGCGCACGGCGGTCAGGCCGAAGAGGATCACGTCGTCGCCCTGGGCCGCGAAGTTCGACAGCGACTCGTTGACATTGGGCGGGAGGACCTTGATCCCCATGCGGCGGCACTCGTTCAGATAGACGGCGGACTTGTCCTTGTCGTCCTTGACCGAGGTGAGCAGCGCCGCCATGTACTCGGCGGGATGGTTGGCCTTGAGGTACGCCGTCCAGTACGAGACGAGGCCGTACGCGGCGGAGTGGGCCTTGTTGAAGGCGTATCCGGCGAAGGGGACGAGCACATCCCACAGGGCCTGGATGGCCTGGTCGCTGAATTCCTTCTTCCGCGCGCCCTCCTGGAAGAGGACGAAGTTCTTCGCCAGCTCCTCGGGCTTCTTCTTGCCCATCACGCGGCGGAGGATGTCGGCCTCGCCGAGCGAGTACCCCGCGATGATCTGGGCGGCCTTCTGCACCTGCTCCTGGTAGACGATCAGGCCGTGGGTGACGTCCAGGACCTCCCTGAGCGGCTCCTCCAGCTCGGGGTGGATCGGGGTGATCTCCTGCTGGCCGTTCTTGCGCAGTGCGTAGTTCGTGTGCGAGTTCATGCCCATCGGGCCCGGCCGGTACAGGGCGGACACGGCGGAGATGTCTTCGAAGTTGTCGGGCTTCATCAGCCGCAGCAGCGAACGCATCGGCCCGCCGTCGAACTGGAAGACACCGAGGGTGTCACCGCGCTGGAGCAGCTCGAAGGTCGTGGGGTCGTCGAGCGGCAGGCTCAGCAGATCGATGTCGATCCCCTTGTTGGCCTTCACCATCTTGACGGCGTCGTCCATGATCGTGAGGTTGCGCAGGCCCAGGAAGTCCATCTTCAGCAGGCCGAGCGACTCGCAGCTCGGGTAGTCCCACTGGGTGATGGTGACGCCGTCCGTGTGCCTCACCCAGACGGGGACGTGGTCGGTGATCGTCTCGCTGGACATGATCACGCCGGCGGCGTGCACACCCATCTGCCGGACCAGTCCCTCGACGCCCCGGGCGGTGTCGATGACCTTCTTCACGTCCGGCTCGTTCTCGTACATGCCCCGGATCTCGCCGGCCTCGCTGTAGCGGGGGTGCGAGGGGTCGAGGATGCCGGAGAGCGGGATGCCCTTGCCGAGGACGTCGGCGGGCATGGCCTTGGTGAGGCGGTCGCCCATCGCGTACGGATAGCCGAGGACGCGTGCGGAGTCCTTGATCGCGTTCTTGGCCTTGATGGTGCCGTAGGTGCCGATCATGGCGACCTTGTCGGCGCCGTATTTCTCGGTCACGTACCTGATCACCTCGACGCGCCTGCGCTCGTCGAAGTCGATGTCGACATCGGGCATCGAGATGCGCTCGGGGTTGAGGAACCGCTCGAAGATCAGGCCGTGCGGGATCGGGTCGAGGTCCGTGATGCCCAGCGCGTACGCCACGATCGAGCCCGCCGCGGAGCCGCGGCCGGGGCCGACCGCGATGCCCTGGTTCTTGGCCCACATGATGAAGTCGGCGACGACGAGGAAGTACCCCGGGAAGCCCATCGAGATGATGGTGTCCATCTCGTACTCGACCTGCTTGATGCGGTCCTCGGGGATGCCGTCGGGGAAGCGGCGCTCCATGCCGCGCAGGGTCTCCTCACGGAACCAGGAGACCTCGGTGTAGCCCTCGGGGATGTCGAACTTCGGCATCAGGTCGCGCTTCTGGAACATCCCGGAGGTGTCGATCTGCTCGGCGACCAGCAGGGTGTTCCGGCAGCCCTCCTGCCAGGCGTCGGACGAGTCGATCGCGTACATCTCGTCGGTCGACTTCAGGTAGTAGCCGGTGCCGTCGAACCGGAACCGGTCGGGGTCCGAGAGGTTCTTGCCGGTCTGGATGCAGAGCAGGGCGTCATGCGCGCCGGCCTCGTGCGCGTAGGTGTAGTGCGAGTCGTTGGTGACGAGCGGCGGGATGCCGAGCTTCCTGCCGATCTCCAGCAGCCCGTCGCGGACCCGGCGCTCGATCTCGATGCCGTGGTCCATGAGCTCCAGGAAGTACCGGTCCTTGCCGAAGATGTCCTGGTACTCGGAGGCCGCCTTCAGGGCCTCGTCGAACTGGCCGAGGCGCAGCCGGGTCTGGAGCTCGCCCGAGGGACAGCCGGTGGAGGCGATCAGGCCCTCGGACCACTGGGCGATGGTCTCCTTGTCCATCCGCGGCCACTTCTGCAGCCAGCCCTCCGCGTACGCGTCCGAGGACAGCCGGAAGAGGTTGTGCAGACCGGTCGCGTTGGCCGCCCAGATGGTCTTGTGGGTGTAACCACCCGAGCCGGAGACGTCGTCCCGCTTCTGGTGCGGCTGGCCCCACTGGATCTTGCGCTTGTTGCGCCGGGACTCCGGGGCGACGTAGGCCTCGATGCCGATGATCGGGGTGATCCCGGCCTTCTGGGCGGAGTGGAAGAAGTCGTACGCGCCGTGCAGATTGCCGTGATCGCTCATGGCGATATGCGTCATGCCCATCTCATTGCAGGCATTGAACATGTCCTTGAGCCGCGCCGCACCGTCCAGCAGGGAGTACTGGGTGTGGACGTGAAGGTGCGTGAAGGGCGGCTTGGTCACGGCGGAAGGCCTCCGGTGGACGGTAGGAGACGGGCGGCGGGCGGTCTGCGTCCGCCTGCCGTCTGTCTGAAGCTGTCTGAGCGGACAGCGAGGAAGTCTACGGCTCCGCACTGACAATCGCGGGGCACTCAGGACTACCGTCGTGCGTTGAGCGGGACGGAACCCCCTGTCCCTTTCGTTCAGGTTTCCCATCCGCTCTTCGTTCTGATTCTCATGCACCAGGAGGCACCCAGCGATGTCGGTCCACCAGTCCATGGCCGGCGAGCGCGGCGAGGAGATCCTCGCCGTCTTCGGCACCGCCTTCGGCGAGCTTCTGGCCGCCGACCCGGCCGCGTTCCGGGTGAAGTTCCGCAAGATGGCCGGCTCGGCCTTCGCCTTCTACCGGGGCACGGCGTGCCTCTTCTACGCCGACCTGGAGCGGGAGCAGAACAGCGGCCCGTACCTGGACGAGCGCACCAGCCGGGTGTGGATCCACGGTGACCTCCACGCCGAGAACTTCGGCACGTACATGGACGCGAACGGCCGGCTGATCTTCAACGTCAACGACTTCGACGAGGCCTATGTCGGCCCCTTCACCTGGGACGTCAAGCGGCTCTCCGCCTCGCTGGCGCTGATCGGCTACACCAAGGCCCTCAGTGACGAGCAGATCTCCGAGCTGGTGCGGACCTACGCGGCGGCCTACCGCGAGCGCATCCACGCGCTCGCCTCGGGCGCCAAGAACGACGAGGTGCCACCGTTCACCCTGGACACCGCCGAGGGCCCGCTGCTCGACGCGCTGCGCAGCGCCCGTGCGCTGACCCGTTTCGGGCTGCTGGACTCGATGACCGAGATCCGGGAGTACGAGCGGCGCTTCACCGAGGGCGGCGGGTCGATCGAGCTGGACGCGGCGACGCGCTACAAGGTGCTGGCGGCTTTCGACGGCTATCTGGAGACCCTGCCCGAGGAGAGCCTGGCGCGCCCCGACTCGTACCGGGTGAAGGACGTCGTGGGGCGGCGCGGCATCGGTATCGGGTCGGCCGGGCTGCCGTCGTACAACATCCTGCTGGAGGGCAACAGCGACGCCCTCGAGAACGATGTCGTGATCTATATGAAGCAGGCGCAGATCCCGGCGGTGTCCCGGCACATCACCGACGAGCGGGTGCGCGGCTACTTCCAGCACGAGGGACACCGCACGGTGATCTCCCAGCGGGCACTCCAGGACCACGCGGACCCGTGGCTGGGCTGGACGGAGCTCGATGGCGCCGGGCAGTTGGTCGCGGAGGTCTCGCCGTACGCGGTGGACCTCGACTGGTCGGACATCGACGATCCGGCGGAGATCTCGGCGACCGTCGCGGACCTCGGCCGGGCCACGGCCACGATGCACGCGGCGGCGGACGACGAGAGCGGCCACTCGCTGGTGCCGTTCTCCACGGAGCGTGCCATCGACGCGGCGATCGCGGCGGACGAGGACGGCTTCGGGGAGCTGCTGGTGGACTTCGCGCACAGTTACGGCGCGCAGGCCAGGGCCGACCACCAGATCTTCGTGGACCTCTTCCGCAACGGCAGGATTCCGGGGCTTCGGTAACGGCCCCGCCCGTGCCGCAGCACAGGCCCGCGCACCTGCTGAACTGCGCTTAAGGGCTGCTTACAGCGGCCCATGGCACACTCACTGGTCGATGGACGTTTCAGGGACCCGGCTCAGAGGGCTGCGGGCAGCGATCTTCACGGCGGTGGTCGTGACGCTGTCCGCGGCCTCCCATGTGCTGCTCTCCCGGGCTCCGCTCCCCCTGGTCACGGTGGGCGCGGTCGCCGCGGGGGTGTTCCTGCTCGCCTACGCACTGGCGGGACGTGAGCGTGCCTACGGCCCGATCGCGGCCGTGCTCGTCCCGCTGGAGCTGGCCGCCGACACCGTCTTCACCGCGGGTCAGCATGTCTGCTACGGCGCCGCGGGCGGCCCGGTCGCCGGCTCCCTCCGCGCGGTCGGGGTCGACGTGCTCTGCGGCGGCGGGGTCGGCGCCCCGCTGCCGGGGGTGGCCTCGTCCCAGGGACACATGGCCACGCTGGTCGACTCCCCCGACCCTGCCGTGCCCTGGCTTCTGCTCGCCGCGCACATCACCGTGGGGCTGGTCGCCGCCGCCTGGCTGCGGCACGGCGAGGCAGCCCTCGCGGCCCTGCTGCGGGCGGTCGCGGCCTTCGCCTTCCGGCCACTGCTGATCGCGGCAGCCCCCAGGGCCACTCCCGCGACCCGCCGTCCGGGTCGTCCCGTACGGCCCTTCCGGCGGCAGCGCTCCGGAAAGCCCCTGTTGCTCGTTCACTCCGTGGGACGGAGGGGACCACCGCTCCAGGCTCTCGCCCTCGCCTGAACCGGTGTCCCCGGAACACTCCCCCGCCCAAGATCATTCGAACACGGAGAAACCACACATGAGTGCACGTAACAGCCAGGCCAACAAGGCGGCCGCTCGTGAGCGCCTGCGCGCGGAGCGCGAGCGCCAGGCCAAGAAGGACAAGCTCAGGCGTCAGCTGATCGTCGCCGCCTCGGTCGTCGGCGTACTGGCCGCGGCGGGCGGCGTCGGTGCCTTCATCATGCACCTCAACAAGCCCACCGCCTGGGAGGCGGCGAAGAGCGCGAAGGTCGTGCAGCCGAAGAACACCGAGGGCGAGAACGGCACGAACGTGGTGATCGGCAAGCCGACCGCCAAGAAGACCCTGGAGCTCTACGAGGACTCGCGCTGCCCGATCTGCGCCACCTTCGAGCAGGCGGTCGGTTCGAACGTCAAGAAGGACGTGGACGCCGGCAAGTACAAGATCAAGTACATCGGCGCCACCTTCATCGACAACGCCGACAACGGCGAGGGCTCCAAGAACGCCCTGTCCGCGCTGGGCGCGGCGCTCAATGTGAGCCCCGAGGCCTTCCTGGAGTACAAGGCCGCCCTGTACTCGGCGAAGTACCACCCCGAGGAGCGCGACGACAAGTTCGCCAAGGACGACTACCTCATCGAGGTGGCGGACACCGTGACGGCGCTGAAGGGCAACACCGAGTTCCAGAATGCCGTCAAGGACGGCACCTATGACGCGTGGGCGCTGAAGATGTCCGCGGCGTTCGACTCCAGCGGCGTCCAGGGCACCCCGACCCTGAAGATGGACGGCAAGAAGATCACCGCCGAGGGTGCCGAGAACGCTCCCATGACGGCGGCGCAGTACGACGCCGCGATCGCCAAGGCCCTCAAGGGGTAACGGCAGACCATATTTTCCGAACGGGCAGGCGAAATTTCGGCGTTCGCCTGCCCGTTTGCCTTACTGGTCAGTAGTCTGATCGGCCGTGACCAGACTCCTCCCCACAACTCCAAGCCGCCGCGCGGTCGTCAAGGCCGCCGCCGCTACCGCTGTCACCACCACCGCAGTCGCCGCGCCCGCGCTCGCGGCGGCTTCCGCCGCCCACGCCGACGACGCACAGGGCACCGCGTTCCTCCATGGTGTCGCCTCGGGCGATCCCCTCTCCGACGGTGTGCTGCTGTGGACCCGGGTCACACCGTCCACGGACGCCGTGCCCGGTTCAGGCAAGGGGCCCGCCACGGAGGTGAACTGGGAGATCGCCGAGGACAAGGGCTTCGCCCGGATCGTGGCCGGCGGCCGGACCACCGCCACCGCCACGAGCGACCACACCGTCAAGGTCGATGTGCGCGGTCTGCGTGCGTCCACCGTCTACTACTTCCGCTTCAGCTCCGGCCCCGCGGTCTCCCCCGTGGGCCGTACCCGTACCGCCCCCGCCGTGGACGCGAACGCGTCCGGGGTGCGCTTCGGTGTGGTGTCCTGCGCCAACTGGGAGGCGGGCTACTTCTCCGCGTACCGCCACCTGGCCGCCCGTGCCGACCTGGACGCGGTGCTGCATCTCGGTGACTACATCTACGAGTACGGCACCGGCGGCTACCCGGAGGAGAAGTACGTCGTACGGCAGCACGAGCCCAGGCACGAGATCCTCAGCCTGGCCGACTACCGCACCCGGCACGGCAAGTACAAGACCGACGCCGACCTCCAGACGATGCACGCGGCTCACCCGATCATCGCGATCTGGGACGACCACGAGATAGCCAACGACGCCTGGTCCGGTGGCGCCGAGAACCACACCCCGGGCGCCGAGGGCGACTACGCCGCCCGTGCAGCGGCGGCCAAGCAGGCGTACTTCGAGTGGATGCCGGTGCGCACCGCGACCGAGGGCACCGTCTACCGCCGGCTGCGCTTCGGCAAGCTGGCCGAACTCCATCTGCTGGACCTGCGCTCCTTCCGCTCCCAGCAGGCGTCGGTGGGCAGCGGCAAGGTCGACGACCCCGAGCGCACCATCACCGGCCGCGCCCAGCTCGACTGGCTCAAGTCGGGTCTGGCGGCTTCCGACGCGACCTGGAAGCTGGTCGGCACCTCGGTGATGATCTCGCCGGTCGCCTTCGGCTCCCTTCCGGCGCATCTGCTCGAACCGATCGCCAAGCTGCTGGGCCTGCCCACGGAGGGCCTCGCCATCAACGTCGACCAGTGGGACGGCTACACGGACGACCGCAAGGAGCTGCTGAAGCACCTGACGGACCGCGGCATCAAGAACACCGTGTTCCTCACCGGTGACATCCACATGGCCTGGGCCAACGACGTTCCGGTGAAGGCCGCGACCTACCCGGTGTCGCAGTCGGCCGCCACGGAGTTCGTGGTGACCTCGGTGACCTCGGACAACCTGGACGACCTGCTGCATGTCCTGCCGGGCACGGTCTCCCTTGTCGCGCAGGCCGCGATCAAGGCCGCCAACCGCCATGTGAAGTGGGTCGACATGGACCACCACGGCTACGGCGTGCTGGATGTGACCACCGAGCGCTCCCAGATGGACTACTACACGCTGTCCGACCGGACGAAGCAGGACGCCACGGCGTCTTGGACCCGCTCGTACCGGACCCTGAACGGGACCCAGAAAGTGGAGAAGGTGAACCAGCCCGTGCGGTGAACGGGGCGGTTCTGGTTCCTCTAACCTGGCGCCATGAACGCGCCGGGGGATGTGATCGACGCGCGGTTCGAGCTGATCGAGCCGCTCGGCAGCGGAGGAATGGGCACGGTGTGGCGGGCTCGCGACACCGTGCTCCACCGCGAAGTTGCCCTGAAAGCGGTCCGATCCGATGCGGGGGCGTCCGCGGCCGTGCGGGAGCGTGTGCTGCGCGAGGCCCGTGCTCTCGCACGGATCAGTCACCCACATGTGGTGACTATCCACCACATCGTTGACGCGGATCCCCACCCGTGGATCGTGATGGAGCTGGTGCCCGGCAACTCGCTGCAACAGCGGCTCACCCGGGGGCCGATGGCTCCGGACGAGGCCGCCCGGATCGGCCGCCAGGTGCTCTCCGGGCTGAGCGCCGCCCATGCGGCCGGCATCCAGCACCGGGACGTCAAACCCGCCAATGTGCTGCTGCGCAACGGTGTTCCGGCCGGACCCGGTGCAGAGGGCCCGCCTGTCGCCGTGCTCACCGACTTCGGCATCGCGGCACTGGAGGGCACGACCTCGCTGACCATGACGGGTGAGCTGGTCGGCTCGCCCGAGTACATCGCCCCGGAACGGATCCGCGGCCATGACCGGGACAATCCGGCGTCTGATCTCTGGTCGCTGGGGCTGGTGCTGTACGTGTGCGCGGAAGGCATCAGCCCGCTGCGCCGGGACTCCACGCTCGCCACCCTGGCGGCGGTGCTCGACGATCCCGTACCGCCCCCGGCGCGCTCCGGGCCGCTCGCACCGGTGCTGGAGGCCCTGCTGGTACGGGATCCGGCGGCCCGCCCCGTTGCCGGAGAGCTGGACGCGATGCTGGCCCGGGTGGAGGCCGGCGGGACACCGGACTGGTCCCGGCCGACGGTGACCGGGCTGGTACCGCCGGGACGGGTGGCCGCACGCACGGCGCCTCCCACGCCCCCCGCACCGCCCGTGCCCACTCAACTGGACAGCCCGCGGCCCGCGGTCCCCGAAGACCCTCACCCCACGGTCCCGTCCGGGTCACGGGAACGGGAGGGCGAGCGGGAGCGCCGCCGTATGCCCGTGGTGATCACCGCGATCGCGGTGGCCGTCGCGGTCACCGCCGCCACCGCGCTCGCCCTGACCCTGCGCGAACAAGGGGGCGCCACCAAGGAGGACGCAAAACGCCCGGCTGCCGTCACCCCGGCCGGTCCGGCTTCGCCCACCCCCGTGCCGCCCTCGGCACCGGCTTCCTTGTCCTCGGGACCCGCCTCGCCCAGCGCACCGGCGGCGACACCCGTGCTCCCGCCCAGCCCGTCCGCCGCCCGGCCTGACGAAGCACTCCCGCCGTCCGGCCGCTGGATCGCGCAGCTGTTCTCGGAGCCCGTCAGCTCGGGTACGACGGCCCGCGACCAGCGTCTCGCCGCCGTACGCACCACCGTGCCGGAGGCCGATGTGCTGCGCAGCGACGACTACGCCTCACTGCGCCCCGGCTACTGGGTGGTCTACGCGCCCGGCCCGTTCACCAGCGGCGCGTCCGCGCTCGTCTTCTGTGCCGAGCGCGGAAGGACCACGGCGAACGCCTGTATCGGCCGCTATCTCAGCACGAGTGGGGACGACTACGGATTCCAGTGCAGGCCCCCGGCCGACAACCCCACGGGCCAGTGCTACCGCCCCTCCTCCTGACGGCGGCGGGGTTTTCCCCTCAGCCCTCCGCGAGCGAGTCGAGGAAAGCGAGCGCCACCCGCCAGGTCTGCCCGGCCGCTTCCTCGTCGAAGTCCGGCAGGTCGGGGTCGGTGTACAGATGCCCCGCACCCGGGTAGCGGTGCACCTCCACATCGGCCCCCGCCTTGCCCATCTGGAGATACCAGGCCGTCAGCCAGTCATGGGGCTCGAACGGATCGGGGTCGGCCACGTGCAGCTGGACGGCCAGTTCATCAACCCGGGCATCCTTGGCGATATCGGATGTTCCGTGCAAAAGGAGCAGGCCGCGCGCCTTCTCGTCGCCGAGCGCGAGATTCTGCGCTACGGCGGCGCCGAACGAGAAGCCCGCGTACACGAGTCCGCGCTCGGAGTGGGGCGCGGCGGCCAGGACCGCCCGCTTGAGCAGTTCGTCCATGCCGACCTCGTCGCGGAACTCCATGGCCCCCTCGACGGAGTCGAACGTACGCCCGTCGAACAGGTCGGGCGTCCACACCTGGTGCCCGGCGGCACGCAGTCGCTCGGCAGCCGCGTGCACGGCCGGCCGCAGACCGTACACAGAATGGAAAAGCATGATGTCCATGCGGTCAGGTTACGTTCGAAGTTATGGAGAACGTGCTGCGCCCGATGATCGTCCTGGTCGGCTCGGTGGGGCTGACCCTGCTGCTGGTATGGCTTGCGGACCTGCTGCTGCGCCGAACCGACGCCCGCCACACCGAGACCCCACTGTGGGGCCTGCTGCGCCGCTGCCGCGCGCCACTGCAGGTGGTGCTGCTCACCGCGCTGCTGAGGGGCACCTACGGCGAGACGCACATCCCGGCCGTGGAGCGGAACGAGAGGCTGATCGGCCATGTGCTGACCCTGGTGCTGATCGCGGCCTCGGCCTGGCTCGTGATGCGGATAGCGGCCGCCGTGGTCGAGTCCTCCTACTCGCGGTACGCGGCCACCACCCGGGACCCGGCCCGGGTGCGCCGGGTGCGCACCCAGGTGGCACTCGTCCAGCGGATCGTCACGGCCATCGTCTGTGTGGTCGCCGCCGCTTCGATGCTGCTGACCTTCCCCGGGATGGACAAACTGGGGGCCTCGCTGCTCGCCTCGGCGGGTGTGCTCGGCATCGTCGCCGGTGTGGCCGCGCAGTCCACCCTCGGCAATCTCTTCGCCGGCTTCCAGATCGCCTTCGGTGACATGGTGCGGATCGGGGACACCGTCGTGGTGGACGGCGAGTGGGGCACCGTGGAGGAGGTCACCCTCACCTTCCTCGCGGTACGCACCTGGGACGAGCGGCGGATCACCATGCCGGTCTCGTACTTCACCAGCAAGCCGTTCGAGAACTGGTCACGCGGTGGTGCGCAGATGACCGGCACCGTCCTGCTGCACCTCGACCACTCGGCGCCGGTGTCCGCGATGCGCGAGAAGCTCCAGGAGATCCTGCACGAGTGCAAGGCCTGGGACGGCCGCGACTGGTCGCTTGCGGTCACGGACACCACGCCGAACTCGATGGTGGTACGAGCGATGGTCACCGCCAAGGACGCCGACGACCTCTGGACGGTTCGCTGCGCGGTGCGCGAGCAGTTGATCTCCTGGCTGTGCGAGCACCACGCCCATGCGCTGCCCCGCATCACGACGGCGATCGCGGTGGAGGCTCCGGGAGCCTACGCGGAGGAGGGTGCGTCCCGGCGAACCGGACGGGACTGACCGCACACCGAGGAGACAACAGAGCAATTCCTGCCCGATTCCGGGCAGGAATATGGAAGTTGCACGACTCCCACCCTAGGGTGTCGTTCATGATCGCTCTGCCCACCGGCGTCGAGGCCGTGGTCTTCGACTGCGACGGTCTGCTCGTCGACACCGAATCCTGCTGGACCGTCGCGGAGACGGCCGTCTTCGCCGCACACGGCCATGCCTTCGGCCCCGAACAGAAGGCCCTGGTCATCGGCCGCACCCTGGAGGACGCGGGTGAGGCCATGGCCCGGTATCTCGGCCGCCCCGGCGCCGGCGCCGAACTCGCCGCCGAACTCCTCGGGAGAGTACGCAAAGAGCTGTCCCGGGGCGCCCCGGCCCTGCCCGGGGCGGCCGAGCTGGTGCGCGCCTGCCGGGCAGCCGTACCCATCGCCGTAGCCAGCAACAGCCCGCGGGAGCTGCTGGACGCGGCACTGCGGTCGGCCGGTCTCGCCGAGTACGTCACCCACTCGTTCGCCGCCGACGAGGTGCGTTCCCCCAAGCCCGCGCCAGACCTCTACATCACGGCATGCGAGACACTCGGTACGGCTCCGGAACACACCGTCGCCTTCGAGGACTCGGCCACGGGCATCGCCTCGGCGCGTGCCGCGGGGCTCTTCGTCGCGGTCGTACCGTCCCTCCCAGGAGTCGAGCTCGACCACGACTGGCTGGCCGGCAGCCTGACCGACCCCGATGTGCGGAACTGGGCCAGGCAGTTGGGGCGCGGGGCCGCCTGAATGCCACTGACCGCCGCATACCGGCGCAGGGGTCGACCCGGGTCAGCGCAGACTGCGCACATCGAGATGGCGCAGCACACGGTCCACCACCTCGGGATCGGTACCCGGCTCACTGCGGGCCGCCAGCACCTCGTGGCGCGCCGCGGACAGCATCTCCCGGGTGATACGGGACACGGTGCGCAGCCGGCGATCGCGCTTGGCATACCAGTCGCGGCGTTCCTCGTCGACGATGTCGGGGCTGATCCGGGTGCCGACGTCGTACGCCGCCCGCTGCAGCCGCTCGGCGATGTCCTCGGGCAGGTCCTCGACCTCCTCGATCTCCTTCAACCGGTGCTTGGCCGCCCGTGCCGCCCGGCGCGCGAGGTCTCTTTCCAGGGCCCGCTCGGCATCCGTGTCGGCCCGTACCCCGAGGCGTTTCACCAGCCACGGCAGGCTGAGGCCCTGCACGACGAGGGTGGTCATGATCACTGCGAACGCGATGAAGATGATCTCGTCGCGGTAGGGGAACGGCTCACCGGCATCGGTCCGCAGGGGGATCGCGAGAGCCAACGCCACCGACGCCACGCCCCGCATCCCGGACCACCACATGACGACGGTCTCGCGCCAGCCGACCGGGATCTCCTCGTCGTAGTCGCGGATGCGGTGGAGCCGCTTGGCGAGCGCGGTGGCGGGCAGCAGATACAGCAGCCGTACGCCGACGACGACCGCGACCACCGCAGCGGCCCAGCCGGCCAGGGTGACCATCCCGGCCTCGTGCCCGGCGGCCGCCGCTCCGATGACCTGGTGGAGTTCCAACCCGATCACGCCGAAGGCGAGTCCGGTCACCAGGGTGTCCACGATCTGCCAGAACGTGTCCCCGGCCAGGCGTCCCATCACATCGTCCGCGTCGACGGCGTTCTCGGCGAGATAGAGCGCGGTGACGAGGACGGCGAGCACACCGGACCCGAGGAGCTCCTCGGCCAGCGCGTAACTCACGAACGGCACCAGCAGGGTGAGCCCGATCTGGAGGGTGGCATCGCCCAGCAGCCCCATCAGCCGGTTCGACAGCCAGCCCAGCGCGAGCCCGACCGCGACCGCCACCACGGCGGAGAGCACCAGCTCCCCGGCCGCCTGGGGCCAGGAGAAACTGCCGCTGACGGCGGCGGCGATCGCCACGTGGTAGAGCACGATCGCGGTGACGTCATTGAAGAGCCCCTCGCCCTCCAGGATCGACACCAGCCGCCGCGGCAGCCCGAGCGAGCCCGCGACGGCGGTCGCGGCGATCGGGTCGGGCGGCGCGACCAGCGCACCGAGCGCGACGGCGGCGGCCAACGGCAGGCCGGGGACGACGGCCTGGGCCACGGCCGCGACCGCCGCCGTGGTGACGAACACCAGGGCGACGGCGAGCAGCAGGATGGGACGGATGTTGGCGGTGAACTGGCGCCAGGACGTGCGCTGGACCGCGGCGTACAGCAGCGGCGGGAGCAGCAGGGGCAGGATGTACTCGGGCGGCAGGGCGATGTTCGGCACGAACGGCAGCAGCGCGAGCACCACACCGATGAGCGTCATCAGCACGGGCGCCGGCAGCCCCAGCCGCGCCCCCAGCGGCACGGTGACCACGGCCCCCAGCAACAGCGTGAACAACAAGGCCAATTGGTCCACGGGCGGACCTCCCGGGGGCGGTACGTCGACGGTCGGCCTGGTAAGCCTCCCACGCGATCACCGCGAATCAGAGCAGGGGGCCGAGACGCCGCACGCTCGAGCGCGACCCGCTCGAGCGCCGCTCGCTCAGGCGCTCTCCGCCGCGATCCGGTCCAGCGCCGACTGGAGGTCGTCGGGGTAGGTGCTGCTGAACTCGACCCACTGCCCGTCGGAGGGGTGCTCGAAGCCGAGCCGCACCGCGTGCAGCCACTGCCGGGTCAGACCGAGCCTCCGTGCCATCGTCGGATCGGCACCATAGGTGAGATCGCCCACACAGGGGTGCCGGTGCGCCGACATGTGCACCCGGATCTGGTGCGTACGGCCCGTCTCCAGCTTGATGTCGAGCAACGAGGCGGCCCTGAAGGCCTCCATCAGGTCGTAGTGCGTGACGGACGGCTTGCCGTCGGCGGTCACGGCCCACTTGTAGTCATGCTGCGGGTGCCGCCCGATCGGCGCGTCGATGGTGCCGCTCAGCGGGTCGGGGTGGCCCTGCACCAGGGCGTGGTAGCGCTTGTCGACCGTGCGGTCGCGGAACTGCTGCTTCAGCAGCGTGTACGCGCGCTCCGACTTGGCGACCACCATCAGGCCCGAGGTGCCGACGTCCAGCCGGTGCACGATGCCCTGGCGCTCCGCCGCGCCCGATGTGGAGATCCGGTAGCCGGCGGCGGCGAGCCCGCCGATCACGGTCGTACCGGTCCAGCCGGGGCTCGGATGCGCGGCCACCCCGACCGGCTTGACGATCACGACGATGTCGTCGTCGTCGTGGACGATCTCCATACCTTCGACCGGCTCCGCGACGATCTGCACCGGGGCGGGCGCCTGCGGCATCTCGACCTCGAGCCACGCGCCCCCGCTGACCCGCTCGGACTTGCCGACCGTGACCCCGTCGACCAGCACCTTCCCGGCGGCCGCGAGCTCGGCGGCCTTGGTACGGGAGAACCCGAACATACGGGAGATGGCGGCGTCGACGCGCTCGCCTTCGAGGCCGTCGGGAACGGGCAGGGTGCGGGTTTCGGGAAGCGTACTCACCCGTCGAGTATGCCTTGTCCTCCCGTGTGACCGGTCCGCCGGTCGGCTCAGTCCTTGTGCACGGTCCCGTCGGGGTCCAGTCCCCGGAAGGAAAGGATCACGATGAGGAAGCCACCGCAGACGATCGCCGAGTCCGCGAGATTGAACACGGCGAAGTGTGCGGGCGCGATGAAGTCGACGACGGCGCCTTGGAGGAAGCCGGGCGCCCGGAAGATCCGGTCGGTGAGATTGCCCAGCGCACCGCCGAGCAGCAGTCCGAGCGCGATGGCCCAGGGCAGGCTGTAGAGCTTGCGCGCAAGCCGTGCGATCACCACGACCACGATGGCAGCGATGATCGTGAAGATGATCGTGAAGGCGCCACCGAAGCCGAAGGCCGCACCGGGGTTGCGCACCGCCGTGAGTTGCAGCAGATCGCCGATGACCGGGATCGGCGGCTGGTGCTCCAGCTTCGCCACCACGAGCAGCTTGCTGCCGAGGTCGATCAGGTACGCCACGATCGCCACCGCGAACAGCGCGACGACGCGGCGCCTGCCCCGGGAACGCTCCCCGGGACGTTCGTCCGAGGAGCGCTCGTCGGGACCTGCCTCAGCAGCCGCGGCCGCAGCCGCGTCGTCGGCCTCGTCTTTGTTGTCCGGCGTACCGATGACGCGCTCCGCCTCTGCCACGTGAGTCCCTCGACCTGGGTACCTGAGTGGTACCTGACTGGTCACGAGGGTACGGCACCTCCGTGAAACGGGCCTGCGAAAGGGCCGCTCAGCCTCGGCGCTCCTGCTTCTGCTTGTCCTCCACGCACAGGGTCGCCCTCGGGAAGGCCTGCATCCTCGCCTTGCCGATGGGCTTCCCGCAGATCTCGCAGAGACCGTACGTGCCCGTGTCGAGGCGGTGCAGGGCGCGCTCCGACTGCTCGACCATGTCGCGGGCGTTGTTGGCCAGGGCGATCTCGTGCTCGCGTGTGATGTTCTTGGTCCCGGTGTCGGCCTGGTCGTCGCCCGCGCCGTCACCGGAGTCGCGCATCAGACCGGTCAGCGCCTCCTCGGAGTGGCTGATCTCGGCCCGCAGTCTGGCCAGCTCGTCCTCGAGCTCGGTGCGCGCCTCGGCGACCTCTTCGGGCGCCCACGGGTCCTCGCCCGGACGCACCGCCAGCTCTCCGGGCACCGCCGCGGCACGCTCGGTTGCCAGTGCCGTGGCCGTGCTGTCCCCGCCCGCTGTGGCTCCGGCCACGATCTTCTTCGCTCCCACGGTCCTGGCTCCCGTCTGCTTGGCGGCCTTCGCCGCCTCCTTGGCCGTTCTGGTGGCCTTTCCGGCACCGGCGCCCGCCGTCTTGCCGACGGCCGCCGTCTTCTTGGTCTTCGCCGGCGCCTTGGGGGCCGCCGCCGGGGTGGACGCCTCGGGGCGTCCCGCCGCTTCCTTGTGGGCGGGGGGCTTCTTCGCCGCGGCCTTCGTACCCGCGCGCTTCGCGGGCTTGGCGGGCCCGGCCGCGGTCTTGGCGGTCTTGGCGGCGGCCTTGGTCGCGGTCTTCTTCGCCTCCTCGGGCTTCGCCGCGCCGGAGCCCGCCCTGGTGGCCTTCTTCGCCGGTGCCACGGCCCTCACCTCCGTCGCCTCGTGCGCGTACGCACCGGCTTCGCCGGTCTTCGGCGTCCGGCCACCGGCCGGACGCCTCGTCGCGACGGTGCTCTTCTTGTTGCCGTCCATTCCCTTGGCCGCCGCACCTGCGGCGGCGGTGGACCTCATGGACGCCGTCTTCTTCACGGCGGTCTTCTTCGCCACCATGGCCGCGGCCCCTTCACATATTGTGATCTTGCGCGCGAATCGGTGCTGGGACGATAAATCGGCCCCAGCGCCGCGGCAACGTGGCACGCCGCCCGCAGGGCCCGTCCCGCGCCTGCTCGGACGCGAGCCTGCATCCGTTGTGCCCAGCTCCCCGCCTGGTAATCCGCCTGATGACCGGTACGCGGAGCCGGCGCGCGAACGTATGGCCATTCGGGTCACGGCGGAAATCCGGTCGGCCCCGCCAGGGCAGGGCCCGTACACTGGGCGGAGCGAAAGGCATGGATGGGGACCAGTAGCGTCGTACGCAGCCATGAGCGACCCGGGGACGGTGTGAGCCCGGGGGCGAGCGCGAAGCGAAACATCACCCCGGAGCCGCCGGAAGAAAGCCCGGTCACCGCACGGTGCCCCGGCGAGTAGAACCGGCTTCGCGACCTCAATGAGGGGGCCCGGGACGAGCTCGTCCAGGGCCAAGGAGGGTGGTACCGCGGGAGCAGCTCATCGGCTCTCGTCCCTCCGACGGAACAGGCACAGTCCGTTGGAGGAGCCCGTACATGACGCCGCCGCCTCAGTACCGCCCGGTACCCGCCCAGGTCGACCTGCCCGCACTCGAGCACGCCGTGCTCGACTTCTGGCAGGACAACAAGATCTTCGCGAAGAGCCTCGAGCAGTCCGAGGGCCGCCCCGAATGGGTGTTCTACGAGGGCCCGCCCACCGCCAACGGCATGCCCGGCGCCCACCACATCGAGGCCCGTGTCTTCAAGGACGTGTTCCCGCGCTTCCGCACCATGCGGGGCTACCACGTGGCCCGCAAGGCGGGCTGGGACTGCCATGGCCTGCCCGTCGAGCTCGCCGTCGAGAAGGAGCTCGGCTTCAGCGGCAAGCAGGACATCGAGGACTACGGCATCGCCGAGTTCAACGCCAAGTGCCGTGAGTCGGTGACCCGCCACACCGACGCGTTCGCCGAGCTCACGACCCGTATGGGGTACTGGGCCGACCTCGACGGCGCGTACCGGACGATGGACCCGGCGTACATCGAGTCCGTCTGGTGGTCGCTGAAGGAGATCTTCAAGAAGGGCCTGCTGGTCCAGGACCACCGCGTCGCCCCCTGGTGCCCCCGATGCGGCACCGGTCTGTCCGACCACGAGCTGGCGCAGGGCTACGAGACGGTCGTCGACCCGTCCGTCTTCGTCCGCTTCCCGCTGACCTCAGGGCCGCTCGCCGGCGAGGCGTCACTGCTGGTGTGGACGACGACCCCCTGGACGCTGGTGTCGAACACCGCGGTGGCCGCGCACCCCGAGGTCACGTATGTAGTGGCGACCAACGGCCAGGAGAGGCTCGTGGTCGCCCGACCGCTGCTGGAGAAGGCGCTCGGTGAAGGCTGGGAGGTAACCGGCCAGTCCTTCACGGGCGCCGATATGGAGCGCTGGACGTACGAGCGCCCCTTCGGTCTCGTGGAGTTCCCCGAGCCCGCCCACTTCGTGGTCAACGCCGAGTACGTCACCACCGAGGACGGTACGGGTCTGGTCCACCAGTCCCCCGCCTTCGGTGACGACGACCTCAAGGTCTGCCGCGCCTACGGCCTGCCGGTCGTCAACCCGGTGCGCCCCGACGGCACCTTCGAGGAGGACGTGCCGCTGGTCGGCGGGGTCTTCTTCAAGAAGGCCGACGAGGCGCTGACCAGGGACCTGGACGAGCGCGGTCTGCTGTTCCGGCACGTCCCGTACGAGCACAGCTACCCGCACTGCTGGCGCTGCCACACGGCGCTGCTCTACTACGCGCAGCCGTCCTGGTACATCCGCACCACCGCGGTCAAGGACCGCTTGCTCGAGGAGAACGAGAACACCAACTGGTTCCCCGAGTCGGTCAAGCACGGCCGCTTCGGCGACTGGCTCAACAACAACATCGACTGGGCGCTCTCCCGCAACCGCTACTGGGGCACCCCGCTGCCCATCTGGCGCTGCGAGGAGGGCCACCTCACCTGCGTCGGCTCGCGCGCCGAGCTGACCGGGCTGACGGGCACCGACCAGTCCGCTCTCGATCCGCACCGGCCGTTCATCGACGAGATCACCTTCCCGTGCCCTGAGTGCTCCGGGCAGGCCACACGGGTCCCCGAGGTCATCGACGCCTGGTACGACTCGGGCTCGATGCCGTTCGCGCAGTGGGGCTACCCGTACCAGAACAAGGAGATCTTCGAGAAGCGCTACCCGGCGCAGTTCATCTCGGAGGCCATCGACCAGACCCGCGGCTGGTTCTACACGCTGATGGCGGTCGGCACGCTGGTCTTCGACAAGTCCTCGTACGAGAACGTCGTCTGCCTCGGCCACATCCTCGCCGAGGACGGCCGCAAGATGTCCAAGCACCTGGGCAACATCCTCCAGCCGATCCCCCTCATGGACCAGCACGGCGCGGACGCGGTGCGCTGGTTCATGGCGGCCGGCGGCTCGCCCTGGGCGGCGCGGCGGGTGGGCCACGGCACCATCCAGGAGGTGGTCCGCAAGACCCTCCTCACCTACTGGAACACGGTCGCCTTCCAGGCTCTGTACGCCCGCACGTCCGGCTGGTCCCCTTCGCCTGCCGATCCGGCGCCGGCCGAGCGCACGGTGCTGGACCGCTGGCTGCTGTCCGAACTGCACGCGCTGGTGGACCAGGTCACCCTGGCGCTGGAGGCATACGACACCCAGCGCGCCGGCAAGCTGATCTCCACCTTCGTGGACGACCTGTCGAACTGGTATGTGCGCCGTTCGCGCCGCCGCTTCTGGCAGGGTGACCCGGCGGCACTGCGCACCCTCCATGACGTGGTCGAGACCGTGACCCGGCTGATGGCCCCGCTCACCCCCTTCATCACGGAGCGGGTGTGGCAGGACCTGGTGGTCCCGGTGACTCCGGAGGCCCCGGAGTCGGTGCACCTGGCGAGCTGGCCCGAAGCGGACCTGTCCGCGATCGACCCGACGCTGTCCCAGCAGATGGTGCTGGTCCGCAGGCTGGTGGAGCTGGGCCGTGCGACCCGTGCGGAATCCGGGGTCAAGACCCGCCAGCCGCTGTCGCGGGCCCTGGTCGCGGCGGCGGGCTTCGAGTCGCTGTCGCCGGAGCTGCATGCGCAGATCACCGAGGAGCTGAACGTCTCCTCGCTGGCTTCCCTGTCGGAGGTCGGCGGTTCGCTGGTGGACACCACGGCCAAGGCGAACTTCCGGGCGCTGGGCAAGCGGTTCGGCAAGGGCGTCCAGGACGTGGCGAAGGCCGTCGCCTCGGCCGACGCCGCGGCGCTGTCCCTCGCGCTGCGCGGCGGCACGGCGACACTGGAGGTGGGCGGTGAGACCATCACCCTCTCCCCGGAGGAGGTCATCATCACCGAGACCCCCCGGGAGGGCTGGTCGGTGGCCTCCGAGCAGGGCGCGACGGTCGCGCTCGACCTGGAGATCACCCCTGAGCTGCGGCTCGCGGGGCTGGCGCGTGACGCGATCCGGCTGATCCAGGAGGCCCGCAAGAACAGCGGCCTGGACGTGGCCGACCGGATCGCCCTCCGGTGGACCTCCGAGGACCCCGAGGTGACCAAGGCCCTCACGGACCACGCGTCCCTGATCGCGGAGGAGGTCCTCGCGACGGACTTCGCCTCCGGCGAGGCGGACTCCTCGTACGGCTCCCCCTTCACGGACGCGGGCCTGTCCCTGGCCTTCCGGCTCCGCAAGGCGTAGCGCCCACTCCTGAGGCCCGGTCGGCTTGTGCCGGCCGGGCCTCTTTGCTCGCGCGGGAGTTGGCGTGAGTAGTCACCGCACCGCACCGCGGTGCACGGCACCCCACCTCAGTCGCGGTGGGGCAGGGTGCGGTACACCGTGGACCCCAGGCCGACCGCCGCGTGGCGTCCGCACACCGCGAGGCCGCACAACAGGGCCGGGGGCGGGGCGGAACTAACCGGGCCCGCCCCGGAAGGGGGCCGCCCGGGACGCGGGCGGGGCGCGGGCGCCCCGCAGGTGTGGTGCACGGGGGT